>CAYSXA010000040.1:0-18756 GCA_964435005.1 uncultured Anaerolineaceae bacterium | reverse complement strand
ATAGGAAGGAATCTCGGGACGCAGGTCTTCCAGGGCTTTCTTGAGCAACCGGAACTCATCCTGAGCTTCCTTTTTCTGCGCCTCGTCCGGTATCTGTCCGAAGTGAAGCGATGCCTTGACGATCAGGTCTCCATCGATGGCGAACAGGGCGGGGAGCGGTTTCATTTGGTTGATCTCGGCGAACATCGGCTTCAGGATCTTATCGGGCACCCCCACGCCGTAATGGACATCGGCGGTAAACACCGCGGTGAAAGCATCGGCACGGGACGGATCGAACCCTGCGGCCCGAAAGGCATCATTCAGGTTGGAAAAAGGATAGGCCGGGTCTGATGTCTCGGCCCGTGCCGTGACCGCGGAACTTCCCGTGTAGACCGCTGCTCCCAGGCATGCTCGTAAGAACTGTCGACGATGCAATGGACGACTCCTTCCTTGAATGAAACCGTGGGCGCCGTCCCTTCCCGCTCTCCGGCGGCCCGTCCATGGTGAACGGACGGACGAGTCGCAGCGCACGACACTCCTGGGCGGTTCCGATCAGTCGGAAGGGAAACGCCGGTAGACCACTGTGTGGTCTTTCAGTTCGATCTCGAGCGTGGTGATGCCCGGTTCGTCCAGCGGAGCACCACAGCGAAACGCGCCCACTGCTGGCCGGTCGGCATGGGCGCGAGGCAGTCCAAAGAAATCGTGACGTACGAGCCTGGTGGTGTCGTTCATGCCCCCCGCTCCACAGAGCGGACTTCCTGTGGCAGGACGATAATCCTCGGTGTCGGGGGAATGGAACCAGGCACCGGCGTCGAGAGGACGCGCTCCCTGACCGCGGTCGGTGAAGTTTGCCTCCACCAGGTCACCAGGTTTCCTCCGCACCGCCACACGGCAACCCACGATGACATTGTTGAACACAAACTGACGCCTCTGGTCCAGGGGCACCCAACGGGTGTGGCGATCATCGCCCCCCTCGTTCAAGTAGATGCCGTCCGTGCCGGTCTTGTTCTGCCACGCCGGAGCGCTGATCCATCGCCCATCGATGGTGTTATGCACCACGTAGTTCCGGTCACTGCTCCACGAAAGCAGGGCCCAGCGGAACCAGACGGGACCGGGGCGGAGGTTCGTGCAGACGTTGTTTGCAATCAGTGTCGGACCGGGGGAGGCCTCGACGCCCACTCCGAACGCCCATACATTGCGAAACAGGTTGCCCTCGATACGATTGTTGAAATGCTCCCAGTCCAGCCAGATTCCTGGACCGGAGCCGCCGACAATGGTGTTGTATCGGATGACACAACCGCTCGATCGCATCAATTTCATGCCACCGGACTCCCACAACGGCGGGAATCCAGCCCAGTTGTGATTGACGATGGTGTTGTACTCGATCCAGACAGGACTTCGACCCGGTGCGTTCTGGTTCTGATTCTCCGCTGTGATGACATCGCTCGCACCGGCCATACCGATCCCCGTGTTACCGGGGTTGATGATCCAGTTGTTGCGGAGAACGACCGGAGCCGCGGTCAGGTCCTTGTCGCACTGCACGGTGATACCGCGGACTTCGCTGTCGCGGATCAGGCATCCTTCGATCCACACACCCTCTCCGTGGACTTTCACCTGGGCTCGCTGCTGGAACTGGCCTCCGTGTCGGACCTCAAAACCACGAAACCGCACGAAATCGGCATCGATGGTCACCAATTCACCACGGGCTGCCATGTCCATCGGTACATGGTTGGGGTCTTCGTCTTCGGACAGGCGAACGTAAACACCGCGGTCCGGTATCCCGGGAAAAGGACCGAGAGCCAAGGCTTCTGCGACGTAGGGCTGGAGGGCATCCGTGGAGGGCTTCCCGTGGTCCGCAGGCGGGTCCGCCGAACTGACAACCCCTTCCACCCCCTTCGGCACTCCGAAACGGAACCTGGTGGACTTGGGCTTCATGGTGGTGTCCAACTGAAACAGCAAATGGTTCCAACCTTCGTCCAGCCGGAAGTTCTCCCACACATCGCTGAAGCCATAATTGCGCGAAGGATGAGGGAGCAGCAATTGGAAGTCGTCTACGGTCGAGTAAATCACCGAGGGGAACAAGACACCATTGACCCACACCCGGTACTTGTTCACCTGCGAGTGAAGGCGGGCACCGTTCATGCGTGCCGCACGAAACTGACCACCGGTCGATAGCCGGCCGATGCGCGGTTCCGGACCGCGAGCGACCCAAACCTGGCACCCCCGATAACGGGTACGCACCCCGCCCTTGGTCGGCAGGCAGTCGTCCCCATTCTGCGCCGCCTCCACCCCCCGCCACCCACCCGCGCCCCGCAGCCGGCAGCCGCAGAGGGGGGACGGCGAGCGTGCCTACCCCGTGCACGCCACGGACGACCCGGCGGATTGCGGCAACGCGCGTGCAGCGCTGGTGCTGGTCAAGACCTGGCAAACCGAACGTGCAGCGCGTCAACTGGCGGCCTGCCTGGCACCGGACGGGCTGGCGCTCACCTTGCAGAACGGACTGGGCAACGCCGAGACACTCGCAGCGCGTCTGGGGGCGGAGCGCGTGGCCGTAGGCGTGACCACCACCGGCGCGACGCTGGTCGCGCCCGGCGTGGTGCGCCCTGGCGGCGAGGGCGTGGTCTCGCTGGGCGAGCACCCGCGTCTGGGGCCACTGGCCGACCGTCTGCGTGCGGCGGGTTTCGCGGTGCAGGTGCACCCCGACGTGCAGTCGTTGCTGTGGGGCAAACTGGTGATCAACGCCGCCATCAACCCGCTCACCGCGTTGATGGGCGCGCCCAACGGCGCCCTGCTGGAAGAGCGCGCGGCGCGTCTGTTCATGGCGCAGGCCGCCCGCGAGGCGGCAGAGGTGGCCGGGGCGCTGGGCATCTCGCTGCCTTTCGACGATCCCGTCGCCGCCGCCGAAGACGTGGCCCGCCGCACCGCCCACAATCGTTCCTCGATGCTTCAAGACCTCGACCGCGGCGCACCGACCGAGATCGACGCCATCTGTGGACAGATCGTGCGTCACGGCGAGCGCGTCGGCGTCCCCACGCCCGTCAACCGCGCGTTGTGGCGAATGGTGAGGGAGGTGGTTGAGGAATCTAAGGGGACAGAGGGGGCAGAGGAACCAGAGGAGCCAAAGGCTGCCGTGCAACTCACCAGGCCACCCAGCCTACCGACCAATCAGACCAATTAGACCAATCAGACCCGCTATGAAAACCGTAACTACCCTTTCCGATCTCCGTATCGCACGCGCCGAACTGCCCGAGCCGGTGGGTCTTGTCCCCACGATGGGCTATCTGCATGAAGGGCATCTATCGCTGGTGCGGCGAGCGCGCGCTGAGTGCGCCAGTGTGGTAGTGAGCATCTTCGTCAACCCTACCCAGTTCGGCCCGAACGAAGACCTGGATAAATATCCCCGCGACCTGCCGCGCGACCTATCGCTGCTGGAAGCCGAGGGCGTTGACCTGGTCTGGACGCCCACGCCAGAGGTGATGTACCCGCCCGGCTTCCAGACCTGGGTCACGGTGGAAGAAATCACGCAGGTGCTCGAAGGCGCGCGCCGGCCGGGGCACTTTCGCGGCGTGACCACCGTGGTCGCCAAACTGTTCCACGGCGTGCAGCCACAGAAGGCATACTTCGGCCAGAAGGACGCCCAGCAGGCGCGCGTGATTCAGCAGATGGTGCGCGACCTGAACTTCCCCCTTGAGATTGTGGTCTGCCCCATCGTGCGTGAAGCGGACGGGCTGGCGATGTCCAGCCGCAACGTGTACCTGAACCCGGAGGAACGTCGCGCGGCGACGGTGCTCTATCGCGGCCTGAGTGCAGCCAAAGCGGCCTTCGAGCGCGGCGAACGCGATGCAGACCACCTGCGCCAGATCGTGACTGAGATAGTGAACGCCGAGCCGCTGGCCAAACTACAATACGTCTCCTGCGCCGACCCCGACACACTTCAGGAACTGCACGGTCCGGTGGAACGCGCCCTGCTCTCGATGGCCGTCTTCGTCGGCTCCACCCGCCTGATCGACAACATGCTCCTGGGAACGGGGAGGGAGACGTTCTGAGATGTTACTGACGATTGATATCGGCAACACGAACATCACCCTCGGCCTGTACCAGGGCGACGTGCTCGGCCCACGCTGGCGGCTCTCCACCGTGCACGACCGCACAGCGGACGAGTACGGGCTGCAATTCGTGGCGCTGCTGGCGCACAGCGGACACACGCCCGACGACCTTCGCGGGATCTGCCTGGCGTCGGTCGTGCCGCCGCTCACTCACGCGATTGTAGAAGCCTGCCGTCGCTTTCTGCATCACGACCCGCTGGTGGTGGACGCTGGCGTGAAGACCGGCGTGCGCATCCGTTACGAAAATCCGCGCGCGGTGGGGGCCGACCGCATCGTGGACGCGGTCGCCGTGCGTCACCTGTACGGTACGCCGGCCTGCGTGGTGGACTTCGGCACCGCGACCACCTTCGACGCCATTACCCGCGAGGGCGACTACCTGGGCGGCGCCATCGCGCCGGGCATCGGCATCGCCGCCGAGGCGCTCTTCCAACGGGCGGCCAAACTGCCGCGCGTCAGCCTGGAGCGCCCGCCGAGCGCCATCGGGCGCAACACGGTACACGCCATGCAATCCGGCCTGCTGTTCGGGTACGTGGGACTGGTGGAAGGCATGGTGGCGCGCTTCCGCCGCGAACTGGGCGACGACATGAAGGTGATCGCCACCGGCGGCCTGGCCGAACTCATCGCCCGCGAGACGGACGTCATCCAGGTAGTCGCCCCCTGGCTCACCCTGGACGGCCTGCGCCTGATCTGGGGGCTGAACCGCGGCGCACCATGATGAACGAAGCCGATACCTTCCTGGCGCTGCAAACCCGCACCGGATGGGGAAGGGTGCTGCGCCGGTTTGCGGACTGGATTGCGCCGCAACCCGGCACGCGAGCGCTCGACGTCGGCTGCGGCCCGGCGCTGTTCCCGGCTTTGCTCGCACAGCGCGGCTGTCATGCGTTCGGCCTGGACGCTGACCCCGCGATGCTGACCGGGCGGCTGCACCCGCTCGCGCTGGTCGCCGACGCCCGCGCGCTCCCCTTCCCACCGGGCACGTTCCACCTGGTCACGGCGAGCAACGTGATCTTTCTGCTGGACGACCCGCACGCCGCGCTGTGCGCCATGCGCCGCGTGCTGCGGCCCGACGGTCAACTTGCGCTGCTCAACCCTTCGGAGCACCTGAGCGTGGCGGCGGCGCAGGCGCTGGCCGACGAACGCGGCCTGACCGGGCTGGCGCGTCAGACGCTGCTCACCTGGGCCGCGCGCGCCGAACGACATCACCGCTGGGACGAAAACAGCCTGCGCATCTTGCTCGCGCAGGCTGGATGGCATCTGGTGGAAAGCGATTGCATCATGGGGCCGGGTTTTGCCCGGCTGGCGCGCGCCGTGCCCGCGGACGACGCACCCACCGCGCCGCCAGCAGCCCGCCGATGACCAGCCCGTACCCAACCGGCCCGACCACGTTCCCCTGGAAGGTGGACACGTTCCCCTTGACCACCCAGGCGTAGTGCACGATCGCCAAGCCACCGATCAGGTAGATCAGCCGGTGGAGCGTCTTCCAGCGCGCGCCCAGCCGCCGCATCACCGCGCGGGGCGAGGTGACCGCCAGCAGCGCCAGCAAACCGTAGGCCAGCAGCCCGATCTGCACATAAGGCTTCTGAGTGACGATCTCCCGCCACAACAACCCCCAATCGAAGCCGTAGTCCAACCCGATGAAGGTCAGCATGTGCGCGGTCGCATAGGCGAAGGTGTACAGCCCCAACGGACGACGGGCGCGCACGATCCCGCGCAGACGCAAAAACCGTTGCAGCGGGGTGACCGCCAGCGTGAGCGTGAGCAGAATCAGCGTGAGCAGGCCGGTGCGCAGCGTGAGCATCTGAATCGGGTTCACGCCCAGCGCGCCGCTGCGATAGGCCCAGACTAAGTAAAGCAGCGGCAACGGCGCGACCAGATGCACCAGCGTTTGCCAGCGGTTCCAGCGAGGCATCAATAGTTCCTCGTCAAATCCATGCCCTGATACAGCGCCGCGACCTCATCGTAGCCGTTGAAAAGCAGCGTGGGACGGCGTCCGCTCTCGCCAATCCGCCGCTCGGAGGCCTGCGACCAGCGCGGGTGCGGCACGTTGGGGTTGACATTGGCGTAAAAGCCGTACTCTTGCGGCGCAATGGTGCTCCAGAAAGTCTCTGGCTGAGTATCCGTGAGTTCGATCCGCACAATGGCTTTAGCGCTCTTGAAGCCGTACTTCCAGGGCACCACCAGGCGGAGCGGTGCGCCGTCCTGCGGCGGAAGTGACCTGCCATACAGGCCGGTTGCCATCAGGGTGAGCGGGTGTATCGCTTCGTCCAGGCGCAGCCCCTCGGTGTACGGCCAGGGGTAGGATCGGGGATACTTCTTCTGCCCCGGCATGTGCTCCGGGTCGAGCACGGAGACAAAACGCACGTATTTCGCCTCGGCTTTCGGCTCCACCATCTGCAACAGCGCAGCCAGCGGAAAGCCAAGCCATGGGATGACCATCGACCAGCCTTCCACACAGCGCAGGCGGTACACCCGTTCTTCTTGGGGAAATAGGCGCAGCAGGTCTTCCAGGCCGAAGATGCGCGGTTTGTGCACCAGGCCTCCCACCTCGATCGTCCAGGGATCGGTGGGAAAGTCGCGCGCCAGGTCGGCCACCTGCTCTTTATGGACGCTGAACTCGTAATAGTTATTGTAATGAGTGATGTCGTAGTAATCGGTGAGCGAGTCGCCGAGTTCGTCCGTGGTCTGGCCGGCCTGGATGTCGGGCGGCGGGGTTTCCTCGGCTTTGGGCAACAGGCCGCAGGCGGTCAACAACGCACCCGAGCCGACGAAGCCCATCGCCTTCAGGAAGTCGCGCCGCGAGAGGTATACGGATTCCGGCGTGATTTCAGACGGAGAAATGGGGTGGCTCATACAAAATCACTTTCTCTGAGGAATGGCAGACTTTCTCCCATTGTACCGCAAAATGATTACCGTTTGAGTAAGAATTTCGTGAAAGCGTGCGCGAACAAGTGATACAATTGCCCGCAACCGTATGGACATCTTTCTCTCTAAACTCCTCCCCCTGTTCGTGTACCCCGTCGGGCTGACCTGGCTGCTGCTGGGAGCGGCGTTGCTGGTTAAACGCCCGCGCGTGCGGCGGACGCTGGTCGCGCTGGCGTTCGCGTTGCTCTGGCTGGCGGGCACGCGCTGGGTCTCCTTCCCCCTGACGCACGCGCTGGAGCGCCGCTATCCCCCAGCCACGAACTTGCCTGACGCCCAGGTCGCGGTCGTGCTGGGCGGCGGCACGGAGCCGGTCGAGCCGCCCCGTCAGACACCGGAAGCCAATGGCGCGGTGGATCGGGTGCTTTACGCAGCGCGGTTGTACCATCAGGGCAAAGCCCGCGCGCTGTTACTGAGTGGTGGGCGCATCCCCTGGTTGGAAGGCCAGAGCAGCACCCCCGCCGAGGAAATGGCCGCCCTGCTGCGCGAACTCGGCGTTCCCGACGAGGCGCTGTGGCTGGAGCCGGATTCGCTGAACACCTATCAGAACGCGGTGAACAGCAAGGCCATCCTGGCACAGCACGGCGTGCAGCGGGTGATTCTGGTCACCTCGGCGCTGCACATGCCGCGCGCGGTCTATCTGTTCGAACAACAGGGAATTGAGGTCATTCCCGCGCCCACGGATTACCTGATCACCGACGCGCAATGGGAACGGCTGTGGCACGGGCCGCTCTCCGCGCGGTTGATGTTCCTGATTCCCAACGCTTCCAACCTGGATTTGACCACCACCGCGCTGAAAGAGTACCTCGGTTTGGCCGTCTATCGGCTGCGGGATTCGATGCTCAGGAGCCCCTGACCATATCCCCGCTCAACGGATTGCCGCTTCCCCCTGCTCATGGAAACAGAGTGAGTAATTCCTCCAGCGTGCGCACGGTAGCATCCGGCTGAATGGCCTCCCGCTGAGCGCGGTTGGCCGGCGTGTCGGCGCGGCGGGTGATCCAGATGCTAAACATCCCGGCGTTGTGCGCGCCCAGGATGTCTGCGTTCAGAGTGTCACCGATCATAACGGCCTGCGCGGGTGTTGCGTCCATCATCTGCAGCGCTTGGTGGAAAATCGCCGGGTCGGGTTTGCGCACGCCGCATGCCGCTGAGGTCAACACGATCTCGAAGAAAGGTCGGAGGTCGTGTACCTCCACCAGGGTCTGCACGTCCTGGTCATCCGCCGCGTTGGAGATCAACCCCAGTCGGTAGCCGCGCTGCCGTAACGCGGCCAGCGTGGGGATAGCGTCCTCCTCGCGCCGCCAGTGCGCCTGCGAGACGGCGTACATGCGATCCAGCGCAGAGCGCAGCACCGCTTCCGGGGGAGAATGCTCTACCATCTCAGCAAGCACAGACCGCAGCACGCTGGCGGTAGTGTGTTCGACGAAACCGATCTCCCGCTCGACGAAATACGCCTCCATCCGCGCGCGGAACTCACGCAAGAAGCGCTCGCCATTCAGACGCAGGCCGGCCTGCTGTAACGCCTGCAGCAGCACGGCATCGGCCTCGGCAGCCACCTGCGCGGCGTCCCCGTCGAAATACAACAGCGTGTGCCCCAGGTCGAACAACAGCACGCGGAAACGGCGCGCCATCAATACCCCCGTTGTGGGTCGAAGCGGTTGAACAGCGGCTGATGTCGCAGATAGCGCTCCAGATTGGCAGCGAACAACTGCATCGCGCGTTCGTCGTAATGGCGCGTCACGCCAGCGATGTGCGGCGTGATTATCACGTTTTCCATCGCCCACAGCGGACTATCGGCCGGGAGCGGCTCTTCAGGGAAAACATCCAGCGCGGCGGCGGCCAGACGACCGTCGCGCAGCGCAGCGATCAACGCCTGATGATCCACCACCCCACCACGCGAAACGTCCACCAGACAGGCGGTGGGCTTCATAGCCGCCAGCTCCCGTTCCCCAATCAGGCCCCGCGTCTCCGGCGTGAGGGGCACGGTGACCACCACGAAATCGCACTCGCGCAGCATGGAACGCAGCGCCTGCGGCGGGTACAACCGGTGCACCAGGTCACCGCCCGGATCGCCGTGCCCTTCCGGAGTGTAGCCCCGGTCTTCAGGGTGCATCGCATCGCGCTTGGTGGCCAGCACCCGCGCGCCGAAGGGGCGCAGCAGCCGCGCCGTCTCACGCCCCAGGCTGCCGTAGCCCACGATGCCTACCGTGCTGTGGTTGAGTTCCTGCGGCGCGAACCGCGCCCAGCGGTTCCTGGGCCATTCCGCGCGGTGCTGGTGCGCCATCAGGTCGGGCAGACGATGCCCCAACGCCAGCAGCATCATCAGGATGTACTCGCCCATCTGCGGTATCGCCGCGCCGCTCAGTGTGGTGACCGTCACCTCCGGGTCGTGCAGAATGGGCGCGTCCAGCAGCGCGTCAATCCCTGCCCAATGACACTGAATCCAGCGCAACCGGGGCGCCTGCTCCCGTGTCGGCAATACGTTGTTGGTGTACAGCACCTCTGCGCGCGCCCACAGTTCCACCGGCACGTCCTCCACCTGCCGCGCCGCGTGCACCACAATCTCCGCCTGAGGCGCGACCTCACGCACCGGCTCCAGGTACAGTTCCATCTGGGGAAGCGTGATCAGAACGGTCGTCATGTGGGATTCCTGTGGGATATTTGTGGGATATGTGGGATATGTGGGATTCGGCAACGCGGTGTTGAGGCAATGAGGAGTGTGGTCATTTCACCACTACCGCCAGCAGATTACCCAGCGCAAACAGCGCCAGGCCACCGACCATTCCAATTGACGCTCCCTGCCGGGCGGCCAGGTACATCCCCGCCGCCGAAACCATCATCAGCAGGAACACCGTCACATGCGCCTCAAACCTGTGCTCACGAAACCAGGACATGGAACCTCCTCAGAATGCCAATGGGCGAAGGCGGACAGCAGCCGTCTGCGGTCTGCCGTCATTGAATCAACACACCCAGCATGGTCATCACGCTGACCAGCAGCACCAGCAGGGCGGTATAACGCCCCATGGTGCGGATGACTTCGCCCTCGCGCCCGGCCATGCCGCCGGTGGAAGCGCCAACCACCACTTTGGTGGGGGCAATCACCGACCCCAGTGCGCCGCCCGCGGTCTGCGCCGCCAGAATCAGCAACACCTGGAATCCCAGCAGTTCAGCAGTGCGCATCTGCAACGCGGCGAACACCACATTGGAATTGGTGTTGCTGCCGGTCATGAACGCTCCCAGCGCGCCGATCCATGGAGCGATCAGGGGGAAGGCGCGCCCGAAACCCTCCGCCAGGCCGCGCGCCAGCGTCTCGGTCATGCCGGCATGTTGCATCACAACCGCCATAGCGACCATTGAGGCAATGCCCACGCTGGACGACATCACGCGGCGCACGGTGCCGCTCACGATGCGACGCACCGCGCCTGGTTGATACAGCCCCGCCCGATGGTAGATCAGGAAGGCCAGCACAGACGAGTACGTCAGAATGGCCCCAGCGTGGCGAAAGAGCGAGATCTTGCGTCCCGGGCCGGCAGGGGTGACGTACCCCAGCGCGGTGCGCAGTTCAGGAAAGTCCATCCGGATGACGAAACTCCCCAGCGCCGCGCGCACCGGCGGGATCAACTGAATGGTCAGCGTGACGGCGATCAGCACGGCATACCCGGAGAGCGCCACCACCAACGCACGGACGTTCAGGTCGCTATGATGGTTCTGCTCACCACGAAAACGCCGTGCCATCGGATAGCCTACGGCCAGCCCGGCCAGCCCGCCGCCAAAGGCCGCGATGTTCCACACGCCGTTGGTCGCCAGCAGGTACTGCACCACAGCCATCACCGCACCCAGGATCAGTGTAGGCACCCACAGCCGGCGCAGCGCTGCCCAACCACCCGCAGCGTGCGCCACCATCAGCCCGACAGCCATCCCGGCGATGCCGAGGAAGACCGCCGCCAGCGGCGCCAGGTCGGGGCCGGGCAGACCGGTGGCCGCCATCAGCGCCTGGAAGGACGAAGCCAGCGATCCGAAGGTCACCGCCCATGAGTGGCCAATCGAGGGGATGACCACTGCCGCCAGCGGCTGAAAGCCCAGCCCAACCAGCAGCGGGGCGACCACCGCCACCGGCACACCAAATCCGCCCACCCCCTGCAGGAAAGAGGCGAACGCCCAGCCGATGATCAGCGCCTGCATGCCACGGTCGGCAGTCAGGTGGGGCAGCGCTTCGCCGATGGTGCGGATCGCCCCCGCCTCATCCGCCACACGGTAGAGCAAAAAGGCCGACCACACGATCAGCAGTACGTCCAGGCTAAGCAGCAGCGATTTGGCATGCGCGTAGGCCAAAAGTTCTGGCCCCGCGCCGAAAGCAGTCACCGCGATCACCAACGCAGTCAGATATCCGGCTCCTCCGGCACGAGAAGCGCCCCAGTGATAACGGACCATCAGGAACAGAATGACGGCAATGGGCAGGAATGCCAGCAGGAAGTTCATGATGTAAGTTCCGCAGCCTCCGTTGTGACGTGATTCCCGCGCACGCGGGCGTACCATTCTACCAGCCAGAAGCCAAGCAGCAAAGCGGGCAACAGCACCGCGCCCGCCTCCGGGCCAAACGCGCCGCCGGTAAACCAGTCTGAGCCGTGCACCGCAGGCCTCAACAGGCGGTAGATGCCCAACCCGCTGACCGGAAATCCAAACACCGTGCCTTCAAAGAAGTTCCACCCCAGATGAATGCCGATGGGCAACCAGAGCGAGCCAATGAGCACCCACGCCCAGGCCATGAACACGCCGGAAAGGAACAGACCTACGAAAGCAAGCCCTGTAAACCCGGGATTGCCGGTATGCAGCGCGGCGAAGATCAGAGAGGATATCACCACACCCCGGGCTGGCGATAACCCTTCCGCCAGATTTTGCAGTTGGTAGCCGCGCGAGAGCAGTTCCTCTGCCCAGGCGACCAGCAAAAAGAGGAAGAACATGCCCAATGTGCCGGAAAGAATCTTTCCCGCGTCATCTACACGCCACGCGACCGTCTCCAGCCGCAATATTCCCACGGCCCATTCAAGCAAAAAGACCATCCCCATCATCACGCCGGTAATCAGGAAGCCGACGGCCAGGTCGCTCACGGCCTGACGATTCCACGCCAGGCCCAGGCTGCGGAAGGAACGTTTGTCCAACCAGCGACGGGCAATAAACACCGACACGGTGACCGCAATCGCAGCGATACCCTCGCCGAACAGGAACCGAGGGACAAAGCGAGTCAGCGGAGCGAACACCACACTGCATAAGGCAAGCAGCACGACGAACAACACAAAGTGCACCACCACCCGCCATCCCGCAAGCAGACGGTGTTCGTCGGGGTCGACGAAGAAACGTTTGATGACGTGCACGACTTACCTCATACGCTTCGTCCCGCTCCCAAAGAAGAGAGCCTCACGCTGAGTTCGCCTGTCGGGCTCCTTCCAGACGGAGCAGCCAATCTTTGGTCTTCAGACCGCCGGCGCCGCCGTAGCCGTGCAGTCCGCCGTCCGCACCGACCACCCGGTGACAGGGGATGACCAGCGGCATTGGATTGGTGGCTTCCGCGCGGCCTACAGCGCGCGCTGCTCGGGGATTGCCGATCTCAGCAGCGATCTGGCCGTAGGTTCGCGTTTCCCCGTAGGGGATGCGGAAAGTCGCTCGCAGCGCCTGGGCCTGGAATGGGCGCAGCACCGACCAGTCGATTGGGAAGTCGAAGATGCGGCGTTCCCCCAACAGGTACTCCTGAATCTGGTTCAGGTACAGCGCGGTGCGTTCGGTATCCACCTGCGGCGTCACGCCCCATCGGGCGCGCACTATTTCCTTGAACTTCTCCAGGTCGCGCAGGCCGTACTCCACCTGCACCAGACCACGTTCGCTGATCGCCACCGCCACCATTCCCAGCGGCGTATCGGCCAGGCTACCAATCCATACCTTCATCGTCGCCTCCTCACACAGCATCCCCGAGTGCTTCACGCTTCGGGAGTGAATGCACCAGCCCTGCTTAGTAATTCGTCACGCGATCGATATAACCACGCTCGCGGGCGATCAAGTCACACCAGCGGAAGATGAACACGCTCAGCACCCCAAAGAACACCGTCAACCCGACCAGGATACCCATCAACTGCCCGTTGGAGAAGCCTGCCAGCGTGGGAAAAGCTTCTGCAACCTGCCCGACCAGCGCACGGCGAAGCAGTTCCAGCCAGTAGGTGATCGGCATCAGGTAACCGATCGGACGCAGCACAGCAGGCAGCACTTCCAGCGGGAAGATCGCGCCGCTGAACAGGTACAGTGCCCCGGCCACGCCTTCTCCCAGGAACCATACATGGTTGACCACGATCAATGTGATCCCGGCTAGCAGCAGGCCCATCATCGACAACATCACCACCCCCAGCGCCAGAGCGGTCAGGAAAAGCGGCCAGTTCACTGCAGTCAGGTTTAGCGGCAGGTGAAAGAACAGCCATCCGGCCAACAGGGTGATCAGCACCGAGATCGAGCCGGTCAAAAACCGCGCCACCCCACGCCCGATCAGGTAGGTCGGGATGTGAATCGGCGCGATGTACATGTACTTCAACGTCTTGTAGTGCTCGCGGTCGTCGATCACCGCCCACGAGATGCCCCCCATCACCGCACCAACGTACATGTAGAAAGCGTTGCCCAGGTAGATGTAGGCGAACAACGGCGAATCGAAATCCGCGCGCGAGACCAGGGCGTACATCACCACCAGGAGCGCTGCACCTGCCACTGGCTTGATCACCGAATACACCGCAAACAGGAACGGATCCGTCCAGTTCGATTCGATCTGCCAGCCCAGCCATGCCGCTGTGCGGAAAGATCGCGCCAGTACACGCAGGTTCATCGCCGACTCTCCGTCAGCCGCCCTTCGCGGATCGCCAGACGTTCCATCCAGGTCAACAGCGCCTTCGCCGCCACCAGGAAGAGCACGCTCAGCCCGATCAGCACGAGAATCTCCACGCGCACGTCCAGGAAGCCGAAAGTTTCTCCGTCGAGAAACACCAGTTGCCGCATGGCGTCCATGCCCAGCGTGAGCGGGATGATCGAAGCTGCCGCCGCGATCCAGAAGTTGAAGTTCTTGATCGGGAAGTAGAACCCGGAGAATAGATACACCGGCTCCTGCGCCAGGTTGGAGAGATGCCACGCCTCGCGACTGAGCAGTAGAAACAGTGAAGCGAACATCATCCCCATTCCATACAGCGCGACCATGGTGAGCAAGAAGACGGCGAACAGTTGCCCGAAACTGGCGATCGCGTACTGCACATGAAACAGCAGGCTGCCAAGCACCACGATCGCGAACGCTCGCAGCGCAGTGGACGCCATCCCGCCGAGTGCCATACCAAGCAGGATCGCCATCATCGAATTCGGGGCCATGATGTACAGCGCCAGGTTGCCCTGTTCTTTCTCCCAATACAACTGACTGGACATGCTCCAAAGCACGTTCAGCCAGAAGGCGGTCATCGCACCACCCATCACCACGAAGCCGACGTACTCTTTGGGCGCCTGAATGGCACGGTACACGAACACATATGCCGCCACAGAAAGCAGGGGCAGCACGATATCAAAGAACATCCACGACTTCTCGCGTTGCAGGCCGATCAGGCGCGGGTAGGCGCGGCCCATCACAGTTTGCAGGAAGAGTAGTACGCCGCTGTTCTTGCGCACCGGCGGCAGGTTCAGCCGCGCCTTATGCGCCACGCTCCACCTCCGCCATACTGCGCCCGACAAGCGCCACGAACACGTCCTCCAGCGAGGGTTCACGCTTGTGCAGCGCGCGGATGTGCACATCGGCGGCGGTCATCGTGTTGATCACCGCACCGAGTACATCCTCACTCTCCAGGATGAATTCAAGCACCACGCCGTCGTCCTGCTCCTGGCAGGACACCCGGCGCACGCCGGGCAGTGAGCGAAAGATGTCTGCGCCGGCGCCGTTGAGCGGTGTGGTCTCGATGCGGAAGATCGCCTCGCGTTGCAGCGAGCGCTTCAGGTTCTCGGGCGTATCGCAAGCCAACACATGGCCGCGGTTGATGATCGCCACGCGGTCGCACAACGCCTCAGCCTCCACCATGTAATGTGTGGTGAGCAAAATCGTTCGACGCGGGTTCTCGTCCACCCACTGTCGGATGAACGTCCGCACCTCACGCGATGCGCCCACGTCCAACCCCAGCGTCGGTTCGTCCAGGAAAAGCACTTCCGGGTCAGTCAGGAAACCGCGCACGATGTTCATCTTCTGACGCAGACCGGTGGACAGATCAGATGACTTGGTATGAATACGATCCGCCAGCCCGACCACCTCCAACAGGGCGCGAATGCGGCGGTCAGCCTCGCGCGGCGGGATGCCGTAGAACTGGCTGAACATCCACAGATTCTCACGCACCGTGAGCAAGCCATAACCAGACGCTTCGCCCCCAGAAACCATGTTGATCCGTGCGCGCACTTCGGCAGGTTGCTCGCTCACATCGAAGCCGGCAACCCACGCGCGGCCTGAGGTCGGTGCGAGTAGCGTGGTCAGGATTTTTATCAACGTGGTCTTACCCGCACCGTTCGGACCCAGCAGGCCAAACAATTCACCCTGGCGCACTTCCAGATTCACATCCTCTAGAGCCACCAGGGATTTGGGTTCCTCTTTCTTCCCACCGCGGATTTTATAGACCCGTCCGAGGTGTTCCGTACAAATCGATAACGTCATGTTGCCTCTTGACAGAGAAGTGTAGGGATAGCGTCAGGTAAGCGTGGGGCAGACGTCAAGCAAAACACCCGTCGTTTTGGTAAGATACACAACGAAAGGGCGATTTCTCTTCTTCTCCTCCTTTACAGTGAGAGCCGGGAGTGGTGCACCCGGCTCTCCGTGATTCTACCACAGCGTACCCTCAGATTTCACCGATGACATCGTTTTGCCCCTACAAGATGGGCAATCGGTACAATCTAGAGGTTGTCTACGCCAATCAGCGCTGCGCTGCGAATCTGGTTTATAATCACTTCGATGGACGAACAACAACGCGCCAATCGGCAGATCGCCCGCGCCGCCGGGATCGTGATGGCGGCGTTTGTGCTTTCCAACCTTACCGGCCTGGTACGCCAAATCCTGGTCTCGCAGGCCTTTGGCACCGGCGCGGAGATCGACGCCTACAACGCGGCCTCGCGCCTGCCCGATTTACTCTTCAATCTAATTGCGGGCGGCGCGCTGGCCTCCGCGTTCATTCCCACCTTCACTGGCTTCCTCACACAAAAGGAGAAAATCCAGGCCTGGCGGCTGGCCTCGGCAATTGCCAACCTGCTGATTTTGGTGATGACGGCGCTAAGTGCGCTGGCTGCGCTGGCTGCGCCCTGGGTGGTGCAACACGCCCTGGCCCCCGGTTTCGCCCCCGATCAGCAAGCATTGACCGTGCGTCTTCTTCGAGTGCTGCTGATCTCGCCGGTGATCTTCGGCCTGAGCGGTCTGTTGATGGGGGTGCTGAACGCGCATCAGCGGTTTCTGCTGCCTGCGCTCGCACCCACCATGTACTGGTTAGGAATGATCTTCGGCGTGGTGGCGCTTGCGCCGCATTGGGGCATCTTTGGGCTGGCCTGGGGCGCGGTGGTCGGCGCCGGGTTACACCTGGCAGTGCAAATCCCCGACCTGCGGCACCTGCCCGCACGGCGCTACTTCGCCACGCTGGGGCTGCGCTTCCCGGCAGTGCGCGAGGTGGGACGGCTGATGGCCCCTCGCCTGCTGGGCGTGGCCGTGGTGCAATTGAACTTCTGGGTGAACACCGTGCTGGCCTCGCTCCAGCCGGAAGGCAGCCTGACCGCCATTCAGGTGGCCTGGGCAGTCATGACCATGCCGCAGGTGGTGATCGCGCAGGCAATTGCGATTGCGGCGCTGCCCACCTTCTCCGAGCAGGTGGCGCGCGGCGAGCACGGTCAGATGCGCGCTTCACTGGCGGCCACGCTGCGCGGTGTGTTGCTGCTTTCGCTGCCAGCCTCATTGGGCTTGATTCTGCTGCGCCGTCCGCTGGTGGCGCTGCTCTTTCAACGCGGCGCGTTCGACGCGCACTCCACCGATCTGGTGGCCTGGGCGCTGCTCTGGTACGCCGCCGGGTTGGTGGGGCATTCTGTGGTAGAGATCGTGGCACGAGCTTTCTACGCCCTACACGATACGAAAACCCCTGTGTTGGTTGGCGCAGCAGCCATGACGCTCAACGTGGGCTTCAGCCTGGCCTTTGCGGCGGGCTTCACCCGGATGGGGTGGATGCCACACGGCGGCCTGGCACTGGCGAACTCGCTGGCAACCGCGCTGGAGATGGTCGGCCTGCTGGCACTGATGCGCCGTCGACTGGGTGGCCTGGACGGACGCACCGTGCTCAATGGACTGATCGCGGCGGCCGCAGGCACAACGGCTATGTCGTTCGTGGTATGGCTCTGGCTGCGCTTTACAGCAGGCAGTTCGCTCTGGGGGATTGCTGGCGGCGGAACGCTCCTCGGTGCGCTGACCTATGGCCTGGTGCTGATCGCGCTGCGCGTACCTGAAGTCCACGCCGTGATCGCCCTGGTACAACGACGCCTGGCGTCGCTGATGCAACGCATGAAGCGTTAACCCCCAACGGCACAATCAGCCATAGTTTCTCCCCCCAAAGATCGGCACCAACCTCCACTCGCCCTGCGGCGTGAGCAGCAGGTGAAGTGTCTGTCCTGGTGGCACCATGACCAGGACGTGCTGCCCCTGGGCATCCCGCCATGAGCGGCCGATATCCGTGACCGGATGCGGCTCGCCGTCCAGCCAGACACGCGTCGGACGGGGGTTGCCCTGCGCGTCGAATCGCGCTTCGACCTCAATCCTCATCACGCCAGCGTCCTTCCAGATAGTCCAGCAGCCATTTCAGCGCCGCCTCCGCCGAGGCGGCTTTGTTTTCCAGCCGGTCGCCATGCCAGCGGAATTCGCGTGCCCAATCACCCTCCGGCGTGGACAGGCCAACCCAGGTCAGGCCGACCGGCTTGTCCGGCGTACCGCCGCCCGGCCCGGCGATGCCGCTCACCGATAACCCCACATCCGAACCGAGCGCCTGCCGCACGCCGCGCGCCATCTCGATCACCGACTCGCGGCTCACTGCGCCGCAGCGGTTCAGCGTATCCCACGAAACACCCAGCAGACGCACCTTGGCCTCGTAAGCGTATGCCGTCACCGATCCCAGGTAATACTCCGACGAGCCTGGAACATTGGTGATGCGGTGTCCGACCAACCCACCAGTGCAGGATTCCGCCACCGCCAGCGTCCATCCGCGCGCTTTCAGCGCCTTTCCAATTGCCTCTTCCAGAAGGATGGTGCCCATAATTTCACCGCATTGTTGGAATAGACCACATACCAAGGGGGCCAGACAACCGGTGTGGCCCGTCGTCCATTCTACCACTGTGCCCGATGATATAATCCTTCCCATGAAACCCCGCTCATGGATTCTGGGGATGGCAGGGCTGGTGTTGGCGGCGGCTCTGGCCTACCGCCTGCCGCCGGTGCACAACCGGCTGGCCTGGCGTATCGACAACTGGCGCGCGCGCGTGAAGTACGCCATCTCGCCGCCCGAACAGGCGGTGTTCCAACCGCAGCAGCAAAACGAGCCTACAATCGCTGCGATGGTCTCAGCGACGCTGGCTGCGCTCACGCCCGACGCCACCGCCACGCCCACGCCGTTGCTCGAAACGGCAACCCCGCTCCCCACCGCCACCCCCACGCTCACGCCCACACCCACAATCACTCCCACAC
>CAYSXA010000039.1:0-19061 GCA_964435005.1 uncultured Anaerolineaceae bacterium | reverse complement strand
ACTCCTTGACGTATCGTTGCAGGTCGCATTATACTGGAAGCACCGGGGTGTGGCGCAGTTGGTAGCGCACCGCGTTTGGGACGCGGGGGCCAGCGGTTCGAGTCCGCTCACCCCGACTGAAACTCCCGCCAACGAGGAGGCAAGACGCATGGCACGCAAGCATCTTGATTACGTGATCGAAGCCGTGCACTACTCCCCATCCGGGGAAATCGAATGGGTGCGGGGATACGAGCGCCGTGGCCTCGCATATTCTGATCTGGTGGTACTCAACCGTGACGAGTTGATCCACCGGTTGAAAGAAGGCCAGCGCATCGCCATCGGACAGCGCAAGCCCTATATGGGACACACCTTTGACATTCAAGCCTCCGTGCGCCTGGTGACCGACCATGGCAAAGAAGTGATCACCACCGAAGGCACCAACGGAGAAAAGGACACCCTCTCTGCGCCGGTGGTATAGTAGCCAGGCCAGACACGTCCCTTTCTAAAGAGAACAGGCAGCTCTCGGCGCTGCCTGTTTTTTCGTCGCATTCGGAGGAGCCTCAATCTACACTGGCCTCAAAATGCGATCCTTACGCAACTGCTTGAAGAAAATCACCGCCCCCGGCGGCCGGGATTCGCGGGCTGCTTCCTGCCACGCGCGGACACCCAGCCCCTCCACGGTGCGCACCTCGTAACCCAGCTCCCGCCACAGCTCAGGGGTTTTGGCTGCAGACGGCGGCAAGAAAAGCAACGCCGCCTCGCTCAACAGATCGCCAGAAGCCCTTTCCACCTCACCAAGCAGTTTGCCCAGCGCTTCCTTCAACGGCAATCCCGGCTTCAGGTACAGCTCATCGATGCGCGTGACCAGATTCTCCACCTGCCAGCCAGCCAGTCCCACGATCTGCCCCCCCTGCATGAGTAACATGAAGGCCTTTTCACCGAAGGCTGCCATCACGTCGTCGCGGCTCATCTGCTTCTTGCCGCGCGTTATCTCGGTCAGGAAAGCAGCGATCTCCGCTGCCTGCCGCGGCTTGCCACGCACCACCTCCAGCGTGCCAGCCGCTGCCTCTTCATGTCCAGCAGGCACGACCTTCGTCGGGCCGGTTTCCGCCTTCTGGAACAGCTTGCGCCAGGCAGCCACCACCTGTTTCCAGGTGGCCTCGAAGGAACCATCGTTGCGGATGACCACATCCGCCGCAGCCATCTTCGCTTCTTGCGAGCCCTGCGCGGTGATCCGTTGCTGCGCCGTGGCGGCATCCATGCCGCGCTTTTCCACCAGGCGCTTCATCTGCTGATCAGGCGGCGCGACCACCACCCAGATGCTGTCACACTGCTGGCGCAGATTGCTTTCCAGCAGCTTGATCGCCTCAATAACCACCACCCGTTGCTCCGCACGGCGCACCAGCACGTCTACCGCCTGACCGACCAGCGGATGCACAATGTCTTCCAGTTTCGCCAGCGCCTCGGTGTCGTTGAACACCAGCCGTCCCAGCTTTTTTCGGTCGATTTGCCCGTCTGCGCCCAGAATCCATTTCCCGAACGTATCCACCACCGGCTGATAGCCTGGTGCGCCTTTATCAATCGCGCGGTGCGCCAACACGTCGGCGTCAATGGTGTACGCGCCCAGGTGCTCCAGCATCTTGCGCACCACGGACTTGCCAGTGGCAATGTTCCCCGTCAGGCCAATGACAAATTTTCCGGGCCAAGCACTCATGATCGTTCCCTGTTCAACAAATTCTTTTCCATTGTAGCGAAAGGTAGAGAGAATGTCAAAATGCTACTCCACCCGATTGTTCGACAGACGCGGGTCGAGCACATCGCGCAGACCATCGCCGAGCAGGTTGAACGCCAGCACGGTGATCATGATCGCCAGGCCGGGGAAGAACACCAGATGCGGCGCACTGAAGAGTTGGTTGCGTTCCGTGCCCAGCATGGTGCCCCATTCCGGCATCGGCGGTTGGGCGCCCAGGCCGAGAAAGGACAATGCCGCCGCGTCCAGGATGGCCGTGGCGATGCCCAGCGTGCCCTGCACGATCAACGGTGGCACAGAATTAGGCAAAATGCGGCGCAGCAGGATGTGCACATGCCCGCCACCGAGCGCCTTCGCCGCTTCCACATACTCCATCTCACGCACCGAGAGCACGCTGGCACGCACCACACGGGCATAGACCGGGATGGAGACAACGGCAATCGCCAGCAGCGCGTTTTGCAGGCCGCGTCCCAGCACGGTCACAATGGCGATCGCCAGCAGCAGCGATGGAAACGCCAGCAACACATCCATCAGCCGCATGATCACGTTGTCCACCCAGCCACCCAGGTAGCCCGCCACCGCGCCCAGCAACGTACCGA
The DNA here is from genome assembly GCA_964435005.1 of uncultured Anaerolineaceae bacterium. Taxonomy (GTDB): domain Bacteria; phylum Chloroflexota; class Anaerolineae; order Anaerolineales; family DRMV01; genus CAYSXA01. The sequence goes on along the minus strand of CAYSXA010000039.1, from coordinate 16,733 downwards.
TCACGATGGCGAAGGTCACCGTGCTGAAGCCGATGAACAACGAGACGCGCGTGCCGAAGATCACGCGGCTGAACTGGTCGCGCACGTTGCCGTCGATGCCCATGATGTGTTGCGGCTTCTCCGGCGGGCATCCCAACAGATGAATGCAGGGCGGTTCGCGCTTGCGCACGTCCTCGACCCCAATGAGCACCTGGATCGGATCGTACGGCGCGATCTTTGGCGCAAAGATCGCCACGAACAGCAAAAACGCCAGGATACCCAGTCCCGCCACCGCGGAACGATGACGGACCAGACGCCGCAAAGCCAGCCGCCACAGGCTGTTCGCCCGGTAATCCAGTTCTTCCGCCGATTGCAGTTTTGGAATGGCATCCATGCGACGGTCACTCCAGTTTGATGCGCGGATCGATGAACACGTAGGTCAGATCAACCAGCAAATTCACCGCCACGTAACCCACGGCGATCACCACGGTAAACGCCTGCACGATGGGGAAATCACGTGCAGTGATGGCCTCGTACAGAATACGCCCCACGCCCGCGATGCCGAAGATGGTCTCCGTGAGCACCGCTCCTGCGAACAACGTCCCCATCTGCAGGCCGATGATGGTCACAATGGGAAGCAACGCGTTGCGGAAGGCGTGCTTCATGATCACCATCCGCTCGTGCAGCCCCTTTGCCCGCGCGGTGCGCACGTAATCCTGTCGCAGCACCTCCAGCATGGACGAGCGCGTCATGCGCGCGATCACGGCCATGGGAATGGTGCTCAACGCCATCGCCGGCAGGGTCAGGTGCTTAATCGCATCGCCCAGCACCTTCCAGTTGCGCGTGATGATCGAATTGAAAATGTACAGATTAGCTAAAAATTCCAGCGCATGATACTGCCAGGTGTCCTTCACCACCTCCCAGCCAAACATCTCATAGAACGGCGTGGCCGACAGACCAGCCGTCAGTCTTCCCGACGGTGGTAGCCAGAAGGGAGTATCCTTCAAGACCAGAGCGAAGAAGTACGCCAGCATCAAGCCCAGCCAGTACACCGGCATGGAGACACCGATGTTTGCCCCAATCATGGTAACCATATCGGCCAGGGAATTTTGCCGCACCGCAGCAAAGATGCCAGCAGGTATCCCGATGAGCACAGCAATCAACATCGCCGTGAAACCCAGCTCGATAGTGGGTGGCAGCCGCTCGATCAGGATGATGGTCACCGGGCGGTTGAAGCGCAGTGAGTTACCGAAATCGCCGCGCAGCACCCTGCCCATGTAGATGGCAAACTGTACCGGGATCGGCTTGTCCAGGCCGTGCTCGCGGTTGAAGCGTTCGCAGACGTCCACAGTCGCTTTCTCGCCGAGGATGGCCTTGCACGGATCGCCGGGGATCAGCCGTGCCAGCGCAAACGTCACAACCAGGATGCCAATGATCACGGGGATCGCCAGGATCAGACGGCGGATGGTGTATTGAACCATAGTCCCTGCCATGAGACGCGGGATGGGCGTAGCACAGGACTATCTACCCATCCCGCGTCAGTTCAACGGATCAGTCCATCATCGGATGGACTATTTGTTCTCGTTCATCAGCGCGTCCCACAGGTACGCATAGTACTCGAACGCGCCGGTATTCCCGGTGTGGTACGGGCTGGAAGCATCAATGCCCGCCGCCCAGGAAGCGACCACATCGTTGGCGTCCAGCATGGAGCCATCGTGGAACTTCACGCCCTGGCGCAGCGTGCACGTCCACACGGTCAGGTCTTCGTTCGGTTCACAGGAGGTTGCCAGTGCAGGCACCACCTCGCCGGAGTCGATCTTGTACTTGTACAGCGGCTCGACCACCTGCTGGCAGGCGCTCAGGCTCTCGCCGTCGGTCTCGTCAGCGCAGTACAGGCTGATCGGCTCGGCGTTCTGCATGAAGACCAGCGTGTCTTTGCCAGGGTTCATGAACTCGAAGCGCGGCGCGCCGAAGGGCGGTGCGTTCACGTCCTTCAGGTCGGCACGGGCGGCCATGGCCGCTGCACCGTGCGCGATCGGCACCATGGGCACCAGCTCGCGGATGGCGTTGTTCGCCTGTTCATACAACGGCGCGGCCTCCGCCGGGTCGCTGATCTGCGCGGCCTTTTCCAGCACCTCGTAGATCTCGGGGAACGGCGTACCGAACTGCGGGTTGGACTTGCTGAAGTGGAAGTCCAGGAAGTTCGTGATGTGCGGGTAGTCCGCGCCCCAACCAAGCAGGTACAGGCCATCCAGGTTGCCGGCGGTGGATTCGGCGATGAACTCACCGCTCTCCATCACCACAACCTCGGCGTCGATGTTCAGGTTCTCCTTCAACTGCGCCTGGATGTCCTGCGCCACCAGACCCGGTTCGGGCAGGTATACGCGGAACACGTCGCGGTAGTAGATCTTGGTCTGGAAGCCATCCGGGTAGCCAGCTTCAGCCAGCAGTTCACGAGCCTTCTCAGGGTTGAACTCGTACCACGGATCGCCGGCGCACCCGTTGGGGATGCTGCACGGCGTGAAGTGCGAAGCGACCTCCGAGCCTTCGGGGTAGAAGTTATCCACGATGCGCTGGCGGTCAATCCCCATAGCGATCGCCCTGCGGACGCGCACGTCATCGAACGGCTTGAAGGTGTTCGTCATCGCCAGGTACAGCACGTTCGGGTTGGCGACCGGCAGCAACGCCAGGTTCGGATCGGCCTCCACCGTGGCGAAGTCATCCGGGCTGACGTTGGTAATCATGTCCACCGTGCCGGATTGCAGCTCCAGCAGGCGGGCAGCACCTTCTGAAGCCCAGCGGAAGACCAGCGTCTGGAACGACGGTTTCTCGCCCCAGTAGTCATCAAAGCGCGTAAAGACCACGCTCTCGCCGCGATTCCAGGCTTCGAACTTGAAGGGGCCGGTGCCAATGGGATGCTCCAGCAGTTCACCGGTGCCACCGGTCTTTTCAATCCACTCCTTGGGTTGAATGGCGAACGGGGTAAAGGCCGCCTTGGCCAGGAAGGCCGGGTCGGGGCGGCAGAGCGTGAAGCGCACGGTGTACTGATCCACCGCCGCGATCTCTTTAATCTTGCCACCGTAGTCACAATCCGGCGCAGACACCACCATCGGCTCAAACGCCGGCTTGGCTTCTTCCGTCTTCGCTGGTTGCGGCGCCTCCGTCTTTGTCGGTTGAGGTGCTTCCGTGGGCTTTGCTGCTGGTTTGCAGGCCGCCAGCACCATACTGGCCAGCAACAACACAGCAAAGATGCGCAACAACGTTGGGCGTTTCATGCGTTCTTCCTCCTCTTTATCTTTCTGGAAACGAAAGGATCGACTGTGGAAGCAGACTGGATTTTCCGCCTCTAAACCACCTCCTTTTCTGAGTTACGCCTGCCTGAAAAGGGTGGTAAATTTTGACTGATGGGATGCCCCCATCAGTCAAAGGCCACCTCTCATTTGTGATTATACAGAAGGGGGGGAGAATGTCAACTGACTTTCACCGCCAAAATGCCGTCAGGAAAGCTGGTGTGACCCGTCAACAACTTGCCGTTATCTGGTTTAGGGACATTTATCCCCCAAATGGAGGGACAAATGTCCCTGGGCAAATCGCGTTTCTCGAGTACAATGAGGGCGAAACAAGCGAGGTGCGTATGGCAGTCCGAACCTGGGAAACCTGGCGGACGCAGTTTTGTGAGCACGCCGGGAAGGAAGTGCGATTGGAAGCCGAAGTAACCTACCCGGCCACGTGGATGCCAGAGCAAGCCCCGCGCGTGTTGGCCCACCGATGTTCGGCTGCACTGGAATGCAACCTCACCAGCAAAGTGGCTTGCGTTTGGGCCGGGACCAATCCCGCCTATAACCCGCTGATGGGTGGTCGGTAGCCTGCCAGTCTGTTTGTTACATCCTCCTCCTTCCTGCTGAGTTGGTGTGTGTTTGCCCCGGGTGGCCTCCCCCGGGGCGAACGCTTTAACAAAAGACCCTCCCCCGTTATTAGAGGGAGGGTTGGGAGGGGGGATCAAATCACACCCAGCTTCCGCCCCACGGCAGCGAAGGCTTCCAGCCCTTTATCCAGGTCATCTTTGCTGTGCGCCGCCGAGATCATCACCCGGATGCGCGCCTTGCCACGCGGCACGGTCGGGTATCCGATCGCCATGGCGAACACGCCCGCCTCGAACAACTCGCGGCTGAACTCCTGCGCCAGCGGCGCCTCACCCAGCATGATCGGCGTGATCGGCGTGACCGACTGGCCGGTGTCGAAGCCCAGACGCTTCATCTCTTCTTTGAAGTAGCGCGTGTTCTCCCACAGTTTGTCCACCAGGTCAGTGGACTCCTCCAGCAGGTCGAGCGCCGCCAGGCAGGCCGCCACATCAGGCACGGTCATCGCCGAGGAGAACAGAAATGGACGCCCACGCTGGCGCAGCCACTCCACGATTTTCGCGCTACCAGCCACCACGCCGCCCACCACGCCGAACGCCTTGGATAGCGTGCCGACCTCCACGTCCACCTTGCCGTGCAGGTCGAAGTGGTCCACAATACCACGCCCGCCCTTGCCAAGCACGCCTTCGCCGTGCGCGTCGTCCACCATCAGCATGATGTCGTGCACTTTGGCGACCTCGTAGATCTCATCCAGCGGTGCGACATCGCCATCCATGCTGAACACGCCATCCGTCACAATCAACGCGCGGCGGTAGGTGCCCTCGTACTCTTTGATCGCCCGCTCCAGGTCGGCCACATCGCAGTGCGCGTAGCGGACGATCTTCGCCCGCGAGAGGCGGCAGCCATCAATGATGCTGGCGTGGTTCAGTTCATCGGAGAAGATCACGTCCTCCTTACCAACCAGCGCCGGAATAGTGCCCAGATTCGCGTTGAAGCCGGACTGGAAGGTAATCGCCGCCTCCACGCCCTTGAAGGCAGCCAGCCGGCGCTCCAGTTCCACGTGCAAATCCATCGTGCCGGCGATGGTGCGCACCGCGCCCGGCCCCACGCCGTAGCGGTCGATGGCCTCTTTCGCCGCCTGCACCAGCCGCGGGTGGTTTGCCAGCCCCAGGTAGTTATTGGAGCAAAAGTTGAGCACCCGCTTGCCGTCCACCACCAACCAGGCACCCTGCGGCGACTCCAGCGTGCGGATGCGGTTGTACAACCCGCTGTCGTGCAGGGCTTGCAGTTCCTCGTCAATCCAATCCAGTTTGGTAGCCATGACAGACCTCACTTTGGGAATGATTGGGATTCGTATGCCGCAACCAGAGCGCGCTTTTCAGCGTGTGAAAGCCGCTTGAGCGCCCGCTCGCGCCGCATGGCCGCCGAGCGGTCTGGCTGCGCTTCCAGATAGACCAGCCGCACCGGACGCCGGCTCCGCGTGTAGCGGCTACCGTACCCGGCGTTGTGCTCGCGCAATCGCCGCTGGGGGTCGGTCGTCCAGCCAGCGTAAAACGAACCGTCGGCGCACTCCAGCAGGTAGCAGTAACACGCCGACGGCATCGAATCACTCCTCGTTGCGCTCACGCCCCAGGCCAAGCAAACGGCCAAAGATTTCGCGCGCGCTGGGGAATTCGGGCGCGGTTCCCTCCGCCTCCCAATCCCCGCGCTGGCGCTTTGTCCACCAGGTCGCGCGGCCTTGCGCGGCGTGCTCCAGCCAGGCGTGGATTGCGTCCGCGTCCTCCGCTTCCAGCTGCTGCCGGAAGGTTGCCAGCGCCGCGCTCAACCGATCCAGGCTGCGCAACAGATTCTCGCGGTTGAGCAGCGCCGCGTCACGCAACGCATCTTCGCTACCCGGTGCTTCGATCAGGTGAGTGGCGAGCGCAAACGCCCCTCCGGCCAGTTTGCGCCCTTCGCCCCAGCCGGGCTGATCCACCGTGGCGTGCACCAGCGCTGCCGCCATCACCTGCGGCAGCAGATGCAACGTGGCCATCAGCCCATCAACTTCATCCACGTCCACGAAGAACGGCGATGCACCCAGTAGACGACACAGGTTAACCGCCAGCTCAATCGCCGCGTCTACCGAGCCCGGCGGCGTAACGATGCCCATCATCCCGCCCTGAAACAAGTCGGCGTGGGCAGCGTCCAGACCAAAGGCGGTCTCGTGCAGGTACGCGGGATTGAGCATCGGCGTGAAGCCGATGAAATATCGCTTCGGCGGCAGGATCAGCCGCGCCCACTCCAACGTGGCACGTTTGGCGGGCGAAGTGTCGAACACCACCGCGTCCTCGCGCAGGTCATCGGCGATCACCTGGAGCGTGGACCGCACCTCGTGCAACGGCACAGCCAGGATGACCACATCCGCGTGGCGCACCGCGTTGGGCAGGTTGAGCGCCACCTTGTCCACCGCGCCAAGTCTCTGCGCACGGCGCGCCACACCCGGCTCGCGGTCGTGGCCGATGCGCGTCACCTGGCCGGTATGCCCGGCCAACGCCAGGCCCATCGACGCGCCGATCTTGCCCAAACCGACAATCGTAATCTGAACGGTCATGGTCTCCTCAACTCTCGTCGTCCACGGACTGAATGCGCGCCAGCCAGCGGCACGCCTCGTCCAGCAGCGGCGGATGTGACGTCTGATGCCAGCGAATCAGGTCGCGAAGCAACGGGTCGGGATGTGCCGAAAAAGTCATCTCCGCGCCCCAGGCCGGGTGCTGCTCTGCGACCACAAACGGCTTACGCCAGCCACGGGCCTCTCCCTGCGCCCAGCGTGCCATCCGGCGCGGAAAGAGCGCCCGACCCAGCACAGCCAGCGCGCGCTCCCACGGCCACAATCGCACGCGGGTTTTGCCCACATCGTGCAGCAGCGCAGCCATCTGTACCACGCGCGGCGCGTCACCCTGCGCCTGCAATCCACGCCACACCCGAATCGCGTGGGCCTGTTCATGACGCGGCATCTGCTGGAAGAGTTCCCAGAGCGGGGGCGGCAGCAGCGCCTGCACCGCACCCAGGTCGTCCTCGCGGGGACGCGCCCACAGCGCCTGCCCAAATTGCCAGACGCGATAGACCACCCGCGCTGCGTTCATCCGATCAGCAGAAACGCCATCCGGCTGGCCGGCCAGCCGATCAACAATCCAAGCACGTCAATGCCCAGGTAGGGCAACAGGAAAATCAACACCAGCAGGATCGCTGGCCCATAAGGACGGATCTGTTCAATCCGATACGCCATCTGCGGCGGCAGCAGTTCGCCGAGCACCTTCTCCCCATCCAACGGGGCGACCGGCAGCAGGTTGAACAGCATCAGCACCAGGTTCAGGAACAGAAACTCCGTCATGAACTGAGAAAAGGTTGGAAACCAGATGTTACCCCCGAACAGGAAGAAATGCGCCAGCCCCAGGCGGAAGGGGATTGCGGCTATCAGCGCCAGCAGCAGGTTAGACAACGGGCCAGCGAAGGCCACCCACAATTCCGCCCAGCGCGAACGCCGGCGCAGAAGATAGGGGTTGACCCGCACCGGACGCGCCCAGCCGAAACCGGCGATCAGCAACATCAACGAGCCAAACAGGTCGAGGTGTACCAGCGGGTTGAGCGTCAGGCGGCCTTCCGAACGCGGGGTGGGGTCGCCGAAGTAGTCAGCCACCGCCGCGTGGGCGAACTCGTGCACGGTGAAAGCGATCACCAGCACCAGCAAACGACTGATCAGGGTGGCAGGAGTGAGATTGAACATAGCGAGAAAATTATACCATCGGGGCTTTCCCAACCGCTCAGACGAGCGCAAGCACCGCCCCAAACAACGCCGCCGCCAGGTTGACCAGGTCGTTGTTCAGCCAGCGCCAGCCACGCACGTGAACGGTTGCCGTGCCGCAGGTGTGTTGTGGATGATGTTCGGTCAGCCGCTCACAACGCGGACAACGGAATTGCGCCTGCACGGTCGCCCCCAGCAGCGAATCCAGCAACGAACCCAGCAGCCCCGCCAGCGTCACTCTGGGGAACAACCCGACCTCACCGGCGAACGCCGCCGCCAGGAGCGCGATCAGCGCACTACCGGCCAGTGCCGCCAGCGTACCCAGCGGCGTCACGCCGCCGGATTCGCCGCGTTCAACCGGCCTTCCACCCCACAGCAGGCGCGGCGGCACACGACTGAGCACCCCGATTTCCGTCGCCCAGGTGTCCGCGTTCACCGCGGCCAGCGCACCGGCGCCTGCCGCCCAGACCGCTCCCCATCCGGGGAAGGCCAGGTGCACCAGCGCCAGCAGTGCCGGAATCCCCCCATTGGCGAGCACCTGTCCGGCGTCCCGCCGGTTGCCTTTGGCGAACTTCTCGCTCAAAGCGCGTTTTCGCCCATCGAACAGGCGCGAGAGTACCGAGGACGACCCAAAGAATGCCAGCAGCAGCACCGCCCACGGCCAGTCGCCGGCGGCGAAGATCATCCCACCGACCAGCGTGGCCGCCCCGGCACCCGACCGGGAAAGCGCCCCAACGCGATACGCAGCAAGCGCAATCAGCGCCGCGAGCGCCAACGCGCCGAGCCAGCGTCCGACCTGTGGAAAAGCGGTGGAAAACTGTGGAAAAATCGCTGAAAACCCGGTCATTTTGTGGAAAACCCAGGGAAAAACGGCCCGCTCAGCCCATCCGCCACAAGGCCACGGCCAGCACCACCGAAGCCGCCAGCGCAGAAAACCAGACCACGAAGGACAGCGCGCGCCGCTCCTCCTTGCGGTAAAACGCCGCGCCGACCACAGCCAGCGCCAGCGAGAACCAGCCGTTCATCAGCGGCAGGAAGAGCAGCCGCGTCGCCGGCACCGGCGAGAGCGGCGTGCCATCCGGGCCATAATTCATCACCACCTGATCCAATTGAGACATGCGCAGGCTGGCACGGGCGAAGATCAACAGGTTCACCGCCAGCAATCCCAGCAACAGCGCCCGCACCGCGCGATCAGCCCACAGCGTGCGCAACAACATTGCCGGGTGCTGATGCACTTCCGGCAGCGGGTTCAGTGCGCCAAGCTCCAGCAATCCGCGGATCGCGGCCAGGCACTCCTGCGGTCGTTCCGGCGAGATCGCATACACACGCTCCGGCGTGGCGATCAGGATCAGGTGACGCGGCCTGTCCGCCAGGTACTCCACCACCCCCAGATCGGGCACGCGCCGCACCCCACGCAACGAGCCAGGCCACCAGAACAGCGGCAGACGCAGCCGCACATCGAGCGCCGAAGCCGGCTCAATCCACAACACGCGGTTCATCGGAATCTGCTCCGCGCGCAACCCCCATTGAAGGCCGATCCCGTCGCGGGTGAAGCGGTACCGCGCCCGCCGCAAGGCGAGCAGCGCATAAGCCGTCCAGGCGACCATCCCCCAACTGATCAGCCCAACCGTCAGCCAGAGCGACCACCCCAGGCCGGGGGAGAGATGCGCGATCTCCCACAGCGCACGCACGCCAACCGCCACCGCCGCCACACCCAGCAGGCTCAAAGCGACCTGACCGCTCCGTTGCGGCGGACGGCACTCCCAGCTTTCGTTCATGTGCCTTGCTCCTGCACGGCCTGTAAACGCCCTTCGTGAATCCGCCAGCGGGTGGTGCGTGCCACGAATTCGGGCGCGAACAAATCCAGATCGGTGGTGGTGAGCAAGGCCTGTTCGCTCCGCAGCACTTGCTTCAGTAAGTCGGTACGGCGGTTCACGTCGAGTTCGGCAAGCACTTCATCGAGCAGCACCACCGGTCGCTGTCTGGATTGTGCGAACATCCATTGCACTTCGGCGAGTTTCACCGCCAGGATAGCCGTGCGCACCTGACCACGCGAGCCATAGGTGCCCACGTCCACACCGTTACTCAAGAAGCGTAACTCGTCGCGGTGTGGCCCAATGGTGGTCACCCCACGGGCGACCTCTTCCGCACGACGGGCGGCCAGTGCCCGGATCATCCCTTCACGAATCTCGTCCACCGCCAGCGCAGAGCGATCCACCGGCGCGGCTATCGGCAACGCCATCTGCGCGGAATCGGGAGCGAGTGGATCGAACGCCGGGCGGTAGTCCAGACGCAGCACCTCGCGTCCGTGGGTCAGGTCACGGTGCAGCGGCGCGGCCAGTTGCTCCAGCGCCTGAATGGCCTGGATGCGGGCATAGATCAAATCCGCACCGGTTTCCGCGAGTTGAGCGTCCCAAAAATCGAGTTGCGGGTCTTCCGTCCTCCCACGCTCGGCGAGCAGCTTGAGCAATGCGTTCCGTTGCTGCAACTGTTGCGCGTAGCGGCTCAGCGCAGCCGCGTACCCCGGCCAGACCTGCGAGAGCAGCAGATTGAGATAACGCCGGCGCTCCCCAGGGGGGCCGTCCACCACGCGCAGCATCTGCGGCAGGAAGAGTACCGTTTTGAATTGCCCAATGGCCTCGCCGATGCGGCGTTTCACTCCATCGACCAGCACCTCCTTGCGGACACGCACGCCAGCGCCGTTCGGCTCCTGGATGATGCGTACCTCCATACGATGCGCGCCATCCTCGCGCTGGAAATCGGCCACAATGCGCGCCACAGCCAGCGGCTGCTGCGCGGCGACGAAGTTGATCAGATGCCGGTCACGCTCGCTCTGGAACGAGGTCAGCACCGAGAGGAAGTACACCGCCTCCAGCAGGCTGGTCTTGCCCTGGGCGTTCTCCCCCACGATCAGGACGGCACCGGTGGGAACGTCCACATCCAGGCGGGCGAAGTTGCGAAAGTTGGTCAGCGAAAGGTGGGTGAGGTACACAGAGGGTTCCGTCAAACAAACGCCACGATGGGGTGACCACCGTGGCGAAGATCAGCGGGCGAAGCAGGGGTTCAATCCGCCGCCGGGACGGCTTCTTCCTCCGGCGACCAGACCCGCTCGGCCAGGTCGGTAAACAGCACACCGTTCAGGTGGTCGATCTCATGCTGGAAGATGCGCGCCAGCCAGCCGCGCACTTTCAGCTTCATCGGTTGACCGCGGCGGCTCTGTCCGCGCACCGTGATCTCCACCGCGCGTTCCACATCGCCGACCAGGCCGGGGATCGAAAGACAGCCTTCGGTGCCTATCTCCGTCTCCCGCGAGCGGCGGGTGATCTCTGGATTGACCATCACGTACAGTTTCGGCGGGACGCTTTCGTCCTCCTCGTCGCCGAATTCCACCACGATCACGCGCAGCGGCACGCCGACCTGCGGTGCAGCCAGCCCCACGCCCGGCGCGGCTCGCATGGTGTCAATCATATCGTCGATCAAGGATTGCAGTTCCGGGCCAAAATCTTTCACCCGTTGTGCCTTCCGGCGCAGCACCGGTGCGGGTACAGTCACGATCTCACGTACAGCCATACCTTATCCTCTACCGTTAGAATGTCCCCCAATTGTACCGCAAAACGGTCATTCTTCCTCCTCCGCGCGGCGCTTTTCCTCCATCTGACGGCGGTACTCCTCCGCATTACGGTGATACACCGCCAGCCACTCCGCCATCCGGCGCCGCTCTTTTTCCGCTTCGGCCTGCGCTTTGCGACGGCGCTGCACCTCCATCCGGCGGAAAATCTCGTTCTGCACACTGGCCGGATCCTGCACGTCCTCGAAAACGAAGGTGGTCGCGCCAATGCGAATGCGCACCGGGCCGAAGTTCAACAGCAGCCCCAGGATGCCCTTCCGTTCGTGCTCCATGCTCAGGATATTCTCCAACGGCGCAGAATTCAATTGTTCCTTGCCGAAGGGCTTGCGATCCACGTCAATAATGTGGTCCGGGGTCACGCGGTAGATGTCATTGCTCCAATCCAGGTAGCCATACAGCCAGAAGCCAGCAGCGATCAGAAAACCAAGCCCCCCAATCGCCAGCGACCCACGCCAGGTCAGCACGGGGATCCAGTTCACCAGCCGCGCGATCACAAACAGCACGCTCAGCACCATTCCCAGGAACGGTGCCCAGGTGTATTTCATCAAGATAAACCAGTGCTTGCGATAAACAATCGCCCCCTCTTCTTCGTACCGGGTGCGGAACAAACGGTTCGCCAGCACAGTCAGCACGCCGGGGGTGGTCGCTGGCGGGGGCGCTTCTTCGAACTTCGGCTCGGTGTACGCCTGCTTGACCGGCAAACCCAGCCGCTCCCGAATGGCGCGATCCATTGCCGCGTCTTCGTCCTGTTTCAGCGAGCGCCGGGTGCGTTGCCAGTGCTCCTCCATGAATTCGCGCATCCGCTCCGGGTTAGTCACATGGCGCAGCACGATCTTGCCTGTATAAGTGCGTACGATCACGTCGCCGTAATTCAAAATACGTCCGACCTGATCGGTGGACACACTGATCGAAAGCACCGTGCGCAACGGCGCCTCCACACGGCTTTCGTACAGCCCAACCACCTTCTCCACCCACACTACGCGGTGGTTGGTCATGATGTAATAATCGTTCCCCCAATCCACATAGCGCCAGACCGCCAGCGCCGCGCCGAACGCAACCACCATCAGGCCGATGATCAACGGGATCAATACGCCCGTAAGCAGATACAGCGCAGCAATGAGCAGTCCCCCACCCATCAGAAACATGGGGAGAAGTAAATCGTTCAGCAGGATGGTTTTGTGCTTGCGCGCCAGCAGGTAAATCACCTCCCCCTTGCCCAGCCAGTCGAACTGCAGACGGCGGCTCAGGCGACGGCTCTCGACCACCACGGCCAAGCGTTCTTTCAGCTCCGGCAAGGTTTTGGTCAACCGCTGGAACTCTTTTTGATCCAGCCAGAGCACCACAGAAGGCTCCGCCGCCGTCACTGTCGCCGTGCGCCGATGACGATACAGCAAAGCCTCCTCGCCAAAGTAATCCCCCGGCACCAGGATGGCGAGTTCGCGCTCCGTCTCCCCACTGCGGCGGGTGACGCGCACACTACCGCGCATCAAAATGCAGAATCGATCACCCACCGCGCCCTGGGTGATCAGAACGTGCCCCTTCGGCACCCGCTCGCGGTGGAACATCGCCGCCACCTGCTGCAACTGTGCATCGGTCAGGCCGGTGAACAGATGGATGCGGCGGAGCAATGCGACGACTTCCTTCAATTCCGGGTCACTCATCTCTGTATCCGATCGTCCATTGTAGCACGGTCTGCGATGCAAGGTTCGTGCCGGAGTCCAAAAGAATACCCATCAGAGACGAGGATAGGCCATCCAGAAAGCGAGCATGGTCTTCGCATCGTGAAACTCGCCGGCGCGCATCATGCGTTCCACATCGGCCAGCGAATAACGCTCCACGCGCAAGAATTCGTCGTCGTCGGCTTCCAACGGGTCGGGGCGCAGACCCTGCGCCAGGAAGACATACATATACTCGGTGGAATATCCTGGCGCGAGGAAGAACTCGCCGAGCGGGGTCAGGCGGTCAGCAGCCATACCGATCTCCTCACGGATTTCACGCGCGGCACAGGCCTCGACCGGCTCGCCCGGCTCCAGCGTACCCGCCGGGAACTCCAGCAGCCATCGCCCGGTCGCCGGGCGGTACTGACGCACGAACCAGAGATAGCCCTCATCGTCCACCGGCACCAGGGTGACCGCGCCGTGATGATCGATGATGTTGAACACCGTTTCGCGCCCATCGGGCAGGCGCAGGCGATCCTGGCGCACGTTGAACGCGCGCGCCCGATACACAATGTCGGATTGCAAAACCTCAAAGTCCATGTCGCCTCCAAAAAAGACAGGCGTAGCCGTTAGGGCTACGCCTGTCCAATGTCCACGGGTTACGTTCAGGGAATCTGAAGCGTGGTACCAGCGGTCAAGCTGGCGTCCAGGCTGAGACCGTTCGCGTTGGCAATATCTTCCGGCCAGACGTCACCAAACTTGCAAGCAATGGAGTACAACGTATCGCCAGCCACCACGGTGTAGGTGGTGGGATGAGGCAAAAGCGCGCGTTCCGCCGGGAAGGTCTTCCCGCCTTTGGGGATACGAAGGGTCGTCCCCGCATAGACCTGCTGCCCCCGGCTCATGCCGTTGAGCGACAGCAGCTCATCCGGATCTACGTTGAAGCGACGCGCGAGGCAATAGGGGAACTCCCCTTCGTGCAAGGTGTAACTTTCGGGCACCTCTCCTGTCGATGCAACGCTTGTCGGGACTGGTGTGGCCGCCGATGAGGTCGCCTGCGGCACGGGGGTCGGTGTTAGCGTCGGCGTCGGAGGCTGCTGTTCGGGGGATGGCGTATTCGTTGGCCCTTCGCCACCGCCGGTGCCTTCCCCGGCACCACCACCCATTTGCGCTGCAATAGCTGTTTGCGTCATCTGGCCCTGCGCCAGCATGGTTGCCATGACATCTACCTGCTGCCCGCCCTCGCCTGCGGCACCACCTTCACCGGACGAAACGGTTCCGCCCGTTTCCGCCACGGTGGCTGGTGCTTTGGATGCCGAACGTGTACAGGCCACCACCGTCAATGCCAGTACAATCAGGCCTGTCAAAATCCACACGCGCGCTTTCATCGATCTGCCTCCTTCATCCACCCCACCCATGGGCGGTTTCCTCTCGACTGATACCATACTAGCACAAGGGAGAAAAAGCGTCAAGCAAAACGTCTCCGTATCACAAAAAATATTTCGCTGCGCCAAGCCCGGGAAAAGACCGCTGTATCCCCTCCTGAGGTACAATGATCACCATGCATCGCCTGCTTCTGTCCCTTTTGCTCTTCCTGGGGATCGCCTGTACCTCTCCCGTCGCGCCTGCGCCGACGCCAGCCCCCACGGCCACCCCCGCTCTCGACCGGTGGAAGATCGTATGGCACGACGAATTTGACGGCAACACCCTGAACCCCGAAAACTGGGTGGTTGAAACCGGCGCAGGCGGTTGGGGAAACAACGAATTGCAGTTCTACACCGACCGGCTGGAGAATTTACGTTTGGAAAACGGAATGCTGGTCATTGAAGCCCGCCGTGAGTCCTACCAGGGCAGCCCGTACACCTCGGCGCGCATCAAGACCGAAGGGCGCCATCAGTGGCGCTATGGACGTTTCGAAGCGCGTATGAAGTTGCCTCAGGGAAAAGGAATCTGGCCGGCGTTCTGGATGCTGGGAGCGGACATCGGCGAGGTCGGCTGGCCGCGCTGCGGGGAGATCGACATCGTGGAGTACCTTGGAGAACCATTCACCTTCTACAGCGCACTGCATGGCCCAGGCTACGCCCGCGAAAACGGCCTGCTTCAGGCCTTGAGCGTCCCCAGTTCTCCGCCGTCTGAATCATCCCACCGTTACGCCATCGAGTGGGAGCCAGGGGAGATTCGCTGGTACGTGGACGACGTCCTCCTCCGCCGCACCAGCCGGGCCGACGTCCCCAGCCCCTGGGTTTTCGACCACCCCTTCTTCCTGGTGCTCAACGTGGCCGTCGGCGGCGACTGGCCGGGTTTCCCTGACGAGAGCACCGTTTTCCCCCAACAACTG
This sequence comes from uncultured Anaerolineaceae bacterium, assembly GCA_964435005.1. Lineage (GTDB taxonomy): Bacteria > Chloroflexota > Anaerolineae > Anaerolineales > DRMV01 > CAYSXA01. The sequence goes on along the minus strand of CAYSXA010000039.1, from coordinate 1,489 downwards.
TTGGTGGATTACGTCCGCGTCTATCAGGCCGCTCTCAACCAGCCGTGAGCTGGACAGCACCCGCGCCCTTTGAACGTCATCCCTGCGGTTTCACCGCCTCCGCTGCTGCATCGAGCGTTGGAGATTTCATCGAGAGGCCTTCGCGCAAAGCATAGAACGCACCTAACGCCGTAATCGGCACCCACAGGGCGACGTGCAGCACCAGCGTATAGGCGGCGGCCACCTCACCGGCCACACCCGCCGCAGTGAGCACCGCGATTCCCGGCGCGTCGAAGGTACCGACGTACCCCGGCGCCGACGGCAGCGTGGTCGCCAGGTTCACGATCCCGTTCATCAACATCAACGTGAAGAAATCCACCCGGAAGGAGAAAGCGTGCATCACGAACCAGTACTTACCGGTCTCCAGCAACCAGATCACCACTGAAGTAAAGAAAACCATCAGCGCATTGAGCGGCGAGCGCAGCGAGGCCAGCCCATCTAGAAAACGATGAGCTATCTCACGGACGCGCTCACGGAATCGGGCAGGCACCCCACGCGCGACCATCCAGTCCACCACGCGAGCGGTGTGGCGGGGGAACATCGCCGCCAACAGGAAAGCAGCCAATGCCGCCAGGAACGCGCCCGCCCCCCATACGGCCAGCGATCGGATATTGCCCACGAAACCCGAATCCGCGCTCCATTCCGCCAGCCGCGGCAGGTTGAGGAACACGAAGGCCAGCATCACCACGCCGTCAAACACGCGCTCCACGATCACCGTGGCCAGTGACGCGGAAACGGACACCCCTTCGCGGCGCTTGAGCACCACCGCACGCAACACTTCCCCCGCACGGGCAGGGTAGATGTTGTTCCCCATGTAGCCGATCGCCACGATGGGGAACATCACCCGCGTGGACACCGGCTTGACCGGCTTGAGCAGGTAATGCCAGCGCCAGGCACGTGCCCACACCGCCACAAAATACACCGCAATCCCAGGCAACAGCCAGAGGAATTGCGCTCCGCCCAAGGCCCCCCATACCTCGCCCAGGTGCAGGCCGCGCAAGGCCAAGTATAGGAAAAGAGTGCTGATCAGCACACCAAACCAGAATTGCCATCGTCGCATGGCGCTCATTCTACCATGCCGTGCGGTATAATCCGCTGCATGGACGAACAACAAAGTACCCCCGAAACTTCGCGCAAACAGCTCTGGCGCACCCTCCTGATCGGACTGTTGGCACTGGTCGCGGTCGCCGCGCTGGCCAGTTGGGGCGGCTACCAGGCCGGCATCCGTCAGCGGCAGGCCTACGCCGCCACCCAGATCGCGCAACAACTGGATCAGCAGTTCCAACTTGCCCTCGAAGACGTGGATGCGGGGCGTTACGAGTTCGCCCGCCAGCGCCTGGAGTTCATCCTGGAGCAGGCACCCGACTACCAACAGGCGCAAGATTTACTGGTACAGGTGCTCGTGGTGATGAACACCACCGCCACACCCACGCCCGGGACCCGCGGACAG
>CAYSXA010000038.1:0-19156 GCA_964435005.1 uncultured Anaerolineaceae bacterium | reverse complement strand
CTCTTTTCACCCTTTCGGAACGACTTTTCGAACTCCCTGATACCCCGACCTGTTCGTATTGCACCCCCTCCCTACCCATGTTAGAATACAGGTGCCGCACACCGGCGTAGAACGGAGGCATCGGATGGCCGATTTTGTCGAGGTAGTCGTAGATAGCATCCGGGTCAGCCTGGTCTCGCAGCAGCGCATCGTGATTCTGAAAGAAGTGAATTCCGACCGCTTTCTGCCCATCTGGATTGGGATTTTCGAGGCGGAAAGCATCACCATTGCGTTGCAAGAGGTCGAGGTCGCCCGTCCCCTGACCCATGACCTGCTCAAGAACATGCTGAACCAGCTCGGCGCGCGCGTGGTGCGCGTGGAAGTGGTCGCTCTGCGCGACGAGGTGTACTACGGCAACATCGTGGTGGAGATGAACGGGCGTGAAGTACACATCGACTCCCGTCCATCCGACGCCATCGCGCTGGCGGTGCGCGCTCATGTGCCGATCTTTGTAGCACGGGAGGTAATAGAAGAAGCCGGCATTGTCCCCGACGAAGATGTCCAGCCTCAGGCGCCGCCGCCCGCTCCACGCTCGGCTACCTCTCAACCCGAAGAGACCTCCGCTGACGAAGAACGGCTATCGGTGTTCGAAGATTTCCTGGAAAAGCTCGACCTGGACACCCTGGGCGACGAAAGCGAAGACGACGACGAGGAAAAGTAAGCCTGCTGTCGTCTGCTACCGCCGGGGTGAGCAGGTACGCTTTCCCCGGCTTTTGTGTACCTCAAGGTTTTGATGAGCAATACCCCGCTTCCCCCTCCCTCTGAAGACACCTCCCTGACCACCCAGCTGGTGGTGCCTCACAGCCGCGAGGCTGAGGAGGCCGTACTCGGCTCGGTGCTGATCAACCCGGAAACCTACTTCGACGTGGCGCAGTTCCTGCGCGCGGACGACTTCTATCTCCAGCGCCACGCCTGGATTTGGGAAGCCTTCACCCGTCTGCACGAGCAGCGCCAACCCATCGACCTGCTCACCGTCACCGAAGAACTGGAGCAAATGGGGCGGCTGAGCGAGATCGGCGGGCCGGCGTATCTGGCCGCCCTGGCGAACAACGTGCCATCCTCACTGCACGCGGAGGCCTATGGGCGCATCGTCGAAGCGACCGCCATCCGCCGCCGGATGCTGGAAGCCGCCAACCAGATCGCCAAACTCGCTTACCGCGAGAACCTGAGCGTGGACACTGTGCTCGACGAGGCGGAGAAAGCGGTCTTCGGCGTGAGCGAGCGCCGTCTGCGCCGCGACATCCAGACCATTGAAGAAGCGCTCAGCGAGTACTATGAACGGATCGACCAGTTATCCCGCCGCGAGGACGAGCTGCTCGGCGTGCCGACCGGCTTCGTCGATCTGGACAAACTGCTCGGCGGATTGCAGCCGTCCGACCTGATTATCATCGCCGCGCGCCCCGGTCAGGGTAAAACCTCGTTGCTGCTCTCCATCGCCAAGAACGCGGCGCAACTGCACCGCAAGCACGTAGCCATCTTCTCGCTGGAGATGTCCAACGAGCAACTGGTGCAGCGCCTGATTGCCCACGAGACGGGCATCAACTCTCAGCGGCTGCGTACCGGTCGGCTGCACGAGGACGAGTGGTCGGTCTTCACCCACGCCATTGAGGTGCTCTCGCAAACCCGCATGTTCCTGGACGATACCGCCGGCATCACGCCGCTTCAGTTGCGCACCAAGTGCCGCCGTCTGCAAATGGAACACGGCCTTGACCTGGTGATTGTGGACTACCTGCAATTGATGAGCGGCGACACACGCACCGAGAACCGCGTGCAGGAGGTCTCCTACATCTCCCGCCACCTGAAGATTATGGCGCGCGAGCTGAACGTGCCCGTGATCGCCGCGGCACAGCTCTCCCGCGCTGTGGAACAACGCTCAGACAAGCGCCCAGTGCTGTCCGACCTGCGTGAAAGCGGCAGCCTGGAGCAGGATGCGGACATCGTGATGTTCATCTACCGGGCGGATCAGTACCAGGAAGACACCATCAAGAAGAACGTGGCCGAGATCATCGTGGCGAAACACCGCAACGGCCCGGTCGGTAGCGTGGAACTGGTCTTCCGCGAAGACCTGGCGAAATTCGAGAACGCCGTCACGCGGCACATTGACCTGAGTCAGGTATAATGCAGCCCCTCTCCTCTCCCCCCTGGCCTCACCAGCGGCCTTCCCCCCTTCCCTCTCCCCGGGGAGAGGGAAGGGGGGCGGGGTGAGAGCGACCACGCCCCAGCTTCCCTGTTCGTGGCGCTGGAGCTGCCTGCCAAGGTCAGATGGACGTTGCTGTCTTCAGAACACGGACACACCAACAGGTGAGGCGTATGGCATTCGCTGGTTTTCCTGCAGGTAAGGTGCGTTGGGTACGCATTCCAGAGCCGTTCTTCCGGGAGCTGTTGCCACACATTGACGACCTGGACGAACTCAAAATCACGTTGTACGTCTTCTGGCAGTTGGAGCAGATGAACGCGCCCGTGCGTTTTTTGCGCCAGGCGGACTTTCTGAGCGATCGCGCGCTGCTCAACGCCCTGGGCGGCTCGGAAAAGCGGCTGCAGGCGGCGCTGGAGAAAGCGGTCACACGCGGCACGCTGCTACAGGTGGAAGCCGAAGCTGATGGCGAGCCGATCCCCTGCTACTTTCTAAACACACCGCGTGGGCGTGCCGCGGTGGACGCCATCCGCCAGGGCATATGGCAACCGACCACTTCAGATACGGCATCGCCCTCCCTGGAGCTGGAACGCCCGAATATCTTCGCGCTGTACGAGGAGCACATCGGCCCGCTCACGCCGTTGATCGCCGATGCGCTGAAAGAAGCCGAGCAAACCTACCCCGCCGACTGGATCAAGGACGCCTTCCGCATCGCGGTAGAAAACAACGTCCGCCGCTGGCGGTACATCGCCGCAATCCTTGATTCCTGGCAAAGAGAGGGACGTGATGAGCGAAAGCCTGGAGGAGATTCTGCGGAGGATCGCCGAAAGTACCTCGAAGGCCCCTATGCCGACTACATCGAACACTGAACGCAAGCCCCATCACCTGCCAGGTGACCCGAACTGCCCCCATTGTCACGGCCTGGGATACGTCCGCCAGGACTTGCCCGTGGGGCATCCGAATTTCGGTAAGGTGCTGCCTTGCGTCTGTCGCACCCAGGAGATCAGCGAGACCGCGCTGCGGCAATTGTACGCCTACAGCCAGTTAAACGCGCTGAAGGAAAAGACCTTTGAGAACTTCGAGCCACGCGGGCGCGCCGGCCTGCCCCACAGCCAGGCGAACTCTCTGGAATCGGCCTACAACCGCGCGCTGCTCTTCGCGCAGAACCCGCAGGGCTGGTTGCTGCTCACCGGGCCCTACGGCTGCGGCAAGACGCATCTGGCCGCAGCCATCGGCAATTATGCCGTGGCGCACGGCATTCCCACGCTGTTCATCACCCTACCCGACCTGCTCGATTCGCTGCGCGCAGCCTACTCCAGCCCGGAGACCACCTTTGAAGACCGTATGCACCAGGTGCGCGAGGTGCCGCTGTTGATCATCGACGACTTCGGCACGCAGAATGCCACCGACTGGGCGGAAGAAAAAATCTTCCAGATCCTGAACCACCGCTACGTGAACCGCCTGCCGCTGGTGGTGACCACCAACCTGCCGGATGAATCCATCGCCCCGCGCATCCGCTCGCGCCTGCTCGACCCGGAACTGGTGGACGTGGTACGCATCCAGGCGCCCGATTACCGCCGCCCGACGACCGACCTCGGTCACCCCAGCCTGTCCACGCTCACCCTGCTGCACCAGATGACCTTCGGCAACTTCAGCCTGCGCGAAGGCGAAGGCATCCCGGCGGCGGATCGGCGCACGCTGGAAAAAGCCTATAACGCCGCGCGCGAGTTCGCCGACCAGCCAGAAGGCTGGCTGGTGCTCATGGGAGGCTACGCCAGCGGCAAAACGCACCTCGCAGCAGCCATCGCCAACTACCGCACCAGCCTGGGCGAACCGCCTTTGTTCGTGGTGGTGCCCGATCTGCTCGACCAGTTACGCGCCACCTTCAGCCCCAACAGCCCGGTCACGCTCGACCGGCGCTTCCGCGAAGTGCGCGATGCGCCGCTGCTGATTCTGGACGACCTGGGCACGCAATCGCCCACGGACTGGGTGAACGAGAAACTATACCAGTTGTTCAACCACCGCTACATGGCTCAACTCCCTACGGTGGTTACCACGGCGAAGCGGATTGAGAACATCGAAGAGCGCATTCGCAGCCGCATGCTGGACACGCGCCTGTGCCGTATCCTGGCGATCACCGTGCCGCCGTATCGCGGCACGCTACCTGCAAAGAGACGAACAGTCCGCCGTTAAACCCAACCAATCTCACAAAACGGGGAACACCACATTCCGGGGAACCATCATGACAGCAAACGTCGAACTGGAACACATCATCGAGGAACTGGAAAACGCTCTGGGACCAGAGACGCTGGCAAAAGCCCGCTATCAGGAGCGCACTCGCGTGGTGCAGTTCGTCACCAGCCTGGTCATACCGCTGGTGCTGGCACTGGCGTGGTTGCCCACAGGTGCCGCCGTCGCCGTGCGCGATCTGCTGCACGGAAACACCTCGTGGTGGGGCACCTGGGCCACGCTGCTGCTCTTCTTGCTCAGCGAGGCCGTGCTGGGCTTTCCGCTGACATGGTACTTCGGCTTCTACGTGGAGAACCGCCTGGGCACGAACCGCCAGTCCTTCAAAGGCTGGCTGATCGACGAACTCAAACAGAGCGCGCTGAACCTTCCCTTGCAGAGCCTGTTGTTCCTCGGCCTGTACTTCGTCTTCCGCCGCTGGCCGGATCGCTGGCTGTGGGGTATCAGCGCGGTGGTGGTGGTCTTTCTGGGCGTGTTCTACCTGTTACAGCCGGTGTTCCTGCGGATGCGCTTCAAATCTGAGCCGCTGGATGACCCGGAGCTGGAAGCGCGCATCCGCGCCCTGTTCCAGAAGACCGGCCAGCCGTTCGCCCGGCTCTCCGTGCTGCGGGCGGGCGAGAAGACCGCGCGCGGCAACGCCGCCCTGGTGCCGAAAGGTGCTGGCACGGAAGTCGTGGTGCTGGACACCCTGCTGGAAGCCCTCAGCCCAGAGGCCATCGAAGTGGTCATCGCCCATGAACTGGGACACAAAGTGCACCGGGACATGCTCAAACTGATGCTGGTCATGAGTGCAGCGTTGATTCTGGCCCTGGCTCTGGGTTACGAAGCCCTGCAAACCTGGGGGTACTGGGGTGTCCTGCAGGGAGCCACGGACGTGGCGGCCTTTCCGCTGCTGGTGCTGGTGATCAGCTGGCTGAGCGCCGGGATGCAAGTCCTGCTCAACGCCTACAGCCGCCGCGTCGAGTTCGCCGCCGATCGGTTCGGCCTGACGCTGACCGGCAACCCAGCAGCATTCGAAGAGGCCATGCGGGTTCTGGCACAACAGAACAAGGCATTGCCTCACCCCCCGCCCTGGGTGGAGACCCTGTTGCACAACCACCCCAGCCTGGCTCGCCGCATTCTGGTCGCACGGCAAGGGTCGTACACATAAATCCCTGGCTCATGTTCAAGCAGTGAGTGCCGCCTCGTCTCGACTGCGGGCTTCGCCGCCCACTCGACGTGGCGGCACGCTGCTCGCTATAAGGATCGCCGCCTGGAAACATCCAGGCGGCATTTTTATCATTTTTTTCAAAGATATTGACGTAACCCTGTCCCTCTGGTAAGATGAACATGCGGCGGCAAACGGGACAGATGTCCTGCAAAAAGCAGGACAGATGCCCCTGGGCATGTCGCTGGAAATCCTGTATTCTTGCGAAAAGTTTGCAGTAGTGGCGCCGGAGGGCGCTGTTTTCAGCCACCCTGCTGCGAATCGTTTGCAACAACAAGGAGTCCCTATGCTTCCCAGCTACCTGCTTGCGTTACGCGAAGGCATCGAAGCCGCCCTGATCGTGGGCATCGTGCTTGGCGCACTGCGCCAGATCCGCCGCACCGATCTGAACGGCGCGGTCTGGAGTGGTGTGATCTCTGCCGCCGCTCTGTCCACCCTGGTGGCCGTGATGCTGCACACTTTTGGCGCATCTCTGGAAGGAACAGCCGAGCAAATCTTTGAAGGAATCACCATGCTGCTGGCTGCTGGTGTGCTGACCTGGATGATCTTCTGGATGGCACGCCAGGCGCGCAACATCCGTCGCAACCTGGAAGCTGAGGTACGTCAGGCCTCGCTATCCGGCGGACGTCGGGGGCTGTTTCTGCTCGCTTTCCTGGCTGTGGCTCGCGAGGGCGTGGAACTGGCCCTCTTCCTGACCGCTGCCGCCTATGCCTCCAGCGCGGAGCAGACGTTGTTCGGTGCACTGCTTGGCCTGGGCACGGCGGTGCTGCTCGGTTGGTCGCTGTTCGCCAGCCTGCTTAAACTTGACCTGCGCCGCTTCTTCACCGCGACCGGCGTGCTGCTCGTGCTGTTCGCCGCCGGGCTGGTAGCGCACGGTGTACACGAGTTCAACGAGGTAGGTTGGATCCCCGCCGTCATCGAACACGTGTGGGACATCAACCCCATCCTGAACGAAAAATCCACTCTGGGGGAACTGCTCAAGGCGCTGTTCGGCTACAACGGCAACCCCTCGCTGACCGAGGTACTGGCTTACGTCGGGTACTACGCGGCGATTTTCTTCGGCTTGCGGAAACAAAAACAAACAGCAACACTCCCTCAGGAAGCCTGATTGCCTCCTCCTCACCGCAAATGTAGGGCGACCCGACGGGTCGCCCTACATCTTTATCCCAATCACCATCGTTTCCAAATCATCCATTTGAAGTGCCTGACCCTCGAACTTGTTCTCACAAGGCCAAGGGACATGGTTGTTGCCTGTCACCCAGAGTTGCGACGCACTATTAAAGTGCGTCGCAACTTTGTTTAATCGAACCCCAGTTCGTCCAGGATCTCCGCTTCGCTGCGCCGACGGGCCTTCTTCCCCAGCAGTTCCTCCCAAAAGCGGTCGTCGTACCGACGGGAGCGCACGGGAATGGGCATGGGCACGCCCCAGCCCAGCAGCAGCACCTCCTCTTTTGGCTGAAGCCGCGAAAGCATCCCGCGCAGCGCCTGCCGCCCGGCCAGGCCGGAGAGCACCGCGCGGATGTCGTCCTCATCGCCCAGCCAGCCGGAGATGCGCGTGCCGAGTTGGGACATCACTTCATCATAGATCTGCGAAGGGCGCTGGTCGATGATCAGCAGCGTGACGTAGTACTTGCGCAACTCGCGGGCAATAGTGCTGAAGGTGGTCTGTGCAGCCATTTCGCGGTTGAGCAGTTTGTGCGCTTCCTCAACCACAATGACCAGCGGGCGTGGTTCGTCTTTGCCTGTGCTGCGGAAGCGGTTGGTACGCTGCTCCCAGCGTTCGCGGATCTTGCGCGTCAGCAGGTTGGTCACGAACAGGTAATCCAGGTCGGTTTCATGCTTCCCGAAGGACAGGATGACGTGCTGACCGGCGTCAAGCGCCTTGACGATCTCCTCCACTCCGTCGCTGGCCGGGTTTTCCACAATGTAGGGTTTGTTGAACAGACGCCGCAGTTTGCTGTGCAACCCTTCGGCAGCCATCACGTTCACGCCGTGTTTGTTGGCCCATTCGGCCACGCTCCCCGGCGCAGGAATGCGCTGTGGCCGCCCGTTTTCTTCGGTCTCTACGGTGTCCTGGTTCATGGCCTTGAAAGCAGCGAACCAGCGACCCCGTCCGAAGGTAGTCACCAGCGCGTCCAGCGTGGTGGGCGTGGTCTCCTTCAGGTTGAGTTCGCGCATGAGCAGCAGGATGTCCGCCGGCTGGATGTCGCGCATGGCGATTTCCAGATTGAAGTCGGGCGTCCGGTTACGGATCTGCGCGCCCGCACCCAGCCCCACCACACGCACTTTCGCCGGGAATTTCGTCTTCAGGCCGATCACGCGCTCGCCGGTGTCCGAAGCCACGTCGTCGAAGCCATACTCGTTGTGCATGTCGAACACCAGCAGCGAGGCGGTGTTATGGTGGATCAGCCCGGCGAGCACAATACGCGTGAGGAAGGACTTCCCCGTGCCGGTCGCGCCGAAGATGCCGGCGGAGCGCTGCACGAATTTGTCCAGGTCGATGCGCACCGGATGCCCCTGCTCGCGCGTGTAGCCAATGGCGAAATTCCCACGGAAGATTTCGGCAATGTCCCCTTCCGCCGCCAGGCGCACAGGCGCGTGGTGCGGGGGCACGGTCTTGATGGGAATCGGGCGCGGGTCGGTGGGGTGCATCCCGCGCCAGGCATCGTAGGCCGCAGTGCCTGGCTCCGGGCCGCGCTCCAGCATCAGCGTGGGCAGGATTTCCGCGTTGGTGTACAATGTCTGGCCGTGCAGGGCGCTCGCCAGCCGCGCCGGCAGACGGATCTCGCTTTGTTCGTCGGCAAAGCGCGGGTCGGTTGCGCCGAGTTGCAGGTCGGTAATCAAGCCGTAGAACAGCCACTCGCCGCTCTCGATGACCACGAACGCACCTTCCTGCACCTGCTGCGCCGGGACGGTCAGCCGCGCGCGCAGGTTCTCCTTCAGGCCACCGCCAACGATGTAGCCAATCCGCTCGCTCATGCCACACCTCCATGCTCCACCACGTCGCTCAGCGCGTGTAGCACTTCCATCAACCGGGGATAATCGTCTCGCAGCAGGGTGATCAGTTCGCTCAGCGCGCGGTCCAGCCAGTCGGGGTCGCCGGCGGAGAGGTGCGCGGCCTGCGCCTGCTCCAGGTGAGCGGCCAGCAGTTCGCTTACTGGCAGATCGCGGGCGCGCAACACGTGACGGAAGTAACCGAAACGTCCGGCGGCGGTGAAGGCACGCACTTCGTCTGGATCGCACAGATAGATGGTATCCAGACTGAGCGGCGGGCGTGGCGGCAGCAGGTGCCGGATGCGCCCGTCCTGGCGGTACCCCACCGCGATCACGCCAATCTCCAGCGGCACGTTGCGGTTCAGTCGGTTGTCTTCCACAATCTTGGGGCTGATCTCTTCAGCGGTGGCGATCTGCCGCACCAGACCGTCGTCCTCGATGCGAATGTCGTGAATCAGCCCGTACACCTGGTACGCCTCGCTCACCGGCACGCGCACCAGCGCGCCGAACGCTGGCGCATCCACCTGCGTCACGCGGCACCCCACCACGAAGTCGGCGGTGGTGGCGCGTAACAGTCGTCCGATCTGGATGGCGTTCATGGCACCTCACTCAGTTGGATCTTGAATGTGTCCGCAGATGCTCTCAGCGGCGCTCATCCGGTTCCATTGGCTCTTCTACGGACTGCTTACGGATATCCCTGTGTATACGAGATGATACGTATCATTCCGAACCGTCAGGCGAGGAATCCCCGAGGCACACGCTTTCGCCCTCACAACCAGGCAGGCGATCGATCCCGGTCTTCCAGGGATTCCACGGGGTCGCGCCCCTCGGAATGACACCGTTGTGCGCGCATCAAGTGGATATGGCGGCTACCAGCAGACCAGCGCCCCCACAATTTAATTGATAGGGTGTCCATTCAATTCGGCGCGCACCCGTTCGCAATATTCCGGGATGATTGTTTCGCTCATCGATTTCTCCGGCCCAGGTTTTTCAGACGTTGCTTATAAGAATAGGCCAGGACTTCACTCACACCCTGCCGCTGCAATTCTAGCATGATCATCTCCATCAGCCGTTCTTTCTCCTGCCGGCTGACCAGAGCCGCCTCATGTGCGCGATGCAGCAGATACGGGTAAGCGCTCGTACCCAGCGCAGCGCACTGCTGTACCAGCACGGCGTGCAACGCGTCGAGCAGCGAAGGCGTGTGCACCACCCAGGCAGGGACCTCCACCCGCGCCAGGGCGGGGTGCTCCTCGCGCCCCACGTTGAGGTAGAAGAAATGCAGCGCCAGGTCGTCAGCATAACGCGCTGCGGATTGGGATTGCAGAGCAAAGACCGCCGAACGTTCGCCCGGTCCCAGAACCGGTCTGAACAGATCTGCGTCGGTCACGCCGAACAGCGGGCGCTCACGCCCGACCTGGCTCAGATCCGTGAGCAGGGTCAGTTCGAGCAGGCGCACCACCAGATCGGCGCGCGGTCGGTCCACGTACCCCCCCGTCGCTGCACGAATGGACCGCAGACGCCGCAACTCTCCCAGATATTCCGCCAGCGCGCGGTCGAACTGCGCTGCAGCCTGATCGTCGCCGCGCGTCTCCCACAATTCCAGTGGCCCGTCGGTGAGCGTGACCAGCGGAATCTCTCCACCAAGACGCTCTCGCGCAGCGGCGGCAGCGCCTGCGAGCAATGTGCGTTCCTGCAAGTCACGGCGCAGCGCCACCCGTCCTTCGGAGAAAATGCCGTGGCGGGTGAGCACCTGGTCGCCGTAATACAGACGACTGGCCACCTGCTCTAGCGGTGGTTCGTTAAGACCAAAACCGATACCTACCAGGCCGACGTTAATCACATAAAAAAGCACCGGGGCGTGGCGGTCGGGGTTGATCTGCGAGCCATCGGCGGCCAGCACGTAAACCTTCGGCGGGGAAATGGGCAGGGGGAAGCGTGCAGTCGGCGCCTCCTCTGCCGGACGGGCGCAGCGCAGACGCGGATCCGCCGTCAATGCGGCGTCCAGCCGCTTAGTCAATGTCTCGGCGTCCAGCTCATTCAATAACGCCTGAGCCTTTTCTCGCAAAGCTCTCAGCGCCTGTCCCCGCTGTGGCGCTTCGCGCCCAAACTCCTGCACCTGTGCCTGGATTTGTCGATAGTTGAGAGGCATATCCCACCCACCCGAACATTTGTTTCCCGTATTGTACTCGCAATTTTTCCATCACGCAACCATACCACGAACTGCAACTCCACAAACGTCTGGGAGCACTCAAAGGTGGTTGGTCAGGAGTTCCCACGATGAGTGGAGGCCAGGCACACGCGACGCCGCAATCGAAATGCGGCATACTGACGGCGTTTGTGAACGGAGCGACCGGTTCTCGTCTGCGCTCGCTTCGCTCGGAGAGAGACAGCGGTGGAAAACAACGGACGCCCCACACCTTTTTAGTGCTCCCTCAAGCGTCCAGCCAGGACATATTCACCAGATTTGTAGTACACTACCAGACGGGATCCTGACCTCTGGAGGCTACCTTGACGCATATCCTGATCACCAACGACGATGGCGTACACGCACCAGGTTTGCTGGCAATGGTGCAGGCACTGCGCGAACTCCCCGATGTGCGCATCACCGTTCTGGCGCCGGATCGCAACTGGTCGGCTTCCGGGCACGTAAAAACGCTGCACCGGCCGCTACGCGTGAAGGAAACCGAGCTCGCTGATGGCACACCCGCCCTGGCCTCGGACGGCGCGCCGTCGGACTGTGTGGCGCTGGCCGTGTTGGGGTTGGTTGACCCGCTCGACCTGGTGGTTTCGGGCATCAACCCGAACGCCAACGTGGGATACGACGTCACGTATTCCGGCACGGTGACTGCGGCTATGGAAGCCGTGATCTCCGGCCTGCCGGGGATTGCAGTGTCGCTGGACTCACCGGAAGACCACCGCGGCCCGCTGGATTACAGCCCGGCAGCACACGTCGCACGCCGGGTGGTCTCACAGGTCCTGGCACGCGGCCTGCCGCATGGGACGTTGCTCAACGTGAACGTGCCCTACAGGCCCCTGGAGGATTTGCGCGGCGTCCGCGTTACGCGACAGGGATTGCGCGTATACCGCGATCAACTGGTCCGGCGCGAAGATCCGCGCGGCGTGCCCTACTACTGGATCGGCGGCGACGCACCCACGGGGGTACCCGAAGACGGCACGGACATCGGCGCATTGGCACAGGGCTTCATCTCGATCACACCACTGCACCTCGACCTGACCGATCATCACGCGCGCGAATTGCTCGATGCGTGGGACTGGTTGTGAATGAAATCCGTCCGGCAAACCTTGACAATTGGAGAAAAAACGGTACAATCAACGCAATGCACGGAACAGCATTCCTCACCCTGAAATATCTGCGCCCAGGCGTTGCGACGCCTCCGGGCGTTTTTTCTGTTTCCACCTTCGAGAGCCGGTAACGGCTCTCTTTTTTTGCCTGCACACCGAAGGAGGCCCTCATCATGTTGCATCTTCCCGGCTTGATCGACGTGCACGTTCATATGCGTGAGCCTGGTGGCGAGCACAAGGAGGACTGGGACAGCGGCACTGCAGCGGCGTTGGCCGGTGGCATCACCACCGTGCTGACCATGCCCAACACCCACCCACCAGTGACGGACGCCAAGACGCTTTCCCTGGCGCTCGACCGCGCGGCACGCAAAGCACGCTGTGACTACGCCCAGTTCCTTGGCGCGGCTGCGCACAACGCCGAAGAGATCGCTATGATCGCCGAACGCGCCGCCGGGCTGAAGATGTACCTCGACCAGACCTACGGCCCGCTGCGCCTGGACGATCTGAACGCCTGGCGCATGCACTTCCGCCACTGGCCGCGCAACCTGCCCATCGCCGTGCACGCCGAAGACCGCACGCTGGCTGCGGCCATCCTGTTCGCTCGCCTGTACCACCGTCCAGTGCATCTGTGCCACGTCTCGCGCCGCGAGGAAATTCTGCTCATTCGCGCCGCGAAGGAAGAGGGCATTCCGGTAACCTGCGAGGTCACCCCGCACCACCTCTTCCTCACCGAGGACGACATCCCGACGCTGGGCGAAAGCTGGAGCGAGGTGCGTCCCCGGTTGGCTCGCCCCGCCGACCGCGATGCCCTGTGGGACAACCTGGACGTGATCGATTGCTTCGCCACGGATCACGCGCCGCACACGCGCGCTGAGAAAAGCAGCGAGAACCCGCCGCCCGGCTTCCCCGGCCTGGAGACCATCCTGCCGCTGCTGCTCACCGCGGTGGACGACGGACGGCTGACCGTGGACGACATCATCGAGAAGATGTACTTCAACCCGCGCCGCATCTTCCAACTGCCGGAGCAGCCAGAGACCTGGATTGAGGTAGACATGGACGCGCGGTACGAAATCCGTGCCGCTGACCAGTTCACCCGCAGCGACTGGACACCCTTTGAAGGCTGGCGGGTGCGTGGTCGCGTGCGCCGCGTGGTGCTGCGCGGCACGGACGTCTACCGCGACGGCGAAATCCTTATCCCACCTGGCTTCGGGCAAAACCTCCGCACAACCATCCTGCATCATGCCGCGTGAATCCATTGCACTCGGGAAGGAGAGAGTGATCATGGCAATGTACCAGCCCCCCACCCGCAACAAATCCCCCCACCTGCCGTTCGGCGACCGCCAGGACGCGCCTTTCTACGGCAAAGATATCCTCTCGGTAAAGCAGTTCAGCCGGGCCGACCTGGAGTACATCTTCGGCGTGGCGCACGAGATGCGCGAGATGGTAGAGCGCGTCGGCTCGTTCGACCTGCTGAAGGGCAAAATCCTGGCCAATCTGTTCTACGAACCGTCCACCCGTACCTCCTCCTCGTTCACTTCGGCGATGGAGCGTCTGGGCGGCAGCGTAATCCCGATCAATGAGGTACGCTATTCTTCGGTCTCGAAAGGCGAATCTTTGCCCGACACAGTGCGCACGCTGGAAGCTTACGCCGACGTGATCGTGCTACGACATCCCGAAAAGGGATCGGCAGCGCTGGCGGCGAAGTACGCCCGCAAGCCGATCATCAACGCTGGTGACGGTGTGGGTGAGCATCCCACGCAGGCGCTGCTCGACCTGTTCACCATCGTGGAAGAACTCGGCGAGGTGGATGGCCTGACCGTTACCATGCTGGGCGACCTGAAGTACGGACGCACGGTGCACTCACTGGCGCGCCTGCTCTCGCTGTACAACATCCGCCTGCGCTACATCTCGCCAGATATCCTGCGCATGCCGTCGGAGATCATCGCTGAATTGAACCAGCGCGGTGTGGAGCAAAGCGAACACACCACGCTGGACGAGGTACTCGCCGAAACCGATGTGCTTTACGTCACCCGCGTGCAAAAAGAGCGCTTCGAAAACCCCAAAGAGTACGAACAGGTCAAAGGGTCGTACATCATCACGTTGGAGACCATGCAACGCGCCAAAGACCGCATGATCCTGATGCACCCCTTCCCGCGCGTGGGCGAGATCAGCATGGAAGTGGACGCCGACCCGCGCGCCGCGTACTTCCGTCAGATGGAGTACGGCCTGTACGTCCGCATGGCTCTGCTGGCGATGGTGCTGGGGAAAGCGTGACCTGACCTTACCTGCACCGCATCACACGTCGAGGATCGTATGGCATCCTTCTTCACCCTTCTGGAACACCGCGTTCGTGAGCGCGATTCCCTGCTCTGCCTGGGGCTGGATCCGCATCCCGAAGACCTGTCCGCGCCCACAGCTCAGGCCGCTCGTGACTTTTGTCTACGTCTGATCGAGCAGACCGCGCCTTATGCGGCGGCCTTCAAGCCCAACGCGGCCTTCTTCGAGGCGCTCGGTCCGCAAGGTTGGGCGGCTCTGGCCGACGTGATCGCCGCAGCCAAAGCTACCGGCGCTCTGGTGATCCTGGACGCCAAACGCGGCGACATCGCTTCCACCGCCCGCGCCTACGCCCGCTCCGCCTTTGAGGTGCTGAAGGCAGACGCCATCACCCTCTCCCCTTACCTGGGGCGCGACTCGCTCAACCCGTTTCTGGAACGCCCCGAAAAAGGCACCTTTTTGCTGTGCAAGACCAGCAACCCCGGCAGCGCCGATTTGCAGAATCTGACCGTAGATGGAGGTGCGGCGGCCGCCAGGCCGCTGTACCTGCGGGTGGCGGAACTGGCGCAGGCGTGGAATACCAACGGCAACATCGGCCTGGTGGTAGGCGCCACACACCCGCTGGCGCTGGCCGAGGTGCGCGCTGCTGCGCCCGACCTGTGGTTCCTGGCCCCTGGCGTGGGCGCTCAGGGCGGAGACCTGCAGGCCGCGCTCCGCGCCGGCCTGCGCACCGACGGGCTGGGTATGCTGATCACTGTCTCGCGGAGCATCGCCCGCGCCGATGACCCCACCAACGCTGCCCGTCGCCTGCGTGACGCCATTCAGACAATCTCCCCTCACCCCACCTCCCTCATTCCCCCCTCCCCTCTCCCTGACAGGGAGAGGGGAGGGGGGAAGCAAGGGGGGAGAGAAGAGGGTTCCTCTGTCTCCCAGGAAAAGGCAGGGCGTCCCGCCACCCCTCGGCTCACTCGCGTGGCCCGCCTGTTGCGCCGCCAGATGACCGACGCCGAGCGTTTGTTATGGAACCATCTCCGCCGTCGGCACCTGGATGTTCGCTTCCGCCGCCAGCATCCCATTGGGCCGTATATCCTGGACTTCTACGCCCCGAAAATTCGTCTCGCCATTGAAGTTGATGGTGGGCAACACACCGGAGAAACACAACGCAGTCTCGACCGGCAACGCACCCAATTCCTGGAACAACAGGGCATTCAGGTGTTGCGCTTCTGGAACCACGAGGTGCTACAGGAAACCGAACATGTTCTGAACCTCATCTGGGAAACAGTCACCAGCCGCCTGCAACAGGGCATAGACCAACCTCCCCTCTCCTCCTACTCGCTCTCCTCAAGTTTGCAGCCACTTGCCGACGCTTTGCTCGACCTGGGCTGCGTGCGCTTTGGCGAATTCACCCTGAAATCCGGCCAGGTTTCGCCGATCTACATAGACCTGCGCCGCCTGGTGGCCAATCCACGCGTGCTGCGCCTGGCTACCGAAGCCTACGCGAAGCTCCTCCGCCGCCTGGAGTTCGACCTGCTGGCAGCCCTGCCGTACGCCGCACTGCCCATCGGCACAGCGGTCAGCCTGCTGGGCGATTGGCCGCTGATTTACCCGCGCAAAGAGGTCAAAGATTACGGCACAAAGGCTGCTATCGAGGGGTTATATCGCCCCGGTCAGCGCGCCGTGGTGCTGGACGACCTGATTACCACCGGCCAGTCCAAACTGGAAGGCATCGAGAAACTGACCGCCGCCGGTCTCACCGTGACCGACATCGTGGTACTCATTGACCGTCAGTCCGGCGGGGTAGACTTCATGGCGCAGCATGGCTACCGGCTGCACAGCGTGTTCAAGCTACCGCAATTACTGGACTATTGGGAACAGGCCGGCAAGGTGGATCATGCGCAATTGCAGAAAGCGCGCCGTTTTCTGGGGTTATGACTGGTTGCATTGGTTGCACTAGTTGAACGGTTGCCCCTCAAAGGCCACCACCACCTCAGCCCCCTCAGACACCTCACCCTCAGGAGCCACCCATGTCCTCTTTCGATTCTTTCCTCACCCGCTGGGCAAAATGGCCGGTCATTGTCGTGCTGGCGCTGCTCTCGGCCTTCATCATGCTGGTGCTCTTCCCGATGGCGACACCTTCCTCTCCTGGCGCGCCACAACCGCCGCTGGACACCCACATCTGGTACACCGCCGCCGAAGTGACCTCCACATTGGACGCGCTCACTCCGGCGCAGCGGAACGCAGCCGCCTGGATGCACCTCTCGCTGGACGTGCTCTACCCTCTGGTTTATGGCACGCTGATGGCGCTGCTGCTCAAACGCGCCTGGCCGCAGCGCAGGATGTGGCGGCTGGCCATCGCTGTGGTCGCTGCCGACCTGATGGAGAACATCCTGCTGGCGACGTTGTATTGGACGCACCCACGCTATGTGACCACGCTCACCCCATTGGCCGCGGGTTGGACGGCGCTCAAGTGGACGCTGGTCGCGCTGGCGGTGGTTTTGGCGCTGGGCGGTGCGCTCCAGCAGCGTAGGGGTACGCCTGCATGAGCGGATACGACCTCATTCGCCCGCTGATCTTCCGCCTGGACGCGGAGCAGGCACACGGGATCACCCTCTCCCTGTTGCGCGTGGCCGGAGCACTGCCGCCGGTGCGGGCGCTGATTCGCACACTGTTCGCTGGGCCACCCGACCCGGTCACCCTCTTCGGGCTGACGTTTCCCAATCGCGTGGGACTGGCGGCAGGCTACGATAAAGACGGGATCGCCCTGCGTGGGCTGGCCACGCTGGGATTTGGTCATATCGAAGTAGGCACGGTCACGCTGCGCCCTCAGCCAGGCAACCCGCGCCCGCGCATCTTCCGCCTGCCAGAAGATCGGGCGGTAATCAACCGCATGGGCTTCCCCTCGCGCGGCGCGGACTTCGTCGCCCACCGGCTGCAAACGTCCCGGCCAGATGGCATCGTGGGCGTGAACATCGGCAAGAACAAAGAGACGCCACTGGAAAACGCCGTCGAAGACTACCTCGCGCTGATGCATCGATTCGCGCCACTGGCGGATTACCTGACGATCAACATCTCTTCGCCCAACACAGTGGGGCTGCGTCGCTTGCAAGGACGGGCGATGCTGGAATCGCTGCTTGGTGCGTTGAGCGCCGCCCGTCCACCGCAAACGCCCATCCTGGTCAAACTGGCACCCGATTTGCGCGACGACGAACTGGACGACGCGCTGGAAGCCATCCTGCGCAGCGGGATGGACGGCGTGATCATCACCAACACCACGGTTGCCCGACCGGAGGGCCTGGGATCGCCACACGCCGCCGAGAGTGGCGGTCTGAGCGGTGCGCCGCTGCGCCCGCTCAGCGAGGCCATGCTGGCGAAGGTAGTCGCCCGCCTGGAGGGTCGCCTGCCGGTGATCAGCGTGGGCGGCATCATGACGCCAGAGGACGCCCGCCGTCGGTTGGAGATGGGCGCGGCGCTGGTGCAACTCTACACCGGTTTGATTTACGCCGGCCCCGGTCTGGTGCGCGCCTGCATCCAGGCGACAAAAGGAAGTCTGCAACCGTAACCGTCGGCGTGCGGGCAAAGTCCGTTAAATAGACCTGACGGGGCTTTAGAGCCCCGTCAGGTCGCGTTTGCACACTTTGTAAAAAGCACCAGGCGGCTATGGAATGGCAAACTCCACCCGCCAGGCCCCATCCTGTTGATTCACGGTGCTGGTGATCCCCACAATATCAAAAAACGTGTTGCCGGGCTTGAAGGGGAACAATTCGCCCGCGTCCTCACAGCCGTTTTGACCTGGCCAGCGCAGGGTGAGCACATTATACAATCCAGGACGTTCCCAGCACACGCGATACGCCTGACCATCACGGAAGGCGATCGCTTCCCCACGCCCCGACCAGAGCAACTCCATCATCTCCGGCTGACGGGAATAGAACTGGTAGGGAATGAAGAGCACCACCACGTTGTTCGCCGCAATCTGCTCGCCGGTCAGGCGGTCGGTCAGCGGTTCGAAGGTCTCGCCCTGACCCTGATCGGTGGTAGCATCCTGCTCGCGCAGGTAGGCACCCCGCGCCGGGTCATACGTCCAACGATGGAAGTCCGCTCGCGAATACCACAGGGTGATCCGGGCGCCGGCTTCCCCGCCTTCGGGTGAGGTCGCGGTGAAGTACATTCCCTTCAAATCAGGCGCCGCGTTCTGAAAGCCCTGTTCCTCGGCGTATTGCGCCAAGTCACGCGTGTTCGTCACCAGGAAGTTCCAGGTGTCTGGTTCAATGCGACACATCGGCGGGCAGCCAGCAGGGTACTCCGAGACCAAACGTGCGGCGTACTCCGCGTTGAACAGGCGAGCACGCACGCGATAGTCACCGCTGCCAAAGGCGAAGATCGCGTGATACATGCGGATGATGTGCTCGTCAATGAAGCGTGCTGAACGGATAGGCCCAACTTGCTCGGTGTCCTGGCCATAGAAGATCGCGTTGAGGCGCGTCAGACCGCCTTCGTGATAATACTCGAACACGATATCTGCTTTGGAAATGCCCATCGGCGGGCGCGCCCGCCGTTGGTACAATTGCACCTTAATCGCCATCGGGCGGCGCTCCAGCAGGGAGGGATCAGTCACCGGTAAACCGGTGAGCGGATTCACTCCCTCTGGATACTCCGCAGGGCCAACAGACAAAGGCATCGCCGTCGACTCAACAGCAACCATTGCCGTCGACGTGGCGGGCGGCATCACCATCGCCGTTGCTGTCGGCAAAGGTGTTTGCGTTGGGGGAATCACCATGGGCGTGGACGTCGCCGCCTCGCGGGGTGTAGGTTGTGGCACACTCACAGGCGCGGCACACGCCGTCAGCACCAGTAGTAATCCAGGAAACCAGAGTTGCGACTTCATGCATCACCTCCTGTACGTTAAACCCCACATTCCGCACGAAATAAAGTGCGATTCTGATAATTTGTTGCCCACTATA
>CAYSXA010000037.1:0-19217 GCA_964435005.1 uncultured Anaerolineaceae bacterium | reverse complement strand
ATTCGAGAAGGCGGGCTGACGGTTGGCGCTGGCGTGATCACCGAGATCCTGGACTAGGTGGAACGATGGCCAAACAGAAGATTCGCATTCGTCTGAAGGCGTACGATCATCGCGTGCTGGATCAATCCGCCAGGCGGATTGTGGAGACGGCGGAACGCACGGGCGCTCGCGTGGTGGGGCCGGTGCCTCTGCCCACCAAGATCGAGCGCTTTACCGTGCGCCGCTCGACCTTTATCGACAAGGATTCCCACGAGCACTTCGAGATCCGCACGCACAAGCGGTTGATCGACGTGCTGGACCCGGACTCCAAGACGATTGACATGCTCATGCGGCTGAATCTGCCGGCTGGCGTGGACATTGAGATCAAGATTTAGCTGGTGATTTACGTGCCGAGGGGCGCCTGACCCCGCGCCCCTCTTCCTGAATATTTGCACTTGCTCTTTTCCGGGCGTTGCCCGGTTTGGAGGACGGCGCAAGAGTCTGCCTGTGTGTGGGTAGCAAAGAGACCCGCCCAAGGCCCTCGCCAGACAGACTGACTGCCCGTCTGGGGATGATGCGGCCCAGCCCAGGCCGACAGTCCCCGCGAAATTTGTCGAACAGAGGAGACAACTGAGATGTTGAAAGGGCTGATTGGCAAGAAGATCGGCATGACCCAGATCTTCGATGAGGATGGTGTTGCCATTCCGGTGACTCTCATCGAGGCTGGGCCTTGCTATGTCACCCAGGTTCGCCGTCCGGATATCGAGGGGTACTCCGCGGTGCAACTTGGGTTTCAGGAGGTTAAGCCCAAGAAGCTGACTGGTGGTCAGTTGGGGCACCTGAAGCGCGCGGGTGTGCCGCCGCTGCGTTACCTGCGCGAGTTCCGTGTGAAGTCCCCCGAGGTGAAGGAAGGGGATCAGATCACGGTGCAGGTGTTCGAGAAGGGCATGCGCGTGGACGTGGTCGGCTACAGCAAAGGCCGCGGCTTCGCCGGTGGTGTGAAACGACACGGCTTTAACCGCCAGCCCAAGACGCACGGTCAGTCCGACCGCGAGCGCGCACCGGGTTCCCGTGGCGCGACCTCGACCCCAGGGCGCGTGTTTAAGGGCTCTCGTGGCCCCGGACATATGGGGAATGTGCGTGTGACGGCGCAGAACCTGTTGGTGGTGCTGGTGGACCCGGAGCGCAACCTGATCGGTGTGCGGGGTGCAGTGCCTGGCCCGAAGGGCGGCCTGGTGTTGATCAAAGAGGCGCGCAAACAGTAAGCGGGCCTGCCCGCCGCTGATTTTGTCGCATTGGGAGTGACGAATCATGGAAGTGGATGTCTTGAACATGGAAGGGCAAAAGGTCGGCACGGTGGAATTGCCGGCGGCGATCTTTGAAGCCCCAATCAATGTGGACCTGATGCATCAGGCCTATGTGCGGCAGATGGCGAACGCCCGCCTGGGGACGCACAAGACCAAGGGTCGCAGCGAGGTGTCCGGCGGTGGCCGCAAACCCTGGCGGCAGAAGGGGACCGGCCGCGCCCGACAGGGCTCGATCCGCGCGCCGCAGTGGGTCGGCGGCGGCAAGGTGCACACCCCCAAGCCGCGCGATTACAGCCAGCGCATGCCGAAGAAGATGCGCCGCGCTGCGTTGCGCTCTGCTCTCTCGGCGAAGGCGGCTGAGCAGGCCATTGTGGTGTTGGATGACCTCACCCTGCCGGAGCCCAAGACGCGGTTGATGGCGCGGGCGCTGGAGCGCCTGGTGGGTGACGCCAGTGCGCTGGTCATTCTGCCGGAAAAGGACGCCTACGAGCCGATCGTGCGTTCCGCCGCCAACCTGCCGGATGCCAAGACGCTGCTGGCGCACTACCTGAACATCCGCGATTTGCTGGGTTACGACAAGGTCATCCTGCCCCTGAAGGCGCTGGATGTCATTCAGTCGTACCTGGGCTAGGTAGGAGGCCGAGATGACCACGATTTACGACGTGCTTCGCCGCCCGATCTTTACGGAGAAGTCGAGTTACCAGCAGTCCGAGCTGCACCAGTACGTCTTCGAAGTGGCACCGGATGCTACCAAGAAGATGATCAAAGAGGCAGTCGAGACGCTGTTCGATGTGACGGTGTTGAAGGTCAACGTGATCAATGTGCCGCCGCGGCGCACGATGCGTCCGCGCAGCCGCCGCGTGCTGGTGCGCCGCAAAGGCTACAAGAAGGCCATCATCACGTTGGCTCCCGAAGATACGATTGACGTATTCGAAGGGGTGAAGTGATGCCTATCAAGAAATACAAGCCGGTGACGCCCGGTCAGCGGGGGATGACCGGTTACACCTTCGAGGAGATCACCAAGACCAGGCCGGAGCGCTCGCTGCTTCGTCCCAAGCGGAAGCGTGGTGGGCGCAATGTGTATGGCCGGGTGACAGTACGCCATCGTGGAGGCGGGCACAAGCGTCGCCTGCGCGTGGTGGACTTCAAGCGGGATAAGCGCGGCATCCCGGCGCGTGTGGCGGCTATTGAGTACGACCCGAACCGCACCGCGCGCCTGGCACTGTTGCACTACGTGGATGGCGAGAAGCGCTACATCATCGCCCCGGTGGGGCTGAAGGTGGGCGACACGGTGATGGCCGGGCCGAACGCCGAGATCGCCCCTGGCAACGCGCTGCCCATCGCCAACATCCCGCTGGGTACGGTGATCCACAATATCGAACTGTACCCCGGTCGCGGTGCACAGATGGTGCGTTCTGCGGGCGCTTCGGCGCAGTTGATGGCGAAAGAGGGCGATTACGCCCACATCCGCCTGCCTTCGGGTGAGGTGCGTCTGGTGCGCCAGGATTGCTACGCTACCATCGGGCAGGTGGGCAACGTGGAGCACAGCAACATCTCGCTGGGCAAGGCGGGCCGCAAACGCCATCTGGGCATCCGCCCGACGGTGCGTGGCTCGGCGATGTCCCCGCGCGACCATCCGCATGGTGGTGGTGAGGGCCGCCAGCCGATCGGTCTGCCTGGCCCGAAGAGTCCGTGGGGCAAGCCCACGCTGGGGTACAAGACCCGCCGCAACAAGACCACAGACAAGTACATTGTGCGGCGTCGCTCCAAGAAGCGCCGCTAGGGTGCTCGTGCTGGTTGAGCAGGAGATGAGATTATGGGACGTTCGCTGAAGAAAGGGCCTTACGTAGACCCGAAACTGCTAAAGAAGATCCAGGCCATGAATGAACGCGGTGAGAAGAAGGTCATTCGCACCTGGAGCCGCGACAGCACTGTTTTCCCGGAGATGGTCGGGCACACGATCGCCGTGCACGATGGGCGCCGCCATGTGCCGATCTACATCACCGAGAACATGGTGGGCTACAAGCTGGGCGAGTTTGTGCCCACGCGGACTTTCCGCGGGCACATCGTCGAGAAGAAGAGGAGGAAGTAGGCCATGCAACTGGACGTGCATGCAAAGGCTCGCTACATCCCGATCTCGGCCCAGAAAGTGCGTCTGGTGATCGACCAGGTGCGTGGCAAGGATGCGGTGGAGGCGCTGGAGATTCTGCGCCACATGCCGCAGCGGGCGGCGAAACCGGTCGCTAAGGTGGTGGCCTCGGCCATCGCCAACGCCGAAGAGAACTTCGGCCTGAACCGCGAGGATCTGTACATCTACCGCATCTTCGCGGATGAGGGGCCGACCCGCCGCTGGCGGCGTTTCGGTGCGCGGGGGCGTTTCAAGCCCTGGCTGCGCCGCTCGTCGCACATCACCGTGATCTTGCGTGAGAAGGAACTCTAGGCTAGGAGAGCATATGGGTCGCAAAGTACATCCGATCGGTTTTCGTCTGGGTATCAACAAGACCTGGGAAGGCCGCTGGTACGCTGAAGGCAAGGAGTACATCGACAATCTGCACCAGGATCTGGAAATCCGCAACCTGGTGATGGCCGAAGCCCCGCGCGCCGGCGTTTCGCGTGTGGAAATTGAGCGCTTTCCGCAGAAGGTGAAACTCACCGTCCACACGGCCAAGCCGGGCATCTTCATCGGTCGCAAAGGCGAAAACATTAAGATTCTGCGTGGCAAGCTGGAAGCCTTGTTGGGCGGCAAGGTCGATATCGACATCAAAGAGATCAAGAATCCCGACCTGGATGCCCGCCTGGTGGCGGAGAACATCGCCTCGCAGTTGGAACGCCGTATCAGTTATCGTCGTGCGATGAAGCGGGCGATCCAGCAGGCCATGCGCCAGGGTGCGAAAGGGATTAAGATCCGGCTCTCCGGCCGTCTGGGTGGGGCGGAAATGGCCCGCACCGTGTGGGAGCGTGAAGGGCGTGTGCCGTTGCAAACCCTGCGGGCGGACATCGACTACGCTTTTGCCGAGGCCCACACCACCTACAGTTCGATCGGCGTCAAGGTCTGGATCTACAAGGGTGACGTGATGCCAGAGGCCGAGGAACAGGCAACCTCGACTGAAGGCGTGTACGTGAGCAAATAACCGCTGGAGCCTGCTCTGGCGAGAACGACGGTCGCTTGGCCGTTGGACAGGTGAGGTAGTCATTATGTTGATGCCGAAACGCGTGAAATACCGCAAGCAGCATCGCGGTCGCATGAAGGGGAAGGCGCTGCGCGGCAACAAGGTCACCTTTGGTGAGGTGGGCCTGATGGCGCTGGAGCCGGGCTGGATTTCGGCCCGCCAGATCGAAGCCGCCCGTCGTGTGATCGTCCGTACGCTGCGCCGTCGTGGTAAGGTGTACATTCGTATCTTCCCGGACAAGCCCTACACCAAGAGGGCTGCCGAGACCCGTATGGGTTCCGGGAAGGGCAATGTGGAATACTGGGTGGCCGTGGTCAAGCCGGGGCGCATCATGTTCGAGGTGGGCGGCGGCGTGCCGGAGGACGTGGCGCGCGAAGCGTTGCGCCTGGCCTCGTACAAACTCTCGGTGAAGACCAAAGTGGTTGGCCGCCTGGAAATCGGGGAGGCAGCATGAAGGCTTCGGAGATTCGTGCGCTATCGACCGAAGAGATCCTGGCGCGCCTGGACGACGCGCGTGAGGAGTTGATGCGTCTGCGTTTCCAGAAGGAAACCGGCGAATTGACGGACACTTCGCGCCTGCGCCAGGTGCGGCGCGACATCGCCCGCATGCTGACCATCCTGAACGAACGCCGTATGGAAGAAGAAGCGGCAGCGGAAGGTGAAGCATGAACACTCGTCGACGTTTGGAAGGTGTGGTCGTCAGCGACAAGATGACCAAGACCGTGGTGGTGGAAGTCACGCGCACCTATCGCCACCCGCTGTATAAGAAGGTGGTGTCCTCGCGCAAGAAGTTCAAGGCGCATGACGAATTGGGTTGCCGTGTGGGCGATCGGGTGCGCATTGTGGAAAGCCGCCCGCTGTCGCGCACCAAGCGCTGGGTGGTGGAAACCATCCTGGAACGCGCGACCGAGGCGGCGGAGGAGGCGTCCGCATGATCCAGCAAGAGAGTCGCTTGAAGGTGGCGGATAACACCGGCGCGCGCGAGTTGCTGGTCATCCGCGTGCTGGGGGGCTCCAAGCGCCGCTATGGGCGTGTGGGTGACGTGGTGGTCGCCACGGTGAAGTCGGCGACGCCGCAAGGCTCGGTGAAGAAGAGCGAGATCGTGCGTGCGGTGATCGTGCGCTGCGCCAAGGAATGGCGCCGCGAGGACGGGTCGTACATCCGGTTTGACGACAACGCTGCGGTGATCATCAACAACGACGGCAATCCGCGCGGGACCCGCATCTTCGGCCCCGTGGCTCGTGAGTTGCGCGAAAAAGGCTACATGAAGATCGTGTCGCTGGCCCCGGAAGTGCTGTAGGAGCGTGAGCCATGGCTGTGAAGAAATTGGAACGACCTGTGCGTTTGAAGATTAAAAAAGGCGATACGGTAGAAGTGATCACGGGCCGGGACAAGGGCATGCGCGGTGAGGTGATCCGGGTGATTACCAAGGAAATGCGCGTGGTGGTGCAGGGCGTGAACATCCGCAAGCGCCATCAGCGTGAGGTGGTCGCCCAGGGCCGCACGCTGCAGCCGGGAATTATCGAGTTCGAGGCGCCGATGCACGTGTCCAACGTGATGCTGGTGTGCCCGAACTGTGACGAGCCGACCCGTGTGGGCATTCAGCGGGAAGGCGGCGTGCGCCATCGTGTGTGCAAGCGCTGCCAGGCCCTGATCGACTGACGGCCGGTAGGAGAGAACCATGAATCGTTTGCAGGAACGTTATCGCAAAGAGATCGTGCCGGCCCTGATGAAGGAACTCAACTTGAAGAACGTGATGCAGGTGCCGCGCATCCGGAAAGTGGTGATCAACATCGGCCTGGGCGAGGCGCTGGACAACCCCAAGGCGCTGGACGCCGCGGTGCGTGATCTCTCGATCATCACCGGTCAGCGGCCGGTGGTCACCAAGGCGCGCAAGAGCATTGCGAACTTCAAGCTGCGCGAGGGCCGCGCTATCGGCGTGAAGGTCACGCTGCGCGGGGAGCGCATGTGGGCTTTTCTCGACCGCCTGATGAACGTCGCTCTGCCGCGCGTGCGCGACTTCCGTGGTGTGTCGCCCAATTCCTTCGACGGGCGCGGCAATTACACGCTGGGACTTCGGGAGCAGTTGATCTTCCCGGAGATCGATTATGACAAGATTGACAAGGTGCGTGGGATGGAAGTGACCATCGTCACTTCTGCCCAGACGGACGATGAGGCCCGGGCGTTATTGCGAATGCTCGGTATGCCCTTCAGGAAGGAAGGTTAAGCATGGCCAAGAAGTGCATGACGTACCGCGAAATGCGGCGCAAATACCCTACCCGGGTGCGCAATCGCTGCAAGATTTGTGGCCGTCCGCGCGGTTACATGCGACGCTTTGGGTTGTGCCGTATCTGCTTCCGCGAACTGGCGCTGCAAGGGAAGATCCCGGGCGTCGTCAAGTCGTCCTGGTAGCACGGCTGGAGGTTGAAGCATGACGGTAAACGATCCTATCGCTGATATGCTGACGCGCATCCGCAACGCGCTGATGGCCGGGCACAGTGAAGTGCGCATTCCCAGCTCCAAGATAAAGGTGGAGATCGCCCGCATCTTGAAGGAAGAAGGCTACATCGAGCGCTACGACGTGCTGGAGGGCGATCGTCCGGGGCACAAGGTGCTGCGCATTCGGCTGAAGTACGTGGGCGAGCGGCGCGAACGCCGCCCGGTGATCGCCGGGCTGGAGCGGGTAAGCCGCCCTGGTCGCCGTGTGTATGCCGGTAAGCGCGAAATCCCCTGGGTACAATCCGGTATGGGGATTGCGATTGTGACCACGCCCAAGGGCGTGATGACCGACCATCGGGCTCGCAAGCTGGGCGTGGGCGGTGAAGTGATCTGCAAGGTGTGGTAGATCCCGCCATCAGGTCAGAACGGCCCGTGGGCCATGGGTACCACGGTGGCTGACTTGAGGAGGTTACAGTGTCTCGAATTGGGAAGTTGCCGGTCCCTGTGCCGGCTGGTGTGACGGTGGAGATCCAAGGGTCGCATGTCAAGGTGAAGGGACCGAAGGGCGAATTGTCCTACGTCTTCCCGGCGGCGATGCAGATCTCGCTGGAAGGCGATCAGGTGATCGTACGCCGCCCTTCGGATGAGCGGCAGCATCGCGCCCTGCACGGCATGACGCGCGCGCTGATCAACAATATGGTGATCGGTGTGAGCCAGGGCTTTGAGAAAGCGCTTGACATTCAGGGTGTGGGGTACCGCGCCGAGCTCAAGGGCAAGAACCTGGTGCTCCACGTGGGCTACTCGCACCCGGTCGAGGTCGAGCCGCCGGAGGGCATCACCTTTGAAGTGGACGGCGGCGGTCGTCTGGTGCGCGTCAAGGGCGTTGACAAGCAACTCGTCGGTCAGGTGGCGGCAGACATTCGCAAGGTTCGCCCGCCGGAGCCTTACAAGGGCAAGGGCATTCGCTATCTGGGCGAGCATGTGCGCCGCAAGGCCGGTAAGACTGGGAAGTAGGGATTGAACTATGGCTGAAAAGAGTCGAAACGCTGCTCGTTTACGACGGCATCGCCGCGTGCGTCGCAAGATCCATGGCACCCCGGAGCGCCCGCGCCTGAACGTCTTCCGCAGCCTGACGAACATCTATGCGCAGGTGATCGACGATGAGGCCGGGGTGACCCTGGTCTCGGCGTCCACGCTGGACCGCGAGGTGCGCGACCAGGTGCAGGGTCTGAACAAGACTGAGGCAGCGCGCGTGGTGGGCAAAGTGCTGGCCGAGCGTGCGCTGGCGAAAGGCATCAAGACCGTGGTCTTCGACCGCGGTGGCTATAAATACATCGGTCGTGTGCAGGCTCTGGCCGAAGGCGCCCGTGAAGGCGGGCTGGAGTTCTGATCCAGGAGAGCGATATGTCGGACTTTCGGACGTTTGAGAGCGAACAGGAGCTGGATGAGCGCGTGATCGAGATCGCCCGCGTGGCCAAGGTGGTCAAGGGTGGTCGTCGGTTCTCCTTCCGTGTGTCGGTGGTGGTCGGCGATCATCGCGGACGAGTTGGCCTGGGTGTGGGGAAGGCCAATACCGTGCCGGACGCCATGCGCAAGGCCTCGGAACGGGCGCGGAGGAACATGCGCAAGGTCAACCTGCTGGGCGACACCATCCCGCACCCCGTGGTGGGTAAGGTGGGCGGCGCGAAGGTGCTGCTCAAGCCGGCTTCGCCGGGTACGTCGGTGATCGCCGGTGGCGGTGTGCGCGCTGTGGTGGAAGTGGCCGGGGTGAAAGACATCCTGACCAAGTCCATGGGCAGCACGAACATGCTGAACGTGGTGAAAGCCACCATTGATGCCCTGGCGCAACTGCGGTCGCCGCAGGAGATCGCGCAGGATCGCGGCCTGCCCGTGGGACGCGTGCTGCCCTTCTGGGAGCGGAGGAAGAAGCATGGCTAAGGCGAAAGCGAAGAAGCTGCATATCACGCTGGTGAAAAGCCCGATCGGCTATTCCAGGCGGCAGAAGGCCACTGTGCGTGCGTTGGGGCTGCGTCGCATGCATCAGACGGTGGAGCATGACGACACCCCGGTGATCCGTGGGATGGTGGCCAAAATCAGTCATCTTGTGCGAGTGGAAGAGGCATAGCCATGAAACTGCAGGACTTGAAACGCAATCCAGGCGCGAAGAAGTCGCGTACGCGCGTGGGGCGTGGGATCGCTGCCGGTAAGGGGAAGACTGCCGGGCGCGGTACCAAAGGCCAGGGCGCGCGCGCTGGCGGCGGCACCCGCCTGTATCATCAGGGCGGCAACCTGCCCTTCTACCGCCGGCTACCGTTCAAACGCGGTTTCACGCGCTGGAATCGCATCGAATACAATGAGGTGAACGTTGGTCGCCTGGCCGAGAAGTTCACGGCAGGCAGTGAGGTCACGCCGGAAGCCATGGCCGAGGCCGGCCTGCTGCATAACGATCGCCTGCCGGTGGCTATCCTGGGCGATGGCGAGCTGGGGATTGCGCTCACGGTGAAAGCGCATCGTTTCACCCGCACGGCACGCGAAAAGATCGAGGCCGCTGGCGGTAAAGTGGAAGTGCTGGATCTCTAAAAGGAGCAGCCGCGCATGAAGAAAACATCGGCCTGGCGTTACCTGTGGACGGCGCACGACATCCGCCGCAAGTTGCTGATCACGTTGGCATTGCTGGCGCTGTATCGTCTGGCGGCCCACGTGCCGGTGCCCGGCGCGGATCGCCAGGCGATCGCCGACATCATCGCGGGTGGCGGTGCGGCCGGTACGCTGGTCAGCCTGCTTGACCTGCTCTCCGGTGGCACGGTGTCCAATTTCTCCGTGCTGGCGATGGGCGTGTACCCCTACATCACTGCTCAGATTATCCTGCAGTTGCTGGTGCCGATCATCCCCGCGTTGCAGCGCCGCATGGAAGAAGACCCCCGCGAGGGTCAGAAGTGGATGGAGCGCTGGACGATGTTCCTCTCCGTCCCCATGGCCATGCTGCAGGCCATCGGCCAGATCAATCTGTTCAACTCGTTCGCCGGGCGACCGATCCTGGCGAACTTCGGGCTGAGCGGCAGCAGCCTGTTGCCGTCTATGACGGTGATCCTGTCCATGACGGCGGGTACCATGTTCGCCATCTGGCTGGGTGAGCTGATCTCTGAGTATGGGATGCGCCAGCAAGGCCTGTCACTGATCATCTTCGCCGGTATCGTCTCCCGCATTCCGTCAAACTTCGTGCGCCTGATGCAAGACCAGGCCACACGGGGCTTCATGATCGCCTTCACCCTGGTGCTGATGGCGCTTACCGTGTTCGCCATTGTGTACGTGCAGCAGGGACGGCGCAACATCCCGGTGATGTACCCCGGTCGACGGGTGGGGAACCGCATGTCCATGCCGGTGAAGGGTACGCTGCCGCTGATGGTCAACATGGCGGGCATGATCCCGCTGATCTTCGCCCAGTCCATCCTGACCTTCCCGGCCATCCTGGCGAGTTTCTTCCTGAGTTCGAAGACGCCGTGGGTGGCAAACCTGGCGGCCAGTGTGCAGAACACCTTTGGCGGCAACAGCGGCACGTACTGGGTGCTGTACTTCCTGATGGTGGTGGTCTTCACCTTCTTCTACACGGATGTGCTGTTCGCCCAGCAGAACTATGGCGAGAACCTGAAGCGCGCCGGTGCGCAGATCCCGGGCGTGAGCCGGGGCGAGCCGACGCAGCGCTATCTGACCAAGGTGCTGCGCCGCATCACGCTGCCGGGTGCGCTGTTCCTTGGGTTGGTCGCTATCCTGCCGTACCTCAGCGTACTGGTGCTGCAAACCTTCGGCATTGGGGCGAACTTCCAGACCGGGTTGTTCCTGGTTTCTTCGGCAGGCCTGCTCATCGTGGTGGGCGTGGTGCGTGATGTGTTCTTCGCCATTGATGCCGAGCTGAAGCTACACGGATACTCTGAGTCCATCCTGGTTCGCTGACGAAGAGGAGCGCCGTCGATGTCCACCTTTATCGTGCTGGTCGGCCCGCCGGGAGCCGGTAAGGGCACTCAGGCCAAGATCGTGGCCGAGCGGCTGTCCCTGCCGCACATCTCGTCGGGCGACATCTTTCGCGAGAACCTGAAAAATCAGACGGAACTGGGCCGGATTGCGCGCGGTTACATGGAGCGCGGTGAACTGGTGCCGGACGATGTGACCATTGGCATGATTCGAGAGCGGCTTTCGCGCCCGGATTGCGCCGATGGTGCCATCCTGGACGGCTTCCCGCGCACACCGGCCCAGGCCGAGGCGCTGGACGCCATGCTGGCCGAACTCGGCGGCAAGGTGGATGTGGTCCCCTACATCTCTGTGGCCGAGGACCTGCTCGTGGAGCGCATCGCCGGGCGGTGGACTTGCCGGGCGAACGGCCATATCTTCCACGAGAAGTTCAACCCGCCGAAGCAACCCGGTGTGTGCGACTTCGATGGTTCGGAGCTGTACCAGCGTCCGGACGACACCGCCGACACCGTGCGGCGACGCATCCAGGTGTACCTGGAACAGACCGCGCCGCTGCTGGATTACTACCGCGAGCGTGGGCTGTTGGTGGAGATCGACGGCGCGCAGTCTATCGAACAGGTCACGGACGCTTTGGTCCGTGCAGTGATGCAGACGCAGGCGAGCTGATGCCCTGGGACCGGCATGTGGTGATCAAAAGCCCCGCCGAGATCGCCATCATGCAACGGGCGGGGCGGGTGAATGCGCTGGCGCTGGATGCCGTGAAGCAGGCCATCCGCCCCGGCGTGACTACGGCGGAGCTGGATGCCATTGCCGAAGAGGTGATCCGCTCGCACGGTGGGGTGCCGGCCTTCAAGGGCTATCCGGGGCCGTATCCCTTCCCGGCGACCATCACGGTGAGCATCAACGACGAACTGGTGCACGGCATCCCGGGCAAGCGGAAATTGAAGGAAGGCGATCTGGTTTCCGTGGATTGTGGCACCATCCTGGATGGCTTTGTGGCCGACTCGGCGTTCACCGTGGGCGTGGGCGAGATCTCTGAAGAAGCTCGCAGCCTGTTGGAAGTGACCGAGCGGGCATTGTACGTGGGCATCGAGCAACTGCGCCCCGGCAACCGTGTGGGTGATGTTTCTGCGGCCATTCAGCAGTTCGTGGAGAGCCGCGGCTACCACGTTACCCGGGAGTACACCGGCCACGGTGTGGGGCGGCAGATGCACGAAGGGCCTTCGGTGCCTAACTTCGGGCGTCCGGGCACGGGGATGCGCCTGCGCCCCGGGATGACGATTGCGCTGGAGCCGATGGTGCTGGTCGGCACTCACCGCACGCGCGTGCTGGCCGATCGCTGGACGGTCGCTTCTGCGGATGGGTCGCTGACGGCGCATTTTGAGCATTCGGTGGCCGTGACCAGGAATGGGCCGCTCATCCTCACCACGCTGGATGAGAGCTGACCTGGAAACGAGTGTCTGGACGAATGGGCAATCATCGAGTATAATCATCACTTTGGCCGCACCTTTCAGGCCAGAAGGAGTAAGGTGAAATGAAAGTTTCCGCTTCGGTAAAGAAACGCTGCGCCAAGTGCAAGATCGTGAAGCGCAAAGGGCGCGTGTACGTGATTTGTGACAATCCCAAGCATAAGCAGCGACAGGGGTAGCAAAATGGCACGTATCGAAGGCGTAGATCTTCCTCGGAATAAGCGCATTGAAGTGGCGCTGACATATATTTATGGTATTGGCCCCACACGCGCCCGGCAAATCCTGGCCGGCACCGGTGTGGATCCGGACAAGCGGGTGAAAGACCTCAACGAGAAAGAGATCACCGCGCTGCGCGAGTTCATCGCACAGAATTTCGTGGTGGAAGGGAACCTGCGCCGCGAGGTGCAGATGCGTATCAAGCGCCTGATGGAGATCGGGAATTATCGTGGGCTGCGACATCGGCGCGGGCTGCCCGTGCGCGGTCAACGCACCCGCACTAACGCGCGCACCCGCAAAGGTCCCAAGAAAACGGTGGCCGGACGTGGGCGGCGTCGCGGCGCGAAGAAATAAGGCGAACAGGCGAGTGCCGGCCGGTGGGGTTGTCCTTCCTTCTCGCCCCGCGGCTGCCCGGACCGGGCTCGCGATTTTGTGGAATCCAGGAGTTTGAGGACTTATGGCAAAGAGAAGCAGCGGTTCGCGATCTGGGCGCAAAACCAAGCGCACGCTTTCTGCCGGACGGGTGTACATTCACGCGACCTTCAATAACACGATCATCACGGTGACCGACCTGCAGGGCAATGCCGTGGCCTGGGCCAGCGGCGGTACCGCGGGTTTCAAAGGGTCGCGGAAGAGCACTCCGTTTGCTGCCCGCCTGGCGGCGGAGCAGGCGATCAAGCAGGCTCAGTCCATGGGCATGCAGGAGATTGATGTGGTGGTCAAAGGCCCCGGCCCCGGTCGGGAAGCGGCTTTGCGCGCAATTGCGGCGATGGACATCAAGATTCGCTCCATCACCGACGCGACACCGGTACCGCACAACGGTTGCCGGCCGCCCAAGAAACGTCGCGTGTAATCAGAGAGGGAAGTACAGCATGGCAAGGTACACTGGACCTGTTTGCAAACTATGTCGCCGCGAAGGCGAAAAACTGTTCCTGAAGGGCGAGCGTTGCTACAGCCCGAAGTGCTCGTTCGAGAAACACGGCTATCCGCCCGGTCAGCATGGTCGTATGGCGCGCTTCCAGCGCCGCGAGTCGGACTACGCGCGTCAGTTGCGCGCCAAGCAGAAGGCGCGCCGCATCTACGGCGTGCTGGAGCGGCAGTTCCGTCGCTACTACCGTGAGGCGCAGCGGCGCCGTGGCCTGACCGGCCTGAATCTGCTGCAAATTCTGGAGTCGCGCCTGGACAATGTGGTCTATCGATTGGGGTTTGCCTCCAGCCGCGCGCAGGCGCGTCTGTTGGTCACCCATGGGCACTTCAACGTGAACGGACGCCGTACGGACATCCCGTCCATGTTGCTCCGCCCGGGTGATGTGGTCGAGGTGCGCGAGGGTTCGCACAAGCGCCCGTACTTCAAGGAGCTGGCCGCGGTGGCCGAATCGCGCAGCGTGCCAGAATGGCTCAGCCGGGACCTGAACACGCTTTCCGGCACCGTGCTGCGCCTGCCGGAGCGCGCGGAGATCGACGGCAACCTGGAAGAACAGCTGATCGTCGAGTACTACTCACGCTAACCCCGGGAAAGAGGTGGACCGTGATCGGTTTGATGAATATGGTGACCCCGCGCATCGAGCTGGAAGCCGAAGCGCGAAACTATGGAAAGTTCGTGATCAGCCCCCTGGAGCGGGGCTACGGCATCACGCTGGGCAATGCCTTGCGCCGCGTGTTGCTCTCTTCGTTGGAAGGCGCAGCGGTCACCTCTGTGCGCATCATGGACATCCCGCATGAGTTCAGTGCCATCCCTGGGGTGCGCGAGGATGTGCTCCAGTTGATGCTGCAACTCAAGAAGCTGCGGATCAAGCTGCACGAGGTGGATTCCGTGCAGCTGCATCTCACGGTGCAGGGCGAGGGTGTGGTCACGGCGGCGGATATCGTCGCGCCGCCGGAAGCCGAAATCGTGAACCTGGACCTGTATCTGTTCACCGTGGACGATCCGAAGACCCGGCTGGAGATGGAAATGACGGTGGAGCGCGGGCGGGGCTATTCGCCCGCCAACGAGCGTGCCGGCAAGCTGCCCATCGGCGATCTGCCGGTGGACGCGATCTTCAGCCCGGTGCCGCGCGTCAACTGGGACGTGTCCAGCGCCCGCGTGGGGCAGTCCACCAACTACGACAAACTCACCATGGAGATCTGGACGGACGGCACCATTCGCCCGGAAGAGGCGTTCAGCACCGCCGCGACCATCCTGATGGAGCACCTCAGCCACATCGCGGGCGTGACCGTGGAGTCGCTCACGGCGGTTGCGCCGGTGGAAGAGGTCTCCGCGCGCCTGACCAGCGAGACCATGGACACGCCGATCGAAAACCTGGATCTCTCGGTGCGGGTGTTCAACTCGCTCAAGCGGGCGGGCATTTCCACGGTGGGCGACGTGCTGGAGTTGCTTGAAAAGGGCGAAGATGCGGTGATGTCCATCCGGAACTTCGGTGAGAAGAGTCTGGAAGAACTGAAAGAAAAGATGCGCGAGAAGGGCTACCTGCAGGACGAGGAAGCCGAAGCGCAATCGGAGTAGAGAACCATGCGACATCGTGTAGCCGGTAAGAAACTGGGACGCAGCAAGGACGAGCGCAAGCAACTGCGCCGCATCCTGATCCGACAACTGTTCGAGCACGAGCGCATCCGCACCACGCGTGCCAAGGCGCAGGCCATTCGTGGCGAAGCCGAGAAGCTGATCACGCTGGCGAAGCGCGGGAACGCCGCCGGTGGTGCCCAGATGGTGCACGCCCGCCGTCTGGCGGCAGCGCGCCTGGGTGGTGCGCCGGAGACGGTGAAGAAGTTGTTTGACGACATCGCTCCCCGCTACGCCGACCGCCCCGGCGGGTACACGCGGATGCTCCGCCTGGAGCAACGCGAAGGCGATGGCGCCGAAATGGTGTTGCTGGAGCTGGTTGAAGAGTAAGCCGGCCTGAGGCCGGGTTTGCATGGCACGTTACCAGGTGATCCTCGCCTACGACGGCACGCACTTCGCCGGTTTTCAACGCCAGGCGAAGGATCGTACCGTGCAGGGCGTGGTGGAAGAGGCACTGCGGCGGTTGGGCTGGGAAGGCTCGTCCATCCTGGCCGCCGGTCGCACGGACGCCGGCGTGCACGCTCACGGTCAGGTGATTGCGTTCGACCTGGACTGGAGGCATTCGCCGGAGGCGTTGCGTAACGCGCTGAACGCCAACCTGCCCTCCGATGTGGCGGCGCGCGCAGTCTGCGAGGCGGCGGCGGATTTCCACCCCCGTTACGACGCCCGCGCCCGACAGTACTGCTATTATCTGTTCTACGATGCGGTGCGCCACCCCCTGCGAGAACGATATGCCTGGCGGGTGTGGCCGGTGCCGTCGGCCGAGGCGCTGCGACGGACTGCGGCGCTGTTCGTCGGAAGTCACGACTTCGCCCGCTTTGGGCGCCCGATGAAGCCGGACGGTAGCACGGAACGCACCGTCTGGCGCGCGGAGTGGCTGCCCCGTGAGGAAGGCTGGGTTTTCCGCATTGTGGCGGATGCCTTCCTGTATCACATGGTGCGCCGTCTGGTGTATGTGCAGGTGGCGGTGGCGCAGGGACGGCTGTCCGCGGAAGCGGTGGCGCAAGCGGTTCTGGGCGAACCGCTCCCCCCAACCGGACAGGGACTGGCGCCCTCCGCTGGATTGTCCCTGACGGCGGTTTGTTACGACGAGGACAACCTGGAAACCTGGGCTGTGGATTGTCAGCCCTGAATGGGAGAGGACGACGTGAAAACGTATTATCCGAAAAAGGATGAGATCCAGCGCGAGTGGGTGCTGATCGACGCCAACGACCAGAATCTGGGCCGTTTGGCGACCCGCATCGCCACCATCCTGCTGGGGAAGCACAAACCGGAATTCACCCCCGGCGTGGACATGGGCGATTTTGTGGTGGTGATCAACGCCGAGCGCATCCGCGTGACGGGCAACAAAATGGATCAGAAGGTTTACTATCGCCACTCCGGTTACCCCGGCGGCTTGAAAGAAATTACGTTGCGTGAGCAACTGCGTCGTCACCCGGAGCGCGTGATCCGTTCGGCGGTGTGGGGCATGTTGCCGCACAACCGTCTGGGCCGCAAATTGCTCAAGCACCTCAAGGTGTACGCTGGCCCGGAGCATCCGCACGCGGCGCAAAATCCCAAGCCTCTGGCGCTGGACTAGGAGAGGGAAGGCACAATGGCTGTTCAATATTACGAAGGTATTGGTCGCCGCAAAGAGGCCACCGCGCGGGTGCGCATCATGGCCGGTTCGGGCAATTTCATCGTCAACGGCAAGCCGGTGGAGGAATACTTCCCTCGTATCGGCGATCTGGACAAGGTGTTCCGACCGTTCGTGGCGTCGGGCGAGCCGCGCGAGCGTTACGATGTGAGCGTGATCGTGCGCGGCGGTGGCGTGACCGGTCAGGTGGATGCGGTCACGCTGGGGCTGGGCCGCGCACTGGTCAAGATGAACCCGGATTACCGCTCCGCGTTGCGCAAGGCGGGTGTGCTCACCCGCGACCCACGCGTGAAAGAGCGCAAGAAGCCGGGCCTGAAGCGCGCACGCAAGGCGCCGACCTACACCAAGCGCTGATCTGGCTGGGAAAGTCGCAAGAGTCAAAGAAGTCGTGGAAGTCGTGGAGGCCGCGGGAGTCGCGGCGCGCTGAGGCTTCCCAGTGAGTTTTGTGCAGTACGCCCGCTGTGGCCTGACCGTGGCGGGCGTGTTCTGTTTTCCTTCTGAGGTGGCCGGATGCCTGCTGGAATCACGCTGCTGGGGCTGGGCCCTGGCGACCCGAAACTGCTTACCCGTGAGGCGTGGGAGGTGCTCTCCCAGGCGGACGAGGTCTATCTGCGCACCGCGCAGCACCCCACCGTGGCGGGCTTCCCGTCCTCGCTGACGGTGCACGCCTTCGATGACCTGTACGAGCGCCTGGATGACTTTGCCGAGGTGTATCGGGCGATTGTGGAGCAGGTGCTGGCGCTGGGACGGCGTCCGCAGGGGGTGGTGTACGCTGTGCCGGGACACCCGCTGGTGGCCGAAGTCACCGGGCGCGAGATCGCCCGCCAGGCCCGCCAGGAGGGCATTCCGTTGCGCGTGGTGCATGGCCTCTCTTTTCTGGAGCCGGTCTGCGCGGCGCTGGGGGTGGATCCTTTTCCCCACACCGCGCTGGTGGATGCAATGGAACTTTCCATGCTTCACGTTCCGCCCTTCCCGCCCGCACATCCAGCGATCATCGCCCAGATTTACGACCGCCAGGTAGCCGGTGAGGTCAAGATCACCCTGATGGCGCACTACCCGGACGAGCATCCGGTGGCGTTAGTGCACGCTGCTGGCACGCCGGAGGAGGTTGTAGAGCGCGTTCCGCTGTACCAGATCGACCGCTCGGAGCGCATTGGCCTGCTCACCGCGCTCTACCTGCCGCCGCTCACCCCGGAGAGCAGTTTCGAGGCCTTCCAGGAGGTGATCGCCCGCCTGCGCGCGCCGGATGGCTGCCCCTGGGACCGCGAGCAGACGCACCGCTCGCTGCGCCCGTATCTGCTGGAGGAATCTTACGAAGCGCTCGCGGCGCTGGATGCCGACGACCCGGACGCGCTGCGTGAGGAGTTGGGCGACCTGCTGTTACAGATTGTGCTGCACGCACAGATCGCCGCTGAAGAGGGCGAGTTCACCATGCGCGAGGTGCTGGAGACCGTTCATCGCAAGATGGTGCGCCGGCATCCGCATGTGTTTGGTGAGGTGCAGGTTTCGGGCGCAGACGAGGTGCTGCAGAACTGGGTGCGGCTGAAGGCTGCCGAACGCGAAGAGAACGGCCAGGCAGAGAAAGGCCTGCTGGACGGCGTGGCGCCGACACTGCCCGCGCTGGCGCAGGCCGAGGCGTACCAGAAACGCGCCGCCCGCGTGGGCTTCGATTGGCCAGAAATCGCCTGGGTGTGGGACAAAGTGCACGAGGAACTGGAAGAAGTGCAGCAGGCTCCAGACGCCGAAGCGCGTGCTGCTGAAGTGGGCGATTTGCTCTTCGCGGTGGTCAACCTGGCGCGCTGGCTGGAGGTGGACCCCGAAAGCGCCCTGCGCGAAGCGAACGCCCGCTTTCGCCGCCGGTTTGAACACATCGAAGCGACAGCCCGTCAGCAGGGGCGCGCCCTGGATGACCTCACCCTGGAGGAGATGGACGCGCTCTGGGAGGAAGCCAAAGGGAAGTCGTCTTCCGACTGATTATTGGACGTGCTTTCCAGGGGGATTGGTGCACGTCCGCAGATGGCACCCTGCAAAAATCATCTGCGCTCGTCTGCATCCAGCTGTGGGCGCAATCCGCTCGCGCCTCGACTTCAGCCTCGCGTAAGCGAGGCTTCCGCCTGGCGTGGGGGTGCCAATGGTACAATACCAGCATGGATTTGTTCGATCACGCTGCGCAGGAACGTCTGAAGCGCGAAGCGCCGCTGGCCGCGCGGATGCGCCCACGCACGCTGGACGAGTTCGTCGGCCAGGAGCACATCCTGGGGCCGGGCAAACTGCTGCGCCCCGCGATTGAGGCCGATCGCCTGTTTTCGTCCATCACCCTCTGGGTGCCACCCGGCTGCGGCCAGACCACCCTGGCGTCCCTGACCGTCCAACACACCCACTCCCACTTCCTCCACCTCTCCGTCGCGCCCTCCGTCAAGGCGGAGCTGCGCCACGCTGGCCGCCTCCCCCGACCGCGACTCCCCTCCCCCCCTC
>CAYSXA010000036.1:0-19486 GCA_964435005.1 uncultured Anaerolineaceae bacterium | reverse complement strand
CCTCTCCCCACTTGGGAGAGGGGAGGGGGGAGAAGGGGGCGGGGTGAGGGTAAAACCGGCATTCGTCTAACTGGCTTCTGCCCTTCGACCCGTCGGGCGGGTCGTCACCGTGCTATAATTATCCACGATGGACCCAAACACACCAACGTGTATACAGGAAGGAGACGTTTTCACCATGTTGGAACGGAAAGGCCTGATCAAGTTTGGCCCGCTGGACGTGACCGTGGTCGGCCCGGATATCCAGGTAGGTCAGGAGGCGCCGGACTTCACCGTGACCGCGCAGGACTGGAAGCCCTTTCGCGGGCTGGCAGACACGGAAGGCAAGGTGCGGATCATCGCCGCCGTGCCTTCGCTGGACACGGCGGTGTGCGACCGGGAGACGCGTCGCTTCAATGAGGAAGCTGCAGCGCTCGGTGATGACATTGTGATCCTGACGATCAGTTGCGACCTGCCCTTTGCGCAGAAACGCTGGTGCGGC
Organism: uncultured Anaerolineaceae bacterium; assembly: GCA_964435005.1. Taxonomy (GTDB): domain Bacteria; phylum Chloroflexota; class Anaerolineae; order Anaerolineales; family DRMV01; genus CAYSXA01. Next base: position 19,008 of record CAYSXA010000036.1, on the reverse strand, counting down.
GCCGCCGGTGTGGAGCAGGTGGTTGTGCTCTCCGACCACAAGGACGTGGACTTCGGCACACGCTACGGCTGCCTGATGAAGGAAGTGCGTCTGCTGCGCCGGGCGGTGTTCGTGGTGGACCGGGACAACCGCGTGGTGTACGTGGATTACATGAAGGCTCTGGGTGACGAGCCGGATTACGAAGCCGTGTTGCAGGCCGCCCGCCAGGCGTTGTAATCCCGGAGCATCGGCTGGCGTGGGGAGAACGCCCATCGCGCCAGCCGCGCTGAAATTTGGAGGTGTTGTGGTGGTGGAGATCCTGGTGCAGACACGCGGAAAAGACCCGCTGGACTGGCTTTCCCTGCAGGAAACGCCAGGCTCGCGTCGGGCGTACTGGCAAATGACCATCCGTTCCTACGGCTGGCGCCCGGCGACGGACGTGTACGAGACCGAGGCGGCTTATGTGGTGCGCTCCGAAGTGGCCGGCATGAGCGAAGACGATTTCTCCATCACCCTGCAAGGACGCCTGTTGCGCATCCAGGGCGTGCGCAACGACCGCGTGGAAGCCCGCGCGTTCTATCAAATGGAAATCCCCTTTGGTGAATTCGTTGTGGAGATCGAGTTGCCCGGCCCGGTGGACGCCGCGCAGGCGACGGCGGCCTATCAAAACGGCTTCCTGCAGGTGGTGCTACCCAAGGTGCGCCCCACGCGCATCGAGATGAACCCCTGACCATTGACATCACAGGAACAACGATGCCCGCATCTCTCTGGATGGAGTATTGGTTGAACGAGGACGAAGAAGGCGTGGCCGCGCCGCAAGTGGTTACGCAACCGGAACAGGCTGAAGAAGAGCAGACGCAGGCCGGCAGGCCGGACATCCCTGATGAGCTGCCCATCCTGCCTCTGCGTGGGCTGGTGGTGTACCCGCAGACAGCGGTGCCGCTCACCATCGGCCAGCCGCGTTCGGTGCGTCTGGTGGATGACGTGGTCTCCGGTGAGCGGTTGATCGGGCTGGTCGCCTCGCGTGATCCCGAACTGGAGGCCCCCGGCCCGAAAGACCTGTATACAGTGGGTACGGTGGCGGCCATCCACCGCCTGTTCCGTGCGCCCGACGGTACCATCCGTCTGCTGGTGCAGGGGATCGCCCGTTTCCGCCTTGGGGAATTCGTCCAGGAAGAGCCGTACCTGAAGGCGAAGGTCGAACCGTTCCCCGAAACGCTGGAAGAAGGGCTGGAAGTGGAGGCGCTGGCGCGCAACGTGCGCGACCAGTTCGCCCGTATCGCGGATCTGATCCCTTCCATTCCGGGGGAACTGGTGGCTTCGGTCACCTCGCTGGAAGACCCGCTGCAAACGGTGTACACCGTGGCGAACTTCCAGCGCATGGATCTGGAAGAAGCGCAGGAGATTCTGGAACTCGATCCCATCTCGGCCAAGCTGAAGAAACTGATCGCCATCCTGGTGCGCGAGGTCGAGATGCTGGAGATCGGGCAAAAGATTCAGAACGAAGCCCGCTCCGAGATTGAGAAGATGCAGCGCGAGTACTTCCTGCGCGAGCAATTGAAGGCCATCCAGCGCGAACTGGGGGAGGGCGACGAGCAGGCCGCCGAGATTGAGGAGTTCCGCCAGAAAATTGAAGCCGCCGGCATGTCCGAAGAGGCCGAAAAGCAGGCGCGGCGCGAACTCGACCGCCTTTCCCGCCTGCCGACCGCCGCCGCTGAGTACGGCGTGATCCGCACCTACCTGGACTGGCTGGTCTCGCTGCCCTGGTCGGTGCTCACGGAAGACCAGCTGGACATCCAGCACGCCCGCCAGGTGCTGGACGAAGACCACTACGGTCTGGAGGACGTGAAGGAGCGCATCCTGGAGTTCCTGGCGGTGCGCAAACTGCGGCGCGAGCGGGCGGAGGAGTTGCAGGTCGCCGAAGAAGACGCCATCCGCCGCGAACGCGAGGGCGTGATTCTGTGCTTCATCGGCCCGCCGGGTGTGGGCAAAACCTCGCTGGGGCGCTCCGTTGCCCGTGCGCTGGGACGCAAGTTCGTGCGCATCTCGTTGGGCGGTGTGCGCGATGAGGCCGAAATCCGTGGTCATCGCCGCACCTACATCGGTGCCATGCCTGGACGGATCATCCAGGCGCTACGCCGTGTGGGCACGCGCAACCCGGTCTTCATGCTCGACGAGGTGGATAAACTGGTCTTTGACTTCCACGGCGACCCGGCCTCGGCGCTGCTCGAAGTGCTGGACCCGGAGCAGAACGCCGAGTTCCGCGACCATTATCTGGAAGTGGCCTTCGACCTCTCCCAGGTGTTCTTCATCACCACGGCGAACTACATGGACAATATTCCCGCGCCGCTGCTCGACCGTATGGAGGTCATTCACCTCTCCAGCTACACGGAGAGCGAGAAGGTCGCCATTGCGCGCGGCTACCTGATCCCGCGCCAGATTCGGGAGAACGGCCTGCGGGCGGAAGAGATCGAGTTCACCGACGAGGGGTTACGCGAGATCATCCGCCACTACACGCGCGAGGCAGGCGTGCGCAACCTGGAGCGCGAGATTGGCGCGGTGTGCCGCAAGGTGGTCACGCGCATCGCCGAAGGGACGGTAGAGAAGGTGACGGTCACGCCGGAACGGGTGCGCGAGTTCCTCAAGCGACCGCGCTTCCGGAGCACGGAGGAGATCGCAGAGCGCACCGCTGTCCCTGGCGTGGCAACCGGCCTGGCCTGGACGCCGACCGGCGGCGACGTGCTGTTTGTAGAAGCCACAGCCATGCCAGGGAGCAAGGGCTTTCAACTCACCGGCTCGCTGGGCAACGTGATGCAGGAATCTGCCCGCGCGGCGCTTTCCTACGTCCGCGCGCACGCCGAAGAACTCGGCCTGCCGCCGGATTTCTTCGAGAAGGTGGACATTCACCTGCATGTGCCCGCCGGCGCGCAGCCGAAGGACGGGCCATCCGCCGGAGTGACCATGGTCACCGCGCTGGCATCGCTGCTCACCGGGCGCAACGTGCGCCCTGACGTCGCCATGACGGGCGAGATCACCCTGCGCGGTCAGGTGTTGCCGGTAGGTGGCATCAAGGAGAAAGTACTGGCTGCGCACCGTTTCGGCATCCAGACGGTAATCCTGCCGAAACGCAACCAGGACGACCTGGAAGACCTCTCTGACGAGGTGCGCCAGGCGCTGGAATTTATCTTTGTCGAACACGTGGACGAGGTGCTGCAGGCGGCGTTGGAGCCGCCGCAGGCTGAGTCCGCGAATGAGGAACCCCATGAAGAAAGTGCTGATCATTGAAGATGACCCGACGATGGTCTCTTTGCTGAAAACTTTGCTGCAATTCGAGAATTTTCAACCGCTGGAGGCGCATCCCGACGAGGATGTGCTGGACGCCATCCGACGGCACAAACCGGATGTCGTTTTGGTGGACGTGCACCTGCACGGTCAGATGAACGGTGTGGAGGTCACGCGCCTGATCCGTCAGTCGGACGATCTGAGCAATACGCGAGTGATCCTGGTCTCTGGTATGCCGATGCGGGAGGAGAGCCTGGAGGCCGGCGCAGATGACTTTGTGCTGAAGCCCTACATGCCGGATGATTTGATCCAGCGGATCCACAAGGTGATTGAGGGATAACATGGCACGAAAACGACCCCGTGCCCGCTTGAAGTGGTACAGCATGGACTTGCACCTGCACACGCCGGCGTCGAGCGATTACCAGCAGTCAGAAGTGACCTTTCTGGAACTGCTCCAGCAGGCGGAGGCGCGTGGGCTGGACATCATTGCCTTCACCGACCACAATACGGTGGCCGGTTACCGCCGCATGCGCGAGGAAATCGAACGCCTGGAGTTCCTGGAGAAGACCAAACGGCTGCTGCCCGAGGAACAGGTTCGGCTGCGCGAGTATCGTCGGCTGCTGGATAAAATCCTGGTGCTGCCAGGTTTTGAGTTCACCGCCACCTTCGGCTTTCATATTTTGGGGATTTTCCCGCCGGAGAAGCCTGTCCGAGAGATCGAGCACATCCTGCTCAGTCTGAACATCCCGGCGGATCAACTGGATGCTGGCTCGGTGACCGTGGGCGCCAGCAGCGACGTGCTCACCGCCTACCGCCTGATCCATGAGGGCGGCGGGCTGGTGATCGCGGCGCACGCCAACTCGACGAATGGCGTGGCAATGCGCGGCTTTCCCTTTGGCGGACAGACCAAGATCGCTTACACGCAAGACCCGCATCTGCATGCGCTGGAGGTGACCGACCTGGAGCAGAAGGGGCGGCACACCACGGCGCGCTTCTTCGACGGCACCAAGCCGGAATACCCGCGCCGGATGCACTGCATCCAGGGCTCGGACGCCCACCGTCTGGCCGCCGACCCGGACCGCAAGAAGGTGCTCGGCGTGGGCGACCGCGCCACCGAGGTGTTATTGCCGGAGGTCAGTTTCCAGGCGCTGCGGGAACTGTTCGAGAGCAACGACTTCGCCCGCACCCGCCCGCGACGGGGCAAGGCGGCGGCAGCCTACGACTTCATCCAGGCCGCGCGTGAAGAAGGCCCGAACATCGTGCAGGATTTCCACGAGAGCATGACCGTACGCGGCGGTAAATTATATGCCATTATCGCCGACGTGTGCGCCTTCGCCAACACGAACGGCGGCACGCTGTACGTCGGTCTGAGCGCCGACCCCAAACAGCCGGTGACCGGGGTGGCGCGTCCCACGCAGGCCATTGCGCAACTGGAGCAGGAAATCAGCAAGCGCATCAGCCCGCCGTTGCACTGCACGCTGGACGTGCACACCACCGGCGGTAAGAAGGTGGTGCGCATCCTGGTGCCGCGCGGTGACGACCCGCCCTACGCGGTGGACGATAGCAAAATCTACATCCGCTCCGAGGCGGAGACCGGCCTGGCCGTGCGCGACGAGATCGTTGGCCTGGTGCTGCGCGGGTTGAAGGAGAAGCAGGAGATTACATCGCCCCCGCCAGCGAAACCGACGCCCCCGCCGTTGCCCGTGGTGGAGAAGGACGAAGACCTCGCCCCGCGCACCGGTGTGGAGGTGGTCGCGGTGGAGAACCGCAAGGGCGACCGCTACTACACCATGCGCGACCTGCGCAACGGCAACGTGGTGAAGAATGTGACCAAGTCCTCTGCGCGGCGGCTGTGGCACTATGCGATCACCCAGCATGAGAAATTGCCTGCTAGCCTGAAAGACGCTGATGTCCAATGGCAGGACGATCTGGGCCTGCTGCGCAGTTATCGCCAGGGGAAACAGGTCCGATACGACCTGGTGCAATACACACCGCAGGGCTACCGCCTGTACTTCGGTGTGACGGAGGACGGCATCCACGGTCCCTGGCGGTCTTTGGTGGGGATGGAAGAAGGTTGAAGAGCAACAAAGCATCATAACCGACATGGCACGTGACTTCACCCTGCGCACTTTCCGCTTTCCGGATGACTACGAGGCGGTGTACCGCCTGTGGTCGAACGCCGGCCCCGGCATCCAGTTGCGGAAGTCGGACGAGCCGGAGGAGATCGAGAAGAAACTGAAACGCGACCCCGACCTGTTCCTGGTCGCCGAGGCCGAGGGCCGCATCATCGGCGCGGTGCTCGGCGGGTTCGACGGGCGGCGAGGCATCATGTATCACCTGGCCGTGGCGCCGGAATACCGTGGGCGAGGTGTGGGCGATGCGCTGATGCGCGCACTGGAGGCGCGCTGGCGTGCCAAAGGTTGCCTGCGCTACTATTTGCTGGTCACGCCGGACAACGAAGAGGCCATCTGCTTCTACGAGAAGCGCGGCTGCGAGCGCATGGATTTGTACGTGTACGGGAAGGACATCGCATGACGTTGCGAGTCGCCATTCTTACGGTATCTGACCGGTCGGCGCGCGGTGAACGCCCCGACCGGTCGGGCCCGGCGCTGGCGGAGGCCGTCCGCGCGCGAGGGTGGGCGGTGGCCGCGCAAGAGGTCGTCCCCGACGACGCCGAGCAAATTGCGGCGGTCTTGCGCCGTTGGGCGGACGACGGCCTGGCGGACGTCATCCTGACCACCGGTGGTACGGGCTTTGCGCCGCGTGACGTCACACCGGAGGCCACCCGTGCGGTGATCGAGCGCGAGGCGCCCGGCCTGGCGGAAGCCATGCGCGCCGCCAGTTTGCAGATTACGCCGCACGCCATGCTCTCGCGCGCGGTGGCTGGAATTCGCGGGCGCACGCTGATCGTCAACCTGCCCGGTAGCCCGAAAGCGGCGCGCGAAAACCTGGACGTGATCCGTCCCGTGTTGCCACATGCGGTGCAACTGTTGTGCGAGTCGCCGGACGCGGAAGCGGGGCATCGTCCGTGGCCTGAGGGAGGTGAGGATCGCTCTTGACAAGATGTCCAGAGGTGGTACAATAGTGTCTGAAAAACACTAATAGGCGGCGTTTCTTCTTTTTCGCTTCTGTAAGTGTAGTTTTGACACGAAAGGAGACGGTCATGCTCCCTCTTCCCTCGCACTTCGACCCGCAGCGTGTTGGTGAGGTCTGGCGCGTGGACTACGGCCAACGTGCCCGCGAGGCACGCGACTGGGCGGAGCGACACGGCATCCCCCCGGCAGCGGAGGACGCCGTGCGCGTGGCACTGGTGTTGATTGATGTGCAAAACACCTTCTGCCTGCCGGATTTTGAATTGTTCGTCGCCGGGCGCAGCGGCAACGGTGCGGTGGAGGACAACGTCCGCCTGTGCCGCTTCATCTACCATCATCTGGATCGCATCACGCACGTCGTCGCCACATTGGACACCCACCGCGCGATGCAGATTTTCCATCCGCCGTTCCTGGTGGACGCGGAAGGACGGCATCCCGAACCCTACACGGTGGTCACGGTCGAGGACGTGGAGAGCGGGCGCTGGCGCTTCAACCCGGCGCTGGCCGGGACGCTGGGTATCGCCCCGGAGGCCGGCCAGCGACATCTGGAACACTACGTGCGCACGCTGGCGGCGCGCGGCAAGTACGCGCTCACCGTGTGGCCGTACCATGCCATGCAGGGCGGCATCGGGCACGCGCTGGTCTCGGCGGTGGAGGAGGCGGTGTTCTTCCACAGCGTGGCACGCTATGCACAGCCGGAGTTCATCATCAAAGGTGACCACCCGCTCACGGAGCACTATTCCGCGCTGGCGCCGGAGGTGCGCGAGGACGCGGACGGTCAGCCGCTGGCGGCGGTGGACGAGCGGCTGCTTTCCCTGCTGCACTGCTTCGACGCCGTAATCCTCACCGGTCAGGCCAAGAGCCATTGCGTGGCCTGGACAGTGAGCGACCTGCTGACTACACTGGAGCAGCGCGGCGAGGCGCATCTGGCGCGCAAGGTGTACCTGCTGGAGGACACTACCTCACCGGTGGTCGTCCCCGGCGCGGACTTCAGCGAGCAGGCCGACGCGGCCTACGCCGAGTTCGCCCGCGCGGGGATGCACCGCGTGACCACCGAACAGCCAATGGAAACCTGGCCCGGCCTGGCCGACCGTTTTCCAGCGTAAGAGGAGCGTCTTATGGATGCGGTGATGTTCCCTCTGGGGGTTTCGGTATTGCTGAACATGCTGTTGTTCCGCTGGGCGCTGCACGAACACCGCCAGCGACGGCGCTTTGAGGAGGAGAACCGCGTGTTGGAGCGCGCCTTGCGCCGCCTGACCACCCCGGCTGCGACGCGCACCACGACGGCTTCTGTCTCCTGGTTGGGCTGGTGGCTGGTCGCGGCGTTGGTGGCGGTCGGTGTGGCTTCGCTGGTGTGGATTTCGTAGGCTGCGAAGGATATGCGCCATTGATGAACCACGAAGGCACGGAGGTCACGGAGTCCTTCTGTGCTCTCGATGGCGCTGCGGTGAGTTCTGTCTGGGTGGCGTAAATCCTGTACGCCGGGTAGCGGCGAAAAATCCGTGAAAATTTGCGTCCATCTGTGGCCCTATTCACGAGGTACATCATGAGCATCTTCGACGGCAAACGCCTGACCAACGAGATCTTCAAACTGGACATCGAGCGCATGCGGCGCGGCTGGTACTCGGACAAGTATTTTGCCAACATCCACCGCATGTTGACCGCACTCAGTCGCGAGGGATACACCTATCGCGGTACGTCACCCCGCCTGCCGAAAGGCGTCTCGGCGCAGGGCATTCCGGTGGGGGACATGGAAGTCGAGATGCAGTGGTTCACCCGCCGACCGGGCAAGACGGTGATCGTCGGCGTGGACAAGGCGCTCGCCATGCTGCGCCACTGCACCGGCTACTGGGACGGCGACCGCTTCGTGGAGACCTGGGAACAACTCGAAGTGTGGGCGGTGCACGACGGCACGCTGGTGGAGTACAACGGCGACCCACGTCGGGTACAGCCGGTGCTCAAGGTGCGCGGACGCTACCGCGACTTCGCCATGCTGGAGACGCCCACGCTGGGCATCCTGACCCGTGCCAGCCGCGTGGCGACTAACGTCTATCAGACGCTGATTGCCGCGAACGGCAAGCCGGTGCTCTTCTTCCCGGCGCGCTTCGACCTGCACGAGGTACAGGCCGCCGACGGCTACGCCTACGAAATCGCGGTCAAACGCTTCAACATGGATTACGCGCAGCGGCTCTCCCCCTTCGTGTCCACCGATGCGCAGGGTGACTGGTGGGGCGGTGCGGGCGGTGGCACGGTCGCCCACGCGGTGATTGCCTGCTTTCTGGGCGACACCGCCGAGGCCATGCTGGCCTTCGCGCACACCCTGCCGCCGGAGGTGCCGCGCATCGCGCTGGTGGACTTCAACAACGACTGCGTGGGCGATTCGCTCGCCGTATGCCGCGCGATGTTTGACCGTTACCGCGAACTGGTTGATGCCGGTGACCCAACCGAGGCGCGCAAGTTCAAGCTGTTCGGCGTGCGATTGGACACCAGCAGCAGCCTGCGTGACCGCTCCGTGCCGCCGCTGGGTGACCCGGCGCTCGACCTGGGTGTCACGCCGCGCCTGGTGTTCACCGTGCGGCAGGCGCTGGATTCGGCCTGGGAATCGTGGGACTTGCCGCCGGCGTGGCGGGAGCGCGCGGCGCAGTGTTGCCGCGAGGTGAAGATTGTGGTCTCTGGCGGTTTCAACCCGGAGAAGATTCGCCGCTTCGAGCGCCTGAACGTGCCGGTGGACTACTACGGCGTGGGGTCGTCCCTGTTCGACAACCACGGCCCCACGGTGACGGACTTCACCGCCGACGTGGTGCGGGTGAAGGTGCATGGTGAGTGGGTGGACATGGCGAAGGTCGGGCGCGCGCCGTGTGACAACTCCGACCTGGAACGGGTGTGGTAAGCGAAACGGGCGGCCAGGCCGCCCGTTTCGGCTTCAGCGCAGGGCGAGGAAGATCAGCAGAAAAATCAGCAGCGGAAACCCCAGGCCGACCAGGATGTTCAGCGCCGGGGATTCGTGGCGGGTGAGCACCGCGCCCGCGCGGGCGAACTGTCCCAGGTTGCTCAGCGTGCCGACCAGGATGGCGCCCCACAGCATCAGGGTGGTGGTCTCCAGGTTGGGGAGCGCCGGGCTGATCATCCAGCCGATGGCCGCGCCGAGGAACACGCTGACCCACTGGCGTTTCCATGAGGGGCGTGGGGTGGGGGATTTGTCGCTCATGGCCGCCCTTCGGGCATGCGGAACAGGTTTTGCAGGTGGTAGAGTTGCTTCAGGTTGCCCTCCACCTGCAGGCGACCGCTGAAGTAGGCTTGCATCGGGTCGAGCGTGCCGTTCGCCAGGGCGAGCACGTCGGCGGCGCTGGCGCGCACGGTCATTGAGGGATTTGCCGCGCGCCCGCGTGCCACGGTCAGTTCGCCGTGCTGCACCTGGACGAACCACTCACCGCCGCCCTCGCCCTTAAGCTCGAACTGCACGGCGAAGTCGGTTTGCTGGGCTTTCTCCGGGCGGAACAGCCCCGGTAGCATATCGAACAGTTGTTGTACGTTGGTGTATCCCATGCGGTCTCCTTTTCGGTGCAGTATAACCGTCGCTGCCGGGGGTGTCAACGGCTGGCGCTGGTGGTGTAGGGCTGATCAATTCTCCATCCGATTCGCGGTTTTTCCCCTCCTCTCCCCTCTGTTTCCCCCCTCCCCGCTGGCGGGGAGGGGAGGAAAAGTCGCAGGCCGCGCAGAAACCAGAGCATTGATAAGCCCTCACTGGTGGGGGGAATGAAAGGGGGAAGAGGAGGGGCTCCGGAGAGAACCGGCCTTCACTTCCCCCGTGGGTCGGCGATCTCTCCACGAAAAGGCTTCATCGCGAGGCGGTCGCAGACCGCCGAAGCGATCCCCCCAGTTTGCCTGTGATGGCTCCGCGCTGATGGAGGCGATATGATCAGGCTCCGACGGAAAAGGCCAAACTTCAGAAACCGGTTTTCAGCCGGATTGGAGGATTTCAATCCCAGGCACAGGCAGCCCGCAGCCACAGCAGGTGCGCAGTCGCCAATCCAGTTATAATACCCTTATTCCCCGGACGAGCGCGTCAGGAGAGGGTGTGATGAACACGGTGATTCGAGAGCATTCCCTGCCACACGGCGGTCGGTTTCAACTGGTTCAGGGCGACATCACCCAGGAGGCGGTGGACGCCATTGTGAACGCTGCGAACGCACATTTGCAGCACGGCGGCGGCGTGGCCGGGGTGATTGCGCGCCGGGGCGGTCCGGTCATCCAGCAGGAGAGCAACGCCTGGGTGCGGGAGCATGGCCCGGTCTCCCATGAGGAGCCGGCCTACACCAGCGCGGGTCGCCTGCCCTGCCGCTACGTGATTCACGCGGTGGGGCCGGTGTGGGGAAGTGGCGACGAAGACCGCAAACTGGCCGCCGCTGTGCGCGGGTCGCTACGCCGGGCGGCGGAACTTGGTCTGGGATCCGTGGCGCTGCCGGCCATTTCGACCGGCATCTTCGGCTTCCCGAAGGAGCGCGCGGCGGGGGTGATATTCGACGCGGTGACGCAATACTTCGCCGACGAGCCGGATACTTCCTTGCGCACCGTGCGGCTGGTGCTGTATGACCGCCCCGCGCTGGAGGCCTTCCTGTGCGTCTGGGACGAACGGTGGGCGGCATGATTACCTCGCCGTCCAACCCGCTGATTCAGGAGATTCGACGCCTGCAACGCAAACCGCGTGCGCGGCGCCAGACCGGTCGCTTCGTGGCCGAGGGCGTCCGGCTGGCGCGGGAAGCGCTCGCGGCGGATGTGCTGCCGGAGCGCGTCTTGCTGGCGGAGGACGCGGCGTCGGAGGCCGTGGAGGTGGCCAGGGCGCTTGCCCGGCGCGGCGTGCCGGTGGATCGGGTCAGCGCGCGGGCATTCCGCGCCGCGAGCGACACGGAGACGCCGCAGGGCGTGCTGCTCGTGCTCCCCATCCGCGACCTGCCGCTGCCCCGGCGGCGGGATTTCCTGCTCCTCGCGGACGGGGTGCGCGATCCGGGCAACCTGGGCACGCTGCTGCGCACCGCGCTGGCGGCGGGCGTACAGGGCGTGTTGCTGCCGCCAGGCAACGCCGACCCGTACAACCCGAAGGTGGTGCGTGCGGCGATGGGCGCGCACTTCCGCCTGCCGCTCCGGCGCGTCTCCTGGGAGGGCGTCCCCCCGCTGTTGAACGGTCTTCAGGTGTTCCTGGCGGAAGCGCATGCGGGCGTGCCCTGCTACCGGGCGGACTTCCGCCAGCCGCTGGCGCTGGTCATCGGCGGCGAGGCCCGCGGTGCGGGGGCGGAGGCACGGCGTCTGGCGCATCAGGCGGTGCACATCCCCATGCCGGGCGGGACCGAGTCGTTGAACGCCGCCGTGGCCGCTGGCGTGCTGCTCTTTGAGGTAGTGCGCCAGCGCGTTATCTGAACGCGCCACTGCCCGGCTGCCACGGGAATAGAACGTGGATTTCGCGGAGGCAAAAAAGGGTTCATCTCTCAAGAGCGTGCTCAGGGAATCTCACCCCTCCCGCGCCGAGCGGTAGTCAAGGCGCGGTCCCCCTCCCCTCCCTTGATAGAGAGAGGGGAGGGGGGAGATCTGTTCGCCGAAAACGAACACAGAGAGGAAACAATGGACGTGATTGATTTGCGATCAGACACCGTCACCCAGCCCACGCCGGCCATGCGCGAAGCGATGGCGCGCGCAGAGGTGGGCGATGACGTGTACGGCGAAGACCCGACCGTGAACCGCCTGGAGGAGATGGCGGCGGCGCTGGTGGGCAAAGAGGCCGGGCTGTTCGTGCCGTCGGGCACGATGGGCAACCTGGCGGCGATTCTGGCTCACTGTCAGCGCGGCGATGAGGTCATCCTGGGACACCTGGCGCACATCTTCCTGTACGAAGCCGGTGGCATGGCCGCATTGGGTGGCGTGCATCCGCACCCGATTCCCAACCAGCCGGACGGCACGCTGGCGTTGGAGGAGGTGCGCGCGGCGATTCGCCCGGACGACGTGCACCAGCCACCCACTCGGCTGATTACGTTGGAGAACACGCATAACCGCTGCGGCGGCGCGGCGCTTACGGTGGAGTACACCCGCGCGGTCGGCGACCTGGCGCGCGAGCACGGCCTGCGCCTGCACCTGGATGGCGCGCGGCTGTTCAACGCGGCGGTCGCGCTCGGCGTGGAACCGGCGGCGCTGACCGAACCGGTCGATTCGGTCACCTTTTGTCTGAGCAAAGGATTGTGCGCGCCGGTCGGGTCGGTGCTGTGTGGCTCACGGGCGTTCATCGAGCGCGCGCGACGGATTCGCAAGCAGCTCGGCGGCGGAATGCGCCAGGCCGGCGTGCTGGCAGCGGCGGGCATTGTGGCGCTGGAGACGGTACTGCCGCGCCTGGGGGAAGACCACATCCGCGCGCGGGCGCTGGCGGAAGGGTTACGTATCATCCCCGGTCTGGTGGTGGAGGGCGAGCCGGCGACGAACATGGTCTATCTGCATCTGACTGATGACCTGTCGCTGGACGCGGCGCAGGTGGCGGAGCGCTTGCAGCTGCGTGGCGTGCGCGTCGGCGTGGTCGGCCCGCGCCGCTTCCGCCTGGTGACGCATTACTGGATTGATAACGACGCTGTGCTGCGCGCGGTAGACGCGTTCGGCGAGGTGTTGCAGGGAGTGTGAGTCGTCAATGCCCGAATTCCTGATTTTTGGTCGCTTGCAGCGAGAGACCATCCTGCTCCCCGACGGCAAGGCCATCGTTGATCAGCCCGGCGGCGGCTTGCTCTACGCAGCGGCGGGGCTGTCCATCTGGGAGAAGGATTTGGGGCTGGTGTCGCGCATCGGGGAGGACTTTCCCCGCGCCTGGCTGGACGACCTCGTCGCGCGTGGCTGGGACGTGCGCGGGATCACCGTGTTGCCCCGCCCGCTCGATGTGCGCGCGTTCACCGCTTATGCGGACGGTTTTCAGGCGGTGTACAACGATCCGATCGGCCACTTCGCCCGCGCGGGGTTGCCTTTTCCGCGCGTTCTGTTGGGGTACGAAGATCGCAGCCATCAGTTAGACAGTCGGAATCGCCTCACGGATTACACCATCCGCCTGGGCGATGTGCCTTCGGCGTACCTGGAAGCGCGCGCGGCGCACCTCTGCCCGCTGGATTACGTGACGCACATCATGTTGCCAGCGGGGTTGCGCCAGGAAGGTTGCGCCACGGTCACGCTTGACCCTGGTCAGGGATACATGCAGCCGGCGTTTTTCGACCAGATTCCTGCCCTGCTGGCCGGATTGACCGCCTTTTTGCCCTCGGAGGAGGAACTGTCTGCCCTCTTTCATGGACGGACGACGGACCTCTGGGCGATGATCGAGGAATTGGGGCGCTACGGTTGCGAGATTATCGTGGTCAAGAAGGGCGCAGGCGGCCAGTGGGTGTACGAGACGGCGTCTCATAAGCGGTGGGAAGTGCCGGCGTACCCGAACGTGATCCGTGACCCGACCGGCGCGGGCGATGCGTTCTGCGGCGGTTTTCTGGCCGGGTATCTGAGCACCTTCGACCCGGTGGAAGCTGCGTTGTGGGGTAACATCTCTGCCTCGTTGACGGTGGAAGGGAGCGGCCCGTTCTACGCGCTGGACGCCCTGCCGGGGCTGGCGCAGGCCAGGCTGGAGAAGTTGCGTCGGGCCGTGCGAAAGGTGTGATATGGACCTGCTGCATCGCGTGATTGACTTGGCCTGCCAGATCCAACAAATCCCTGCGCCGACCTTTCAGGAAGGGGAGCGGGCGGCTTTCCTGCAACAGCGGTTCATGGAGGAAGGGCTGGCGGATGTCGGCCAGGACGACGTGGGGAACGTGTACGCACGCCTGTCGGGAGCTGGGGAAGCGCTGCCGCTGGTGGTCAGCGCTCACCTGGATACCGTGTTTCCGCTGGAGACCGACCTCACCCTGACCCGCCAGGACGACTACCTGCAGGGGCCGGGCATCGGCGACAACAGTCTGGGGCTGGCGGCGCTGTTTGGTCTGTTGTGGCATCTGCGCGCAGAAGGCGTTTCCCTGCCGGGCGACCTGTGGCTGGTGGCGAATGTCGGCGAGGAGGGGCTGGGGAACTTGCGTGGGATGCACGCGGTGGTGGATCGTTTTGGGCGTGCGCCGCTGGCCTATATCGTGCTCGAAGGCATGGGGTTGGGACAGGTGTACCACCGTGGCCTGGGGGTGCGGCGGTATCGCATCACGCTGCACACTGAAGGTGGGCATTCCTGGGTGCATCACGGTCGACCTTCGGCGGTGCACGAACTGGCGCGCCTGGTCACTCACCTGACCCGCATTCCCTTGCCTGCATCGCCGCGCACCACGTTGAACGTGGGAGTGATTCAGGGCGGAACCACGGTGAACACTATCGCGTCCACCGCCTGGCTGGAACTCGACCTGCGTTCGGAGTCGCCGGATGCACTGGCCTCGCTCTCGCGGACGGCAGAGACCCTGGCGCAGCAGACCGCTCGCCGGGGCGTGCGTGTGGACGTGGAGGTCATCGGCAACCGCCCCGCCGGGGAACTCCCCGCGCGGCACTCGCTGGTGCAATCGGCGCTGGCCGCGTTGCGCGAGCAGGGCGTGAAGCCGCAGTTGAACATCGGCTCCACGGATGCGAACGCCCCGCTCAGCCGGGGACTCCCCGCGATTTGCCTGGGATTGACGGAGGGCGGCGGCGCGCACTCGTCCCAGGAGTACATCCGGGTCGAGCCGCTGGCGCGCGGCCTGACGGCGTTGACCTCGCTGGTGCGGCGGGTGTGGCGCCATCCGCCGACCGCCGTGGTGAGCTGAGGTTGTGCTGTCGTGGTTTGACAGAACCACTCCTTTCCATATACACTGAAACCGTGAAAATCGACCTGGAACTCTATCGGCGCGAAGTGACGCTCCGACAGACGCCACAGGTGCGGCTGTCGGTGATTGACATCGCGCCGGAGCAGCCCAGGCGCACCTTCGTGCTGGTGCACGGCTTTGGGGGACAGGCCAGCCAGTGGCGATATCAGTTGCAGCACTTCTCGCTGAAGAACCGCGTGATCGCCTTCGACCAGCGCGGCCACGGGCGCACGCCCACGCTGCCTGCCCCGGACTTCTCTATGGACGAGGCGGTGGACGACCTGCGGCGGCTGGTGCAGGCGTTGAACGTCCAGACGCCGTTTGTGCTCGTGGGGCACTCCTTCGGCGGGGCGGTGGTCACCGAATACGCGGTGCGCTACCCGGAGGGCGTTTCCCACCTGGTGCTGATTGCCACGGCGGGCGAGTTTCGGCTGAACCCGCTCTACCGGCTGGCGTTGAACCTGCCCGCCACAGTACTGCGTTTGCTGCGTCCCTTCACTCGCCGCTGGCTGGCCGCCTCGCCGGCGGCGCTGCGCCCCTGGTATCGCAACATCCTCTCGTGCTGGAACGGCTGGAGCCGCTTCCGCGACCTGACCGTGCCAACGCTGGTGATTCGGGGACACCGCGACATCGTGTTCGCCCGCCCGCTGTTCGAGGAGGTAGCGCGTGTGATCCCCGGCGCGGAGGATGTGGACGTGGGTGCTTCCGGCCACATGGTGATGCTGGAGCGCCGCGACGCGGTCAACCGTGCCATCCGCCGTTTTTTGCGCGAATCTTCGCACCGCACCTGGCGCGAGAACGGCGGCGGGGAAGACCCGCGCGCCGATCTGCTCCGCGAACGACCCTGGCTGGTGCACTACGAGGATCAGACGCCCTACACCGTGGCCGTGCCCGACGTGCCGTTGTACCAGTTCCTGCGCTCGGCGGCACGGCGGTTCGGGGGCGTACCGCGCTGATTTTCGCCGGGCGGCGTACCACGTACCGTCATCTGGAGGCCGAAGCGCACCGCTTCGCCAGCGCGCTGCGTCACCTGGGGCTGGAGCGCGGCGAGCGCGTAATGCTGCTGCTGCCCAATCTGCCGCAACTCGTGGCCGCCTGGTTCGGCGCGCTCATGGCCGGCGGCGTGGCCGTGTTTGCTCTGCCCGTCCTGCAGGCCGAAGATTTGCTCCACCAGGCGCAGGATTCCGGGGCGCGCTTTCTGGTCACCCTGCCCGACTTCCTGGAACTGGCGCAGACCTGCCGCGCGCAGGCTGATGTGGAACACGTCATCCTGGTCGAGGTCGCCGACGCGCTGCCGCCGCTGAAGGGCTGGTGGTATCGGCGGCGACATCCTTTGCCTACCCTGTCACCCGACGTACTCCGCTGGCGCGACCTGGTAGCGCGTCAACCCGCCGAGCCGCCTGCGGTGAATGTCTCGCCCACCGATCCGGCAGCCATCCTGTACACCGGCGGCACCACGCAGCGTGCCAAAGGAGTGCTGCTCTCCCATCGTAACCTGGTCGCCAACGCCATCCAGACCCGCCACTGGCTGCCGCAGGCCGAAGAAGGGCACGAGCGGTTTCTGTGTGTGCTGCCCTTCGCCCACAGTTACGGCCTGACCACCGCGCTGAACGTACCCGTTGCACTGGGCGCGACGCTCATCCTCAAGCCGCGCTTTGAGGTGGAGGACACGCTGAAGACCATCCAGCGTTACCGCCCCACGATTTTCCCTGGCGTGCCGCAGATGTACCTGCGCATCAGCAACTTTCCCGGCGTGCGGCGCTACGGCATCCGTTCGATTAAGGCTTGCCTGAGCGGGTCGGCGCCGCTACCGGTCGAGGTGCAGGAGGCGTTCGAGAAACTGACGCGCGGTCGGCTGGTGGAGGGCTACGGCCTGACCGAGGCCTCGCCGGTTACGCACGCCAACCCGCTGTTTGGGCGCCGTAAAGTGGGGAGCATCGGCATCCCGCTGCCGTCCACCGAAGCGCGCGTGGTGGCGTTGAACGACCCGTCCCGCCCCGTGCCGCCCGGTCAGATTGGCGAACTGGCGGTGCGCGGTCCGCAGGTGATGGTCGGGTACTGGCAAGACCCGGAAGCCACCGCCCGCGTGGTCACGCCGGACGGCTGGCTGCTTACCGGCGACGTAGCGGTGATGGACGCGGACGGCTACTTCCGCATCGTGGCCCGCAAAGCGGACATGTGGTATCCGAGCAAACCGGGCGAGCCGGCCTTCCCGCGCGATGTGGAAGAGGTGCTGTACGAAATCCCGCAGGTGAAGGAGGCGGCGGTGGTTGCAGTGGCCGCACAGCCGATTGCTTTCGTGATTGCCGGGCGGGAGCGCCCGTCGGCGGAGACCATCCTGGCCTATTGCCAGCGGCGGTTGCCGCCCGAACTGGTTCCCCGTCTGGTCATCTTCGTGGACGACTTCCCCAGGACGTTCATTGGCAAGATTTTGAGACGCGAGTTGGCGAAACGGTATGCCGAACAACACGCCCAACGTCATTGAAGACCGAGAGGCCACCGGGCAACGTTCCGAGGCGGTCGTCATGATCCATGGCATGGCCGCCTCGGCGCACGATTGGGACTTTCTGGTGCCTGCGCTGCGCGTTGCCGGCTATTCCGTGATGACGCCCGATCTGTTGGGGCATGGCGATGGCCCGCATCCGCCAGCGCCGGAGGTTTACACCTTCGAAGGAGTATTTCACCATCTTGTGGCGCAGATTGGGGCTGAAGTGAGGGACAGGCCACTGGTGCTGGTCGGCCATTCGCTCGGCGGGCTGCTGGCGCTCACCTTTGCTTACCGTTTCCTGTATCGGGTGCGGGCGTTGGTGCTGGTCAACCCGTTCTATGCCTGGGAGCAACTGGGGCTGGGGTTCCGGGTGTATCACCGCCACCTGCCGCTGGCAGAGAGGGCGCTGCGTCATGTGCCGGCGGTGGTGTTGCACGGCTGGATGAGCCTGTTCGGCGAGGCGGCGACCTTCCCGTCCACCGTGCGCCGTCAGGTTGTGGCGGATTACAAACGCGCCTCGCCGCACATCCTGCGCATCCCGGCGACCATTCCGCGCAACACGGTGGACTGGCTGCCCGCTGTGCGCGTACCCACGTTGCTGGTAGGCGGGCGCCGCGACCGCACGCTTTCCCCCGATTCGTTCACCGCGCTGGCGCGCCGGTTGCCGTACGCGCGGCTGGTCTGGTTCGAGGATTGCGGGCATCAGCCGCACCTGGCGCAGCCGGAGCGCTTCAACGCGCTGGTGTTGTCCTTCCTGGCGGCTGGTTCCCTGAACAGCGGGTAATTCCCCCGTCCCCAACCCTCCTCCCGCTGGAGGAGGGTGAAGAAGATGTCTGACAGCCTTGGTGCGCGTTATTCGTTCGTGTTCTGGTTCCAGTAAGCCGCCCGGCGCACCTGGAGCGCTTCCCAGAGGTCGGTGGGAGCCAGGCGGCGCACCTGGTCGAACAAGGCAAGCAGGTCGGGGTGTGCGGCGGCTGCCCGGCGTGAGACGGTGAACCATTCGTTGTCGAATCGCACGGTGAGCATCTGCGTTGGGCCGCCCAGATGACGGTCGTCCGTGGGCTGACGGGTGGCCTGTGCCAGCAGGGGGCGACAGGCCAGGAGCGCAGCCCGCAGGCGCTCCAGTGCCCCGACGGGCACGGTGAAGCGTTCTGCCCAGTGCGGTGTGTCGTGCATCCCATAATCGGGCGCCAGGGCGACGACACCCTGACCGTCGGCACGCACCCGGATACTCCCCTCGTAGTAATGCGGCGGCGGCACGCTGCCAGGTGACCAGACTAGGTGAACCTCAAACCCACATTCCGCACCTAAGAGGCGAGGAGGTAGCATTTTTCGACAGGGGGGC
>CAYSXA010000035.1:0-19544 GCA_964435005.1 uncultured Anaerolineaceae bacterium | reverse complement strand
TGCTCATCGTGGCCCGGCTCACGCCAGGAGAATATCACTTTTGTCTAAAGTCCAACAAGACAGGCCAGGGGTATAATGGCCCCATGCTCACCGTGGTGGTTCAAGCCGGAGGTCAGTCGCGCCGCATGGGACGCGACAAAGCCACGCTACCCTTCGCCGGTCAGCCGCTGATTCGACGGGTGATCGAGCGCCTCACACCGCTGGCCGACGAGTTGATCGTCACCACCAACCATCCCGAACGCCTGGTCTTCCTTCCCCAACCCAAAGTGCGGGACTTGATCCCCGAACGCGGAGCACTGGGCGGGCTGTACACCGCCCTGCAGGCCGCAAGCCACCCACTGGTGGCGGTGGTGGCCTGCGACATGCCGTTTGCGAACGCCACCCTGCTACGCGCTGCCGCCGCGCTGCTCACCGAAAGCACCGCCGACGCCGCTGTGCCACGCACCCCGGCGGGCTGGGAACCGCTGCACGCAATCTACCGGCGGGAGACGTGCCTGCCGCTCATCCGGCAGGCGCTGGACGAGGGGCGCTGGAAAGTGACCTCCTGGTTCGATCAGGCCCGCATCCTGCCCCTGGAGCCGAACTGGTGCCGTCGCTTCGACCCCGACGGTCTGGCCTTCTGGAATCTGAACACGCCAGACGACCTGCGTGCCGCCGAACAATGTGCGAGAGCGCGCGAACCTCGCTGACCGTCCCCCATCATCCCTGAAGGAGTGTGTCCCATGTCCCCCTTCCTGATTGACAGCGCCGAACAACCCTGGAAGCCCCATCCGCGCTTTGAGGGCGCGTCGGTGTGCCCCCTGATCACCACCGACCAGAACCCGCACCTGACGGTCAACCTGGTGCGGCTGGAGCCGGGGAGCGGGTTGCCGCTCCACACGCACGAGCACAGCACGGAGACCTTCTACATCCTGCGCGGCAAGGCGCGCTGTCGCGTGGGTGACGAGGAGCGCGTCATCGGCCCCGGAGTGATTGGCTACGCCCCGCCCGGCGTGCCTCATCAGGTGGTCAACATCGGGGACGAAACACTGGAAGCGATTTCGATCTTCAATCCGCCGCTATAACGACACCAACGGAAAAAACGCATCCGCCGATGAGCGCAGATAAACGCAGAAAGTATCTGCGCTCATCCGCGTCCACCTGCGGTCGCGCAACCAGCCTGCAATAAGGTGTCCGGCGGTCAGGAGCCTATCAACCTCCGCAGGCCAGCCAGAAGCAAATCCTGCCGAAATATCAGGGAGAGCAGAGCCACCGCCGCCAGTGCCAGCGAGTACAGCCCCAACAGCACGCTGTTGCGGTTGAGGTTATCGAACTCCACCGTGAAACTACGGCGCGAGAAGCCGCGAATCTCCAGCACCTTGCCGATGGTGTCCGCGCGATCCACGGCGTTCAGCGTGAGCGGCACGAAGATAGGCACCATCGCGCGCATCTTACTGAAGAAGCCCTTGTCCATCAGCGAGTGCGCCCGCGCCCGTTGCGCGTCCGCGATGCGCGCCATCTCTTCCAGGTACAGCGGGATGAAGTTCAGCGCCAGCACGATCATCAACGCCACTTCCATCGGCAGGCGGGCGAACAGCAACCCGCGCAGCAGGTCAGAGTTGTTCGTGCTCATGATCACCACCACCATCGGCAGGGCGAAGATGAACATGCGCAGCACCGAAACGATGCCGATCAGCACCCCCTCCCGCGTGACCGGCAGGTGACCGCCGATCAGCGGCACGCTTTTGGGAATCAGGAAGAACAGCGGCTCACCGCTCACAGTCACGCTGAAAATCAGGCCGATCACAATCACGATCAACCACAGGCTCTTCAGGTTGATCAGCAGCGGGCGCAGGATGCGCCCCAACCAGGCCACCACCAGGATTGTCCCCAGGATAATCAGCAGCGAAGGGATGTTGGTAAACACCACCCCGGCGACGGTGGTCGCCAGCAGCCAGGCCAGTTTGATGCGCGCGTCTACTGCACGCAGGGGGCCGGGAAAATCAGTAAACATCAGGCACCTCGTCCATTCATCCAGGTGCGGGTGTGTGCCGCCATCTGTTCCACACTCACCGCTGGCGGAAAGCCGTAATCTCGCAACGCCAGGCTGAGCCGCGTGATCTGCGGCGGCACCAAGCTGCACGAGGCCATCAACTCACGGTCGGCAATCACCTCCACCGTGGGGGCCGTCTTGATCAATTCACCGTCATTCATCAGCACCACGCGTCGCGCGTACTGCGCCACGTTGACCATGTCATGAGTCACCAGTAACACGGTGATGCCCTGGCGGTTCAACCGATCGGCCATCTCCATGATCTGACGGCTGTCGCGGTGATCCTGACCGGTGGTGGGTTCATCCAGCAAAATGATCTGCGGTTGCATGGCGACGATCGCCGCGATACACACCTTTTGCTTATCTCCACGGGAAAGGAAACGGGGGAACTCATCCCGAACCTCGGTCAGTCCGAAGGCCTCCAGTGTCTCCTCCACCCGCTCGCGGATCGCCTCCTCGCTCAGCCCCAGGTTGCGCAGGCCGAACGCGATCTCCTCCTCCACCGAGTCGGCAAACAACTGATCGTTCGGGTTCTGGAAGATGTACCCAATGCGCTTCGCCATCTCGGAGACCAGCGCTTCGCGCGTGTCGATCCCGGCTACGATCACCCGTCCGCGCGTCGGTTTGAGCAATCCTAGGATCAATTTCATCAACGTGGTCTTGCCAGAGCCGTTGTTGCCGATGATAGCGGTAAATTCCCCAGGCAGAATGTCCAGGTTGACATCCCGCAGCACGAATTGCTCGCCCCGGTAGGCGAAACTGACGTTCTCGATGCGGATCAGTGGTTCAGTCACACCGCACCTCCAGCCAGGCGTTGAATAGAAGATGCCGCCTCGTCCACTGTAAGCGGCAACGTGGGCGAAGTCAGCCGGTCGGCCAAGGCCAGGGCGAAATCGGTCACCTGTGGCAGGCGAACGCCTTTACGGCGAAATACCTCGGCCTGCTGAAAGACCTCGCGCGGCGGGCCTTCCAGTATCACCTGCCCATCGTCCACCAGAACCAGGCGGTCGGCGTAGAGCGAGAGCAGTTCCATCTCATGCGAGACCAGCACAATGGTGATCCCTTCGGCGTTCAGTTCGCGCACCAAGTCGAAAATGCGATGCACGGTGAGCGAATCCAGTTCCGAAGTGGCCTCGTCCAGGACCAGGATTTCCGGGCGCAGCGCCAGCACAGTGGCGATCGCCACGCGCTGCTTTTGCCCGCCAGATACCGCGTGCGGCGGACGGTCGGCCAGGTGCGCGATGCCCATGATCTCCAACGTGTGACGCGCCCGCTCACGCGCCTCTTTGAAGGGCATGCCGTGCATGGTCAGCCCCAGCATGACCTCTTCCATTACGGTGGACATCACCAGTTGCGAGTCAGCATCCTGGAACACCAGCCCCACTTTGGTGGAGAGGTCAGACACCTCCGCCTTGCAGGTGTCCACCCCCTCCACCAGCACCGTGCCTTCAAACGTTCCACGCAGGTAATGCGGGATCAAGCCGTTGAAGGTCTGACAGAGCGTGGTTTTCCCCGCTCCGGTCGTCCCCACAATGCCCACGAACTCGCCGCGACGGATGTCCAGGTTTACGCCTTTGAGCACCCAGTCTTTGCTGGTGGGGTACTTGTAGCGTACATCCTGAACGGAGATCACCACGTCTGTCATTGCACACCTCCGGCTAGCCGAGCATCCCCTGGCGGATAAGCGCCGGGCGGACGGCTTTGTACAGGATGGGCAGGAAGATCGCACAGGCGATCCAGGTGGGGATCACCACACCGACAAAGCCGAACAGGAACCATGCGATAAAGCCACTGCCGAAGTTCAGTCCGAAGCGGGCAAAGGGCTTCTCATGGAAACCCGACGCCGGGTTAATGCCGACCCAGGTAAAGATGGCGAACAGCACCCAGGCCATATTGGTGCCCACCGCCAGGATCAACTGTTGCATCCCCATGCTGACCTCTTCCTCGGCTTTGGTGAACTGCTTCGCCATCCAGGCCGAAATCAAAAAGCCGCCGCCGTGCGCCGGGATATTGGCCCAGGGCACCGGGCTGGAAGTCGCCAGCATGGTCAGGATGCCTACCCCCAGCGCGATGCCGACGAGCGGCCCCCAGGCCAGGCTGGGAGCCATCAGCAGCGCCATCAGCACATACACCGCGATGGAGAGCGCGATCTGCGCCCCACCGATCTGGGCGAAGCGCCCGGCAGCGTGCGCCAGAAACACCAGCGCCAGAAACGCCGCCGCCAGAGCAATTTGCCGAGTACTCATCTCGTCCTCCTCCTCGAATGGAATGGTCTGTACTCAACACGAACAACCGCTTCCAGACTTCGTTCCCATCACGCCAGATCCATCACCTCCTTTCCACATCTCCTCCATTGCCTCATTCCGCATGCCGCATGTCCTTATCACTTCATTGCTTCACCGCTTCTTCCCTCATCACCCGCTTGAGCACCTTCCCCGTGGCGCTCTTGGGCAGGGAATCCACGAAGACAAACTCTTTGGGTACCTTGTAGTTCGCCATGCGCTCGCGGCAGAAGTCCTCAAACTCCCCAACACTGGCTTGATGACCAGGTTTTAGCACGATGTGGGCCACCACACGCTCGCCCTTGACCTCATCCGGCACACCGAACACAGCAGCCTCATGCACCGCCGGATGACGGTAGAGCACGTGCTCCACCTCCGCCGGGAAGACCTTGAACCCGGCCACGTTGATCATGTCCTTGGTGCGATCCACGATGCGGATATAGCCCTCATCGTCCATAACCCCGATGTCACCGGAGCGCAGCCACCCGTTTTGGATCGCTTTGGCGGTGGCCTCCGGTTTGCCCCAGTAACCGAGCATCACATTGGGGCCCTTGATGCAGATTTCGCCCCATTCGCCTGGAGGCAGTTCGTTGCCGTCCTCATCCAGGATTTTGACCTCTACGTTCTCAATGGGCTGTCCAATCGTGCCTGGTTTGTAGCGGAAATCATGGTTGTAGCAGGCGAAGGGAGAACACTCCGTCAGACCATAGCCTTCGTAGATGGTCAGGCCAAAGCGCTCCTTCCAGCGGCGGACGACCTCTGGCGGCATGTTGGCAGCGGCGGTGAAGTAGTAACGCAGAGATGCCATGTCCTCGGGTGGAACGTTCGCGTTCAGCAGGTGAATGTAGATGGTGGGCACACCGAAGAACATGGTCGGGCGGTCACGACGGATAGAATCCAGCACCACGTCGGGCACAAAGCGGCGGTGCAACACCACCGTTGCGCCAGTGGTGAAGGCTGCGTTCAAGATGAAATTCTGCCCAAAGCAATGGAACAACGGCAAAAAGAGCAATAGTCGGTCGTCGGGGTGCATGCCCGCGTGATGGACAGTGGCATAGGTATTGGAGACCACACTGGCATGGGAGAGCGTGGCTCCTTTGGGGAAGCCGGTGGTGCCGGATGTGTACAGGATCGCCGCCGGCGCTTCTCGCTCCAGGTCGGCGGCTTTCGTCTGGTCGGAGGCCGGTTCCAGCCAGGCCTCCAGCGTGGGATGACCGGCGTCCTCCCCTTCGCAGACAACCACCCCGCGCAACGAAGGCAGACGGTCGAGCGGCACGTGCGGCAGCAGATCAGCGGTGGTGAACATCCAAACCGCCTGGCAATCGTTCACGATGTAGGCCACCTCGTCCGCCTTGAGCATGGCGTTCAGCGAAACCGCAATCGCGCCGCGCTTCAGCGTGCCCAGATAGGTCGTAGCAAAGGCCGGGATATTGGGCAAAAAGAGCGCCACGCGGTCGCCGGACTGCACTCCGGCAGCTTCCAGTGCGTTGGCAACGCGATTGGCCTGCGCGTTCAACTGCTGATAAGTGATCGCCTTCCCTTCGAACAGGATAGCAGGCTTGTCTGGCCAGAACAGCCGGGCGCGTTCCACATGCTGCGCGATGTTCATCCTTCCTCTTCCTCACCTGGAAAAATCTTGCCGGGGTTGAGCACGCCATGTGGATCGAGCGCAGCCTTGATCATCCGCATCACGTCCAGGCTCTCGCCGTGCTCCAGCGGCATAAACCGGCGCTTACCCAGCCCCACGCCGTGCTCGCCAGTGGCCGTGCCGCCCAGTCGGATGGCCGCCTCCACCATCACGACGTTAGCCTGCACTGCCACTGCGTAACTCTCAGCGTCGTCCGGTGTGTAGGGCACCAGAGCATGTAGATTGCCGTCGCCAGCATGCCCGACCAGGTAGCCGTGCAACCCATGCGCTTCCAGCGCCTGCTCCGCAGCCACTACCAGTTCTGGATAGCGGGAAACCGGCACAGCCACATCCACAATCAGGAAAGACTTTCCGGGGTTATTGCGCACCAGGATTTCGTAGGTTTGATGGCGCACCCGCCACAGACGGTCGCGCTCCTCACGCCCCAGGCCGGCATCCAGGCGAGTGCAACCTTCCTGTCGGCAGAGTTCGCTCACCAGGTTGAGTTCGGCCTGCAACGCGGCATGCGTGGCAGAGTGGAACTCCATCAGCAAGGTGGGCTGCACCGGCAGAGAAAACTCCGGCACGGTGTTCAACGTGCGCACGGTGGCTGCGTCGAGCAACTCCAGCGCCGCCGGCACGATGCCGCTCCCCATGATGGCCGAGACCGCACGGGTAGCGGCCTGCACGGTGGGGAATGATGCCACCGCTGCGCTGAAATGCTCCGGCAGTGGCGCCAGGCGCAGCGTGGCCGCCGTGACCACGCCCAGCGTGCCTTCCGAGCCAATGAACAGGTGCACCAGGTCGTAGCCAGAGGCGCTTTTGGCCGCCAGTGAGCCTGTGCGGATCACGCGCCCATCGGCCAGCGCTACTTCCAGGCGCAACACGTTGTCACGGGTCGCACCGTAGCGGGGTGTGCGGGTGCCCGCTGCGTTGTTGGCGATCATCCCGCCGATGGTAGCGTTAGCGCCGGGATCAGGGGCAAAGAACAGCCCATAGCGCGCCAGGCGGGCGTTCATGTCCTTGTAATGCACTCCGGCCTGCACATCCACCTGGAAATCGTCCGGGCGCACTTCCAGGATGCGATCCATGCGACGCAGGTCGAGCACAATGCCGCCGTGCACCGGAATCGGATTCCCCTCCAGGCTGCTGCCCTCCCCCCAGGGCGTGACCGGGATGCGGCGCGCATGAGCATACGCCAGCACTGCCGACACCTGTTGCGTGCTCCCCGGCCAGACCACAACCGATGGTGGATGCGGATGATGAAACGACTGGTCACAGCTGTGCTGATCCAGATCAGCCGTCCGACGAGAGACGTGCTCCGCTCCCACGATCTCCGCCAGCGCCGCCGTCACTTCATCCCACACCACCTCACTCCTCATTGCCTCATCCCCATCGTCTCGCGTCACCTCATTCCTCACCCCATCCATAATCGCGCCGGGCGCCTTCCGGGGTGATGTAGCCCTCTTCCAGGTCGCGGCGGATGGCTTCCGGGTCGCGCTCATGCGGGTCGCCGTAGCCGCCGCCGCCTGCAGCGTCCATCACCACCACATCGCCGGGGTGGAGTTGGGTCAGGCCATAGGGGTTGCCCGGCTGACCGTTGACCAGGAAGCGCGCTTTTGCGCCCGGTTGGCCGCCGAACAGCCCTTCGGGTGGCAGGCGGAAGCGCCCAGACTGGATGGCCAGGTAAACCGACGATTGCGGGGCGTACTCGTCATCGGGCACGCGCAGCACCAACCGACGTCCCAACGCGCCGCGATGCTTCCCCGCACCGCCCGAATCGGGCAGCAGTTCGCGGCACTCCACAATCAGCGGCGTGTCGCTTTCCAGAATCTCCACCGGTGTGTTGGCGCCGTTGGCGGGGAAGATGAAGCAGCCCGCCCCGTCGCGTCGAGCGCTGGCGCCCATCCCACCGCCGCGAATGATCACGGCGTGGAAAGGCCGCCCGTTCCCGCGCCGTCCGTAGAACACGTTCATCGTGGCTGGCGTGCCGCCGCTGGCCGCGATCACGCGGTTGGGCAGCACCGGCGCCAGCGCGCGGTACACGATCTCGGTCATGAAGTGACCGATCTGCATCCGCGCCGCCACCGCCGCCGGGAAGCGACAGTTCACCACGCTGCCCTCCGGCGCCACCAGGCGAATGGGCGCAGCACTGCCTTCGTTGTTCGGCAAATACGGGTCGAAGATGCTCTTAAGGGCCATGTGGACGTAGGCGTAGGTGAAGTTGTACACCACGTTGCCGCCCCAATCCACCTGCGGCGAGGAGCCGGTCAGGTCAACCGTGATGTCGCTGCCCTTTATCGTCACCGCGCAACGGATCACAACGTCCTCGCGGCCCTCCATCTGCTCGATCACACCCTCAGCGCGATACACTCCATCGGGAACCTGTTCAATCGCCGCGCGGATGCTCTGCTCACTGCGGGCGATAATCTCATCCGCCAGGTCGTCCAGGATGTCCAGGTCATACTCATCCATCATGCGGCGTACCTGCTCCGCGCAGACGTGGTTGGCCGCGATCTGGGAACGGATGTCGCCCACCACCTTATCCGGCGTGCGCACGTTCCAGCGGATCATGTTCAACACAGCCTGATTGAGTTCACCGGCGTCGTAGAGTTTCACCAGCGGGATGAACAGCCCCTCCTCGAAGATGTCGTGGTTATCCGAAGCCACCCGCCCGCCGATGTCGGAGTGATGGAGCACGCAGGCCGTGAAGGCCGCCAGATGCCCGCGATGAAAGATCGGGCTGAGCACGCACACATCGTTCAGATGCCCGGCCAGCGCCCAGGGGTCGTTGGTGATGTACACATCGCCCGGCTTGAAGGAATCCGGCGGCAGGCTCTGCACCAGTTTCTTGATGCCCAGCGCCATCGCGCCGGATTGTCCCGGCGTGGCAAACGTGCCCTGCACCAGTTCCCGCCCCTGACGATCGGTGAACATGCAGGTGTAATCGTGCGCGTCCCGCAGGATGCTGGAAAAGGCCGTGCGCGCTACCGTGGCGTCTGCCTCGTCCACAATGGAGATCAACCGTCTCCAGAGGATTTCCAGCGTAATGGGATCAAAAGTCTGGCTCATCGCGTTCCTCGTGGTCGAACTATGCTACAATCTGTTCAGGAGGTGTGCCATGTCGGAATATCGACTGCAACTCTCTCTACCCAAAAGCCTAGCCGACGAAGCCCGGCGGGCAGGGTTGCTCACCCCAGAGGCCATCGAACGTCTGATCCGCGCCGAACTGCGCAAACGGCGGGTGGATACCTTCTTCCAAAACCTGGATCGTCTCGCTGCGTTGCAGATACGCCCGCTGACGCCTGAAGAAATTGAAGAGGAAATCCAGGCCGTCCGTCTAGCAGGAAAATGAACGTAGTCCCCGACACCAACGTGGTGCTGTCGGGGATGTTCTGGCACGGGCCACCCCGACGAGTGCTGGCTCTGGCCCGCCAGGGGGGCATTACGCTGTTCACCACACCCTGCCTCTTGCAAGAGTTGCTTGCCGTGCTGCGCCGCGATAAGTTTGCCCAACCCATTCGTCGGGCAGGTCTCTCGGCGGAGGAACTGGTCTCCGGGTTCGCTGCGCTGGCCGTCGTGATCCGTCCACCAGCGCTGAGCCCGGTCATCCAGGACGACCCGGACGACGACGCTGTACTGGCCTGTGCCCTCGCCTGCAAAGCGGATTACATTATCTCCGGCGACAGACATCTGCTCACCCTGCGCCAGTTCCGCGACATTCCCATCCTGACGCCAGCGGACTTCCTCCATACCTTCCCCGGTTGAACGCCACAAAGCATAACCTGACTGCTTCATCCCTTCCCCATCTCAATCCACAAGAACCCATACTCGTCCACGCGCGCCATGGCGTCTTCGCCGACGATCACCGTGGATTCTCGCTCCTCGATGATGGCCGGGCCGGGGAGCTCTGCGCCGGGGAACAGGCGATAGCGATCGTACACGGTATAGGGGATGAAATCGCGCGCCAGGGG
The DNA here is from genome assembly GCA_964435005.1 of uncultured Anaerolineaceae bacterium. GTDB lineage: Bacteria > Chloroflexota > Anaerolineae > Anaerolineales > DRMV01 > CAYSXA01. The sequence continues at coordinate 9,629 of CAYSXA010000035.1, read as the reverse complement.
GGAATAGGCCAGGCGCGTGCCCTTGACCGCTGCCCCCGGATCAGCGGTGGCAGCCTGTAAGCGTGGCAGTTCCAGCAGGCGCACCGGCAGGCTGGCGCGCACGCGGAAGGTGACGAACTCCACCGGTGAATCGGGATAGGTGCGCCCGTACAGGCGCTTGTAGGTCTGGTCGAAGCGGCAGCGCACCTCCTCCGGCGTGAGCGCGGTGAAATCCGCCTCCGGGATGGGCAGATTGGTCTCGTACCCCTGTCCGACAAAGCGCATGTCCACCGAGCGGGCGAAGGCGACTTCATCAGTCGCGCCGGCGGTGCGCAGCGTACGCACGCCCTCGGCCTCCATCTCGCGGAACAACGCCTCGATTTCGGCAAAATCGGCGTCCTGGAGCGCCACCTTGTGGCTGCGCACCAGGTCGAAGGCGCGCGGCGCGGTGAAGAACCCCAGCGCCGACCCGACGCCCGCGTTCGGCGGCACCAGGATGCGTGGCGCGCCCAGTTTGCGCGCCAGGCCGTAGGCGTGCACCGGGCCCGCGCCGCCGAAGGCCACAATGGTCACTGTCTGTGGGTTGCCGCCGCGCTCGGCGATGTGCGTCTTGGCCGCGGCGGCCATCGTCTCGTTCACCAGATCGTGGATGCCCCACACCGCCTGGATGAACGAGACATTCAGCGGCCCGGCAATGCGCTCCTCCACCCCCCGGCGGGCGGCCTCCACATCCAGTTTCATCTCGCCACCGAGGAAGTACTCCGGGTCAAGGTAGCCCAGGAGCAGGTCAGCATCGGTCACCGTAGGTTCAACGCCGCCGCGTCCATAACAGATCGGGCCGGGATCGGCGCCCGCGCTCTCCGGCCCCACCTGGAGCGTGCCCAGCCGGCTCACACGGGCGATGCTCCCCCCGCCAGCGCCGATTTCCATCAGGTCAACCACCGGCACCTGGATGGTCAGGCCGCTCCCTTTCATGAAGCGCTGCACCCGTCCGACCTCGAAGGTAGGCACCACTCCAGCCACCCCGTCCTGAATCAGACAGGACTTCGCCGTGGTGCCACCCATGTCGAAGCAGAACACATTGGGGAGGTCGAACAAGCGACTGAAGTACTGCGCCGCTATCACCGCCGCTGTGGGGCCGGATTCGATGATGCGCACCGGGAACTCAGCGGCGGTCTCCACCGAAGTAATCCCTCCGCTGGAGAGCATAATGAACAAACGCCCACGAAAGCCCAACGCCGCCAGCCGGCGCGACAGCCGCCGCAGGTACTTCTCGGTCAGCGGCTTGACGTAAGCGTTGGTCACCGTGGTGCTGGTGCGCTCGAATTCCCGAATCTGGGGCAACACCTCGTAGGAAATCGAGACTGAGACACCGGGCGCTTCTTCCTGGATGATTTGCTTGAGCGCCCGTTCGTGCACCGGGTTCTCGAAGGAGTGCAGCAGGCAAACCGCAATGGATTCCACGCCCATCTCACACAGTTGGCGCACCACGCCACGTGCTTGCTCCCGGTTCAACGGACGCAGCACCGTGCCATCCGCCCGCAGGCGCTCATCCACCTCCAGGCGGCGGTGGCGCGGCACCAGCGGTTCGGGGAACTCGGCAAAGACGTCGTATGGTGCATAGCGAATCTCGCGCCCCAGTTCCAGCACGTCACGAAAGCCGCGCGTGGTGATCAGGCCGGTCTTCGCGCCTTTGCGCTCGATGATGGCGTTAATCACCAGCGTGGTGCCGTGGATAACCTCTTCCAGACGATCCACGTATCCCGGCAATTTCTCTTGCAGCGCGCGCACCCCTTCTTCCACCGCGTCCGAGGGGTCATGGGGGGTGGTCAGGCACTTGTGGACGACCACCTCGCCGGTCTGGTCGTCCAGCAGGACGAAATCGGTGAACGTGCCGCCGATGTCACAACCCAGTCGCATAGGTCACCTCGATGTCAGCATCTGGCACATAGTTATCCGGCGTAAGCAAGCGCTGTCGAAGCGTAGAGCCCCATTTCGACTACGGCCTCGCTTACACTCGGCCTCCGCTCTATGGGGAAGTGGTCACAGCACAACCGGCTCCCGAAAAACGCCGAACACCTCTTTGAGCACCGCCGTGATCTCGCCCAGAGTGGCGTAAGCCCGCACCGCGTCCATCAGGGCGGGCATCAGATTCTGTCCAGAAGCAGCAGCCTCGCGCACGCGGCGCAGGCTTTCCTCCACCGCCCGGGCATCACGCGCGGCCTTGACCTCCGCCGTGCGGCGAATGGACTCCTCGGCGGCCTCCGGGCGGTAAGGGTGCAGTTCCACCTCACGCGCCTCCTCTTCCATGCGGTAGATGTTCACCCCTACCTTGCGAATCGTGCCTTCCTGGACGCCTTTCTCGTACAGGTAAGCCTGGTGCGCCACCTCGGATTGCACAATCCCCTCGCTGACCGCCTTCACAATGCCGCCCCATTCCTCGTCCACACGCCGCATTTCAGCCACGATGCGCTTTTCCATCTCGTCGGTCAGCCATTCCACGTAGTACGATCCGGCCAACGGGTCGACCGTATCGCCAACACCCATCTCCTCCACCAGAATCTGCATAGTGCGCAGCGAGATCAACGCTGCCTTTTCGGTCGGGATGGTATAGGCCTCATCGTAGGAGCAGAGCGCCATGGTCTGCGTGCCGGAGAGGGCAGAGATCATGGCGTAATACGCGCCGCGCACAATGTTGTTCTCCGGCTGCTCCACGGTCAGTCCGCCGCCCCCGCCGCCAGCGATCATCTTCATCTGCATGGTGCGCGGGTTCTGTGCGCCGAACTCCTCACGCATAATGCGCGCCCACAACCGCCGCGCCGCGCGGAACTTGGCGATCTGCTCGAAGAAGTTACCAAAGATGTCAAAGTTGAATGAGATACGCCCGGCGAATTCGTCCACGTGCAGGCCACGCTCCAACCCCAGTTGAATGTAAGCACGCGCGATGCAAAACGCGTAGGCGATCTCCTGCACTGGATTGGCCCCCGATTCTCGGATGTGGTAGCCGCATACGGAAACCGGATAGTAGCGCGGCGCGTGACGGGCGCAAAACTCGATGGTGTCGCCAATCAACCGCATGGCTGGCTCCACCGGGAACACCCACGCCCCACGCCCGATGTACTCCTTCAGGATATCGTTCTGCGCCGTGCCGCGCACCTTCTCCAGCGGCACACCCTGCTTCTCAGCCATCGCGAAGTACATCGCCATAATTGGCGCGGCGACCGCATTCACCGTCAGCGAGACACTGATGCGGTCAATCGGGATGCCGTCGAAGGCCACCTCCATATCGGCCAGTGTGTCCACCGCCATGCCCACGCGCCCTACCTCGCCCTCCGCCAACGGGTCGTCCGAATCCAGCCCCATTTGGGTGGGCAGGTCGAAAGCCACGTTGAGCGCGTTCTGTCCGTGCTCGATCAGGAACTTGAAGCGCCGGTTGGTCTCTGCGGGCGTGCCGAAGCCTGCGTACTGGCGCATGGTGAAGGGCCGCTTGCGGTACATCAGCGGATGGATGCCGCGTGTGAAGGGATACTCGCCAGGGTCGCCGATATCACGCCGGTAGTCGATGTGCGCGATGTCCTCCGGACGGTACACCGGCTTGACCTCAATACCGCTCTCCAGGATCACTTGACGGATGTCTTCGTCTGCCATAAACTGCTCCTTCGGGGCTCAGCGTTTCACGTTCTCACGAATAAAGCGGATGATCTCGTCAAAGGTGCGCCCTTTAGGGAACACGCCGTGCACGCCCATCTGATGCAGGATTGGGACGTCCTGCTGGGGAATGTGCCCGCCGATCAGGATCAGTTTGTCATCCAGACCGAGTTCCCGCACTCGGTCCATCAGTTTGCGGGCGATGGGCAAATGCGCACCGGACATGATGGACAGGCCAATCACGTCCACGTCTTCCTGAATGGCGGTCTCCAGGATTTGCTCCACAGTCTGGTGCAGGCCGGTGTAGATCACCTCAAAGCCCGCATTGCGCAGGGCCAGGGAGACCACTTTGGCGCCACGGTCGTGCCCGTCCAGGCCAGGTTTGGCGATCAACACGCGAATAGGGCGTTCACTCATCCTTCCTCCAACCTTGCTGAATCTGCGGTCATCTGCGGATTCACATCACCTCGCGGGCGATGATGTTGCGCAGAATCTCCGAGGTACCGCCGCCGTAGAGCAGAAAGCGTGCGTCGCGGAAGTACCGCTGCGCGTCGTACTCCATCGCGAAGCCATAACTGCCGAAGATGCGGGTGCACTCGTCGGCGACGTAGTTGGCCGCTTCGGTGGCAAAGAGTTTTGCCATCGCAGAGAGTTTGCGGTCGCCCGCGCCGGCATCGATCTGATGCGCTGCCTGGTACACCAGTGCCCGCGCGGCTTCCAGGCGGGTCGCCATCTCGGCGATCTTGTGCTGGATGGCCTGGAACCTGCTGATGGGCCGCCCAAACGCCTGCCGTTCGCCCGCGTATCGGATGGAATCCTCCAACGCTGCCTGCGCAAGCCCCAACCCCAGCGCACCGGTCATCACGCGGATTTCGTTCAGGATGGCGCCCAGGTTCTTGAAGCCACTTCCCTGCTCGCCGAGCAGGTTCTCCGGCGGTACATGCACGCCATTCAGGATGAGTTCCGAGGTCTCCGACGCGCGCACGCCCAGTTTCTCGATCTTGCGCCCCACACGCAGGCCGGGGGTGCCCCGCTCCACCAGGAAGAGATCGATGCCCCGGAAGCCAGCTTCGGGGTCGGTCTTGGCGGCCACAGTGAAGAAGTCAGCCACGGTGGCTGAGGTAATCCACATCTTCCGCCCGGTGAGCATCCAGCCATTCTCGACGCACTCGGCACGCGTGGTGATGCCACCCAGGTCGGAGCCGAAGTCCGGTTCAGTCATGGCGAGGGTGCCGATCTTCTCGCCTCGCAGCGCAGGTTCGATCAGCCGCTTGCGATGCTCATCCGTGCCGAAGCGGAACACCAGGTCGGTGCCCATCAGGCTCTGCATGGCAACCGCCGCCGCCAGGGAAAGCGACCCACGCGCCAGTTCCTCGATCATCAGGCAATAGGAGGTGAAGTCCGCGCCCATGCCGCCCACGCTTTCGGGATAGCGTAGCGCAAAGTAGCCGTTCAGCGCGCAGCGGCGGAAAAGGTCGTGTGGGAACTCGCCGCGCTCGTCCATTTCGCGCGCCACCGGGCGCACTTCTCTTTCCACGAAAGAACGGACGGATTGCTGAAAGAGTCGTTGTTCGTCGGTTAGTTTCATTGGTTCATTGGTTCACTGGTTGCACTGGTTCGTTAGTTGCGTTGGTTTACTGGTTAAACTGGTTACACTGGTTGGAGCAAACACCTCCGACACCTCTGATTCCTCAGCCACATCTGACAGCTCAAACCACGCCTTCGGAACGCAACGCCTCCGGGTCGTAACCCAGGGCAGCGAAGACAGCTTCGTTGTGCTCTCCCAGGCGGGGCGGGAAGTCGAGTTGCAGGTCACGTTGACGCAAATGGTCGGGAATCACTGGCGGCGGGGCGATGGCGATCTCTACGCCGTTGCGCGGATCGCGAGCGCGCACCAGATGCGGCGCAATCAGCGGATCGTCCGCCACTTCGGCCACTGTACGCACCGACCCCACCGGCACGCCGATCTCGCGGCAGGCGGCCACCAGATCAGCGGTGGTGTAGCGGCGAGTGGCCTCGGCGACGCGGCGGTTCAGGCGATCCACATCGGCGATGCGTCCGGCGTTGCGGGCGTATTCCGGCAGCGCCAGGGCTTCGAATCCCGGCAGGCCGGTAAGCGCCTCCCACTGCCGGTCGTTGCCCACCGCCAGATACACGTAGCCGTCGATAGTGGGATACACCGAGACCGGTGCAAAAAAGCGGTGCGTGTTGCCGCGACGCTCCAGCGGCACGTTGAAACTGTGCGCCATCATGACCGGCGAAACCATCCACGAGACCGCCGACTGGAACATGGAGATGTCGATGCGGCTCCCCTGGCCGGTGACTGCGCGGTGGTAAAGCGCCTTCATCACCTGGCCGTAGGCGTGCTCGCCCGCGCCCAAATCCACCATCGGGATGCCGAAGACCATCGGGTCGCCGTCCGGTTCGCCGGTCAGGCTCATCCATCCGGCGCGAGCCTGCAAGATGGGATCGTAGGCCGCCTCATCGGACTGCGGGCCAAAGCCGGTGATGCCCACCCAGATCAGGTCGGGTTTGAGCGCGGAAAGCGTCTCATAGTCAATACCCAGCTTGCGGTACGATCGCGGGCGGGTGTTGGTGGCGAAGATGTCCACCGGCATTTCCACGATCAGGCGGTGCAGAATTTCCCGTCCGCGTTCACTGCGCAGGTTGAGCGTGATGGACTGCTTGCCCAGGTTGTTGGGCAAAAAGTATGCGTTCATGCCCTGCTCCCCAGGCAGCACCTCCGGCCCCACCCAGCGGTTGGGGTCGCCGCGGGGCGGCGTCTCCACGCGAATTACCCGCATCCCCTCCTCCACCAGCCGCAGCGTGAGGTAGGGCAATGTGGTGGCCTGTTCAATGGAAAGGACGGTGAGGTTCATCCGCAACCCCTACACCTCTGACTCCTCCAGCACCTTTTTCTCCGCCAGATGAATCAACACCCCAAACGCATCCTTCGGGTGGATGAAGGCTTCGCGCCAGACGTAGCCTTCGAAAGTCACGCCGTCGGCGTAGGTGTGGCGATAGGCGATGCGTCCGCCCCGACGTTCCAGTTCGGCGATGGCGGCGTCCAGGTCGTCCACCTCGAAAGTGATGTGGTGGATGCCCGGCCCACCGTGCTTCTTCAAGAAACGCGCCACCGGGCTATCCTCACGGGTGGCCTGGAGCAGTTCCATGCGGCTCTCGCCAATGTCGAACGGACGGTAGCGGATGCCCATATCCTCAATGTACTCTTCCGGGTGGAACTTCGCCCCAAACCACTGCTCGAAGAAGGCCTGCGCTTCGTCCAGGTCGTGTACAGCCAGCGCAACGCGCTCGATACGCTTGACAAAGGTGGTCATGCACTCTCCTCCAGCACGGCGGCCAGTGCCCGCACAAAGCCGCGATTTTCCTCTGGCGTGCCCACGCTCACACGCAGACCGTTGGGCATGCCGAAGCCGCCCATCGCGCGAACGATAAAGCCGCGCCGCTCCAACGCCTGAGCCAGGTCGTTCGGTGGGATGGGTGGGTCATAGATCAGCACGAAGTTCGCCTGGCTGGGCAGCGATTTCAGCCCCAGCGCCTCGAACTCGCGATACAGATACTCACGGCCTTCCACCACCATGCGCACCTGCTGTTCGCGGTAGGCCGTATCGTCCAGCGCCGCTGCAGCAGCAGCCAGCGCCACATCGCTGGTGTGGAAGGGCAGCCGAGCATGCCGCACGTAGTCTGCCAGTTCCTGCGGGCCGATCAGATACCCCACCCGCAGCCCGGCCAGCCCGGACGATTTGGAGAAACTGCGCAGGCAGAGCACGTTACGCCCCTCCAGCACATAGGCCAGCGCGTCCACCCGCTTCGGGTCGGTCACGTAGTCGTAGTATGCCTCATCGATGACCACCACCACATGCTCCGGAACCCGCGCCATGAAGGCATCGGCCTGCTGTTGCGTGATCAGGTGGCCAGTGGGGTTGTTCGGCGTGCACAGGAAGACCAGCCGGGTGTCGTCGTCAATGTGATCCAGCATCGCGTCCAGGTCGTGAGAATAATCCGGGCGGGTGGGAACCCGGCGTACCTCCCCACCGAAGGTGGTGACGTGGATGTGGTACATCGGGAAGGTCACCGCGCTCATCACCGCGTTCCCGCCGTCGAACACGAACGCCTGCACCATCATGCGCAGCACGTCCGTGCCGCCGTTGCCGATCACGAAGTTGTGCTCGGTCAAACCCCGGCCATGATAGGCCGCCAGTTTGCGGCGCAGGTCACGGTCACCCACACCAGGGTAGCGATGCACGCCGGCCAGCATGTCCCGCGCGGCTTCCACGGCCTTCGGCGACGGCCCCATCGGGCTTTCATTCGAAGCCATCTTGACCACGCGATCCAGGCCGTAGGCCTCCTTGACTTCTTCGATGGACTTCCCGCCGATATAAAGCGGCACTTTGAGCAAATCGGGGTTGAAACGGGGTTTTGCCATGCGATGCTCCTTTGCGACAATGTGGCAGTGAGGTGATGCGTTGATGTGGCAATGTGGCGATAGGGCAATGTAGATCGGAAAGAACCTCCCTCATGGGTCATTGTAAGGGTGTTTCGCCAGGATATTCCGAATTTTCTGTCGCGTCCTTTCCGCCCACTCCGGATTTACCTTTTCCATAAGTTCAATCTCCCTGGCAAAAAGCAATCTCCGGAAGTCTTTGTCGGGAACACGGTGCTCCAGTTCATATTTCGTTGCAAGTCCAAACACTAAATCCGACACAAGCCAGTAGAGCATCTCATCCTCATTCTCAGCGATTCTTCTCTCCAACTCTCTCCCGCGCTCCGTTACCACGTAGTGATATCTTCCATCAACGACTTCCGCGTGAGGAGACCCATTGTGCTGTGGCGTCGTGTGCACCACTGCCTCTCGACCCAAAAGGGCACAGTAGTGTCTGTATTTCTCGATCAACGCTTCAATCAACGCTTGCGTCCGGTTCGTTGAAGGCTGCATGATCTTTCAGCGTAATACCAGTCACCTGTCAGGCGGAACGGGCGCGGTCGAGCGCGGCGAGCAGGCGCTCCGGTGTGATGGGCAGTTCGGTGATGCGAACGCCAACTGCATCGTAAATCGCGTTGGCGACCGCCGCCGCCACCGGCGTGCCACCCATCTCGCCCACACCTTTCGCACCGAACGGCCCTTCCGGGTCGTCGGTTTCCACCAGGATGACCTCGATCTCCGGCATATCGGCGGCGGTAAACAGACGGTAGTCCAGAAAATCCGGGTTGAGGATGCGCCCATCGCGCACCACCAGTTCTTCGGTGAGGGCGTAACCCAGCCCCATCTGCGCACCGCCTTCGATCTGGCCTTCCACGGCCATCGGGTTGATGGCCTTGCCGATGTCGTGCGCGCACACCAGGCGCAGCACGCGCACCTGACCAGTCTCGGTATCCACCTCAACCTCGGCCATCTGAGCGCCGAAGCCGTAGGTCGCAGAGATGTTGCCTTTGTAGGTACGTTTGTCCACCATCTCATTGGGCGGGTCGTACCAGGCGGAGCCGATCACCACGTCACCGCCGGAGCGGAAATGCCGCCGTCGCACCACTTTGCCCAGCGGGATGGCGCGATCCGGTTGATCGGCAACACGGATCTGACCGCCTTCGACCACCAGCGCCTCCGGCGGTGCGTCCAACAGTTCGGAAGCGGTCTCTAAGATCTGATCGCGGGCCTTCTGCGCCGCCAGGTAAGCCGCCTTGCCGGCGATGAAGGTGGTGCGGCTGGCGTGGACGCCCACATCCCACGGCTTAACGTTGGTATCGGTGTTGACCACGGTCACGTCGTTCACGTCCACGCCGAGCACCTCGGCCACGATCTGCGCCAGCGCAGTCTCCGATCCCTGGCCGATCTCGGTGGAGCCGGTGATCAGGTAGACGCGCCCAAAGTCATCCACCTTGACCGTCGCACCGCAGCCATCGGATCGGTAGATGCGCGCGCCGCCGCCCACGTTCAGCGTGGCGGCAAAGCCGATGCCGCGCCTGCGCGTGGGCGCGGTCGGGGG
>CAYSXA010000034.1:0-19935 GCA_964435005.1 uncultured Anaerolineaceae bacterium | reverse complement strand
GACGGGTATCGCCACTACGGCTTCATCCAGCAGCCAAAGAGTGTTGTTTCAGCCATCCACTCCACCTTTACCACGGACGGCCAGACCTGGTTGTTGGAAGACGGTGTACGCCTGGACGTGAGCCCAGGCAACGGCCTGGAGAAGATCGGCGTGAAAGACCCCACCGTAGCGCGACTACCCGATGGCCGCTATCTGATGATCTACTTGACCATTATCCCGGAATACCCCTATGATCAACCGTAAGCACGTTCGACACCGAGGGCGCCCCCCCAGATGCTCATCCCGCTTCCCGACTGCTTCCGGGTGACGGAGAATTCCATGAAAAAGACACTCTTTGTCTCGCTTATGCTGTTGTTCATCCTGTCTGCCTGCTCATCAACGGCTACCCCGACGGCTGCTCCCACTCGTTTTCCCGCACCGCGCTCGACGCGTCCTCTCCAACAGCCGCTTCCCACGTCCTCGCAAGCAACCTCTCCCACCACCGAAACCATGGAAGCCACCGCCCCACGCCGGCCTTCAACCCCTTCGCCAGTATGACTGCCGAGCAGGAAACCTGTCTGCGCGAAGCCTGGGGGGATGACGCTTTTGAGGAAATCATCACCTTCAAACGGCAACCTAGCCCCAAAAGAAGGCCAAGCCATGGATCGTTGCGGGCTGCTGCCGCCACCGGGCGGCGGAATGGGAAGTGCGCCGCCCGGCGGTGGAGCTGAGAACATGCCGCTTGGCGGCGCGCAAGGCAATCCCAACCAGGGCAATCCCCAGGAGATCACAATCGACCTTGACATCACCGCTCCTTACCTGATGGCCTTCCACGCCTGCGATACCGCCTCAGGCGTGGATTACGAGCAACCGACCAATCACTGCGTCTATCTGGTACAAAGCGACGACGGGGAACAGGGGCAACTGGTGCCCAGCTGGCAATATTCCCAGGGATCCGTGCCCAACGTGATCCGCCGCGGCAACACCCTGTATTTCTACTCCCCAGGCACGATGGCGCGGTATCACCTGGACACACACGTGCTGGATGCCACCCAAACAGTCACCGTGGATGGCCTGCAAGGCAGCTTCGTGGATCCCACCCTGATCCTTGACGACCAGAGGAGGCTGGTGCTTTTCTTCCCCTTCGGTACGCTGGGGCACGACCCGGCCACCTGCGATGCGGACGAAGGCGGCCAATGCATCCGCTGGATTGGCTCGGCCACCAAGGTGGATGGCAGCGACGGCAACCGTTTCACGCCAGACGACGGCCAGCGGATAACCGTCCATCTGGATCAGAATTCTGACCTGAAATCGGTATCCGACGCAGATTTCTATACTTGGACAGCAATACGTGCTTTACATTTCGCACGACTTGTCGGTGGCCGTGGTGTGGACTTCGTCGGAACTGCGCGGCGAGCACACTCGCCTAGATACGTTGCCGCAAGGTTTCTTGACTTACAGCAGCGGCGGCGTACCAACTGGCTATTACGATGCCGCCAGTGGACAATACTGGACGTATGCTCACTACAGTCCCAATCTACGAACGCCCAGTGTGATCCGCCTGGCACGGCACGCCAGCCTGAACCGGCAACTCAGCCAGAGCGATTTCACTACCGTGATCAGTGGAGAGAGCATTGGGCTGGGAGCCACTTATCTGGTGGACAGCCCGTCGTTCACGGTCAACCAGCCATGAAAGTAGAGTGACATGAAAACAAACTTCCGAACCTTCACAAGTTGGGCAGTCATCCCCTTGCTGATGACGCTCATTCTGGGCTGCACCACGCCCAGGCCAACCGCGCGGCCATCGGCTTCGCCGCCCGCCACCCGGCAAGGCAACGGCCCTGGCGGAAAGGCCAGTCCCTGTGGCGACCAGGTGTGCGACGCAGCAGAGCAGGCTAACCCCAACCTGTGCCCGCAGGATTGCCGCGCCACTGCCCCACCGACCCTCGCGCCGACCGTCTCGCCAATGCCGGCATCCACCCCTGGCGGCCAACCGCCGTCGCCCCCGCCGACCAGCCAGCCGCAAGGCCCGCCGCCCTCAGGTCACCCCCAGGGACAACCCACTCCCGGCGATCCCGGCAGCGTCATGTACGCCAACCAGCTCCCAGACCCGTTGCCTCAGGAGGCCTACCTAGCCCACGTCAACGCCACGACCGAGCCGCAAAGCGGTTGGACGTACCTGACCACGCTGGTCGCCACCATGCCCTCCGGCACGCCCTACGATGTCGGCGGGTTCTGCCGCATCTTCCCGCGCCCGGACGGCAACGGCTATGACGTGCTCTTCGGCGGCGCGTTCCAGATGCGCACCACCGAAGCTGCCCGCTATGAAGGAGATGTCCACCGCCGCCTGGGGAACGACCTGACCTTCCAGACCGACGCGGAACTGTTCAGCACCCACGGCGGCGACGTGGCCTTCGACACCGACGGGCAGTACTACTACGTTTCCACACCCAGGCCGGAGGGCTGGACGCTGAGCAAATACGACGAGAACTTCAATCTGGTGAAAGAGGTGGTGGTCGCCCTACCCGACGGACACGCCGGCAACGACCAGATGTTGCGCGTCTGGAACGGGCAGGTGTACCTCAGCGGGCTGTACAATCCCAACCCGTCGGACGCCCAACCCGGCCAAGAAGCGAGCCCCGACGAGGTGCTCTACACGCACATGTGGGTGTACGACACCGACCTGAATCCGCTGGAAGACCATATCCTGGACGATGCGCCCAACATCAACGGTGGCACGCTGATCCGCTACGACGAGGGCTTTGCCTACGTCGCTGCCGACAACTTCCTCAACAACAACCTGTATGCCCACCTCTACGACGCGAACTGGAACTACCAGCGCAGCGTGCTGCTTGAGGAGAACGCCCAGTGGTCCATGGGCGGCACGGTGGCCGACGGCCTGATCTACATTGCCTATCACCGGGGCGAACACAGCAGCGGTGATGTGTTGGTGGACATCTTCGATCCGGACTGGAACCGCCTGGACCAGATTCAGGTCACGGCAGTGACCGGCGACTTCAACGCGCAGCGTCCGTGGGTGCAGGTGTACGGCGACCGCCTATTCGTCTCTTACGACGTCGGACGCGACAGAGCCGGTATCCTCGACTTGCAGTGCCTGATCTCCGTGTACACGCGCGACACTGGTGAATGAAGTCTGGTAAAAAGATTAGCCCTGCCGCGCACGCGGCAGGGCTTCTCATCACGCAAAAACTGCCCGGCGTGACCTACAGGGAAGACAGGCATCCACAGCGACCTTCACAACAATCCACGGGAATCCGCTTCATCCGCAGAATCCGTGTGCTACTCCCCCATCGATGCCCCCAACCCACGCAGCACCGCCAGCACCTGCTCGTTCGGGGGAATGTCGCTCATGCTGTGCCCGTAGTGGACGAAGCGCACCACGCCTGTGGCACCCACGATCACCATCGCCGGCATGCGTCCCAGCTTGAAAAGCCTGACCTGCTGGCCGTATTGCTTCAACACGCGGTGCTTCGGATCGGGCAGACCGATGAAGGGCAGGTCGTGCTCTGTCCAGTATTTCTCGAACGCGACAGCGTTTTCGGGGCCGATCACCAGGATGACCGTGTTGGCGTCGCAGAATCGGTGGTAGTCCTGGCGCAACTGCGCCATGTGCCGACGGCAAAACGGTCACAAAAAGCCCCGGTTGAAGACCAGCACCACATGCCGCCCCCGAAAATCCGAAAGGCGCACCGGGGTTCCGCGAAAATCGGCCAGCGCGAAGTCGGGGGCAGGGGTATGCAGTTCCACCCTGGGCATGGTTTCCATCCTTTCTCCGTCCCGCCCGGAAAACGACGCCGGGATGCGGACATCCACACCCCGGCGCGGGCGTCCAGTCCACTGCGGCTTATTCCGCCGCCTGGGCCGCACCCGGCTTCCAGCCCGACGCGGCGCGCTTCAACTGCGTGCGCGGGACGCGGTTCCCTCGCCCACAGTGCGGACAATGCACGTTCAGGTAGTTCAACCCCTCGGCGTGGACTTGCTCCAGCGCTGCTTCCACTTCGATCGGCTTCATCGCAAACGGTCGATGACAATGGGAACAGGTCAGTCGCAACTGCATCATGCCCTCCTTTCGTCGGATCTCTGCTCGCTTTGCGAGGCGATCCAGATACCCATCAAGATAAGTATAGCACCGATGATTTTCAACAGGGACGGCACTTCACCCAGCAGGAAATAGGCCAGGATGGTGGAGCCGATCGGCTCGCCGAGCAGAGTGATCGAGACGAATGCCGCCGAAAGATACCGCAACGCCCAGTTGAAGGTGGAATGCCCCAGCAACTGAGGGACGAGCGCCAGCAAAGCGAACCACAGATACGCGCGCGGCGCGTAGCCGCGAAGCGGCAGGCGCGCCACGACGGTGAACCCCAGCAGCGTGACTGCCGCCAGGCCATACACCACGAACACATACGTCCCCAGCGAGACGCCGCCACGCAGCTGCCGCCCGATGAGCAGGTAGCCCGCCCCCGCCAACGCGCCCGCCAGCGCCAGCAAATCCCCGAAAAAAGCCTTCCCGGCCACGAAGTCGGCCAGCGAAGGGCAGGTCCAGCCGTTCCCTGCCCAGATGCAGGAGTCACTCACCCCCACGATCGCGCCGCCGACCAGCGTAATTACCAGGCCGACCACCACCGGACGCGTGATCGGCTCGCGAATGGTCAACGGGCTGAGCAACGCCACCCACAACGGTGCGGTGCTCACCAGCACCACCGAACTCGCCACCGTGGTGTACTCCAGCGAGGTGATCCATGTGGCAAAGTGGATTGCCAGGAACACCCCCGAAAGCAACGCCAGCCCAAACTCGCGGCGGCTGAGCGCGCGCAGCTCTGCGCGATGATTGCGCCAGGCCACCGGCAACAACACCAGGGAAGCCAGGGTGAGCCGATAGGCCGCGATGACCAGCGAAGGCGCATCCTGTTGCGCGTAGCGGATGAAGATCGACGCCGTGGACACCGCCAGGATGCCAAACGGGATGGCCAGCAACGGCGGCACAGGGGGATGATGGGACTCCGTCATGCGGCAACCTCTCCACCAGGAATGGCTGAAGCGAACGCGCCTGGCAGGCACGTCTTCCCCATTGTATTCATTTTCGGGAAATGTGCCACAGCACCCGCCCCACAACCGCCGCACGGGGCACTGTGCCAAAGGAGCGGCTATCCACGCTGTTCGGGTGCGAGCCCACCACCCACAATTCACCGTTTGGCTCGATGTGTTCCACCCGCTTGATGAGTGTACCGTAGATCGGATGACGGAACACCACCGTATCCCCCACCCGCAACCGCAAGGACTTCGTGGACACCACCACGAAGTCCCCGTCGCTGTACTCCGGCGACAGACTGTCGCCCTGCACACGTAAGATGCGGATCATCGCAAGAACGCGGTGACAGGCTTTGCGGAAAAGCCTGTCACCGGACAAAATGGAGCGCCTCAGAACGAAAGGCACCACAAAGACATGAAGAGCACTGAGCAATCTTTGTGATTTTCACACGGCCTTTCTTTGTGTGCTCCGTGCCTTTGTGGTTTGTTCAACAGCGCGCGATGTTCCCGACGTCTAAAGGTCAGGATAGACCATTTCAAGCGCCGGCGCGTAGGGCGCCTTGGCACGCTTGGTCTTTACGCCTTTGATCGCCCAGAAGATCTCGGCGAACTCGTTAATCGCCTCCACAAAGGCCACTGCGGCGTCACGGTCGGTGGTCTGGCGTGCCTTGGAGCCCAGCTTCATGATCTTGTGCACCAGGTTGGGCAGGTCGGGGTACTGTTCCACGTGTTCCGGCTTGATGAAATCGCCCCAAATCACCCGAATCTCGTGCTTCGCCTTCTCCGCGTGCTCCTCCTTGACCGTCACGTAGCGCGCCATGCTGTTCAGAAACTCCGGCGAGTGCTCGTGTTCCGCAAACTTGGCCTGCATCAGATCCACCATCCGCACCACGGTGAGCGCCGCAATCTGCGCGGTGATCGGGTCGTAGATGCCACACGGGACATCACAATGGGCGCTGGCGCGCTCGAAGCGTGCCCGCCGATCAATGCGGTTCAGCAGTTGGTATAACATAGGAACCTCTCCTTCCATGGGGAAACAAATTTATTAGACAAATTTGATAATAATCGGAAAGTATCCACCTGTCAAGCTACCGCACGCGACGTTTCCATTCTTCTTTCAACTGCAACTGCTGTGGGCTCTCACCAGAAGGAAGCGACAGGAAATCGTTCACCAGGCGGTTGAATTTGCTCCCCTCATCGAGCATGGGAAAATGCCGCGAATCTTCCAGAGAAATGTGGTGCATGTGCAACGGTGCCATGGCGTACAGCACCTCGCCAGCTGGCGGGGAGATCACCGGGTCGCGCTGGCCGTACACAAACAGCGTCGGCGTGGTGATGCGCACCGCCATGGACATCACATCCAGCGCGCTGGAAGCTTCCACCGTGGTCGCAATCGCCAGCGGATCGGCCTTGGGCACTTCGGCGCGCACCGGGTCAAACTTGGGGTCACGATCGAGCAACCAGTCGGCGAGCGCTTCCGGCGAGGAAGTACGCAGCCGCTCGTTCACCGCGCCCGGCTCGAATGGCGCACAGACGGCCATCACCCGATCCACCAGCCTGGGGAAACGCTGCGCAAACAGCAACGCCACCACCGCCCCCAGGCCATGCCCCACCAGCGCCACACGCCCAATTCCCATGTGCATCATGAACTGATCAACCAGATTAGTCTGTTGTTCGAGCGAATACCGTTCCGGCATCTTATCCGAATCGCCGAAACCCCAGAAATCCAGCGCGTACGTGCGATAGGCAATCGAAGCGGCTTGCATGGTGGGTATCCAGTAACGCCATGATCCCACCCAGCTATGCAGCAGGATCACCGGGCGTCCTCGACCCAGCACCTCATAATGGACAATGCCGTCTTCGACAATGGTGACGCTCATCTCAGGCGTGCTGCTCCAGCAACTCCTGCACCCGTTTGACCAGCTGATCGGGCGCGAAGGGCTTCAGAATATAGTCCACTGCTCCGACTTCCAGCCCCGTCTGGATTTCCGACTCCTGTCCCTTGGCCGAGAGGAAGACCACCGGCACATGCTGAATGCTCGGCTCTTCCTTCATGCGCTTGCAGGCTTCGTAGCCGGTCATGCGCGGCATGCGCACGTCCATCAGGATCAGATCGGGCACCTCTTTCAAGGCCAGTTGCAGCGCCTCCTCCCCGTTACTCGCCGGGATGACCTCGTGTCCGGCGAAGCGCAACGTGAAGGTAATCAAGTCACGGATGTCGCGTTCGTCTTCGGCAATCAGGATCTTCGCCATACGTCACTCCTGTTCACTTTCCTGAGCAGCGGGTTGCAGTGGCAAAGTGAAGGAAAAGGTGCTCCCGCGTCCCGGCACGCCCTCGCTGGACAACCAGATACGGCCACCGTGCATCTCCACCAGATACCGCGTGATCGAAAGCCCCAGGCCGGTACCCGGTGTAGCCATTACCAGCGGGTTCTCGCCGCGGTAGAAGCGGTCGAACACACGCTCCTGCTCGTCGGGCGGGATGCCGATGCCCGTGTCGCTCACATCCACCTGCACCTCGTCTTCGCGGCGATGAATACGCACCGTCACCTGGCCGCCTTCCGGCGTGTAATGGTAGGCATTATCCACCAGGTTGTACAGGATTTGACGGACGCGCTCGCTGTCGCCGGGCACGCTCGGCAGGTCAGGTTCGCTCTCCACGCGGAAGGTCATCGGTCGGTTTTCCTTCTCCGCCAGGCGTTCGATCTCACGCACGACTTCATCCGCCAGCGCACGCAGATCGAGCGGCTGCACGGAGAGCGTGATCTGACCGCTTTCGTAACGTGAAATGTCCAGCAGGTCTTGTACCAGCACGTTCAACCGCTCGGTATTGCTCTTCACCACCCGCAGGAACTGGTTTTGCTGCTCGTTGAGCGGACCGGCGGCGCCCATCAGCAGGATGTCCACGTAGCCTTTGATCGAGGTCATCGGCGTGCGCAACTCATGGCTCACATTGGCTACAAATTCGGACTTCATGCGGTCAAGCTCCACCTGATGTGTGATGTCGCGGAAAATGGACACCGTGCCCAGGAACTCCCGGCGGTGCTTGACCAGGGACAGGTGCACAGCCACCACACGCCCATCGTCCAGCGTAATCTGTTCCGCGTACACGTCTCCCGGTCGATAAGTATCCGGGTCTTGCGACCACATGCGGATGGTCTCCATCCAGTCACGGGCGGCATTGCCGAACAGCCCCACGAAGTTGTCAAGCGACTTATCGAGCACCTCTTCGCGCTTCAACCCCAGGATGCGCTCCGCGGATTCGTTGAACAGCGTGATGCGCCCTTTGCTGTCGGTGACCAGCACCCCATCGGCGACCGCTTCCAGGATCGCGCGGCTGCGGCTGGCTTCCACCTGGAAATCGCGCATCAGGGCGCCCAGGTGCTCCGACTGATCGCGGATCAGTTTGAACAGCTCCGCGTTGTTGATCACCACAGCAATCTGGTTCGCTGCGGCCTGCACCAGATCCACCTGATGCGCGGAGAAGAAGCCCGGCTGGCTATGGAAGAGCAACAACGCGCCCAGCACCTCCGCGCCGAGCGTCAGGGGCACAGCAACCGCGCTGCGCCGGTGGCGGCTCGGTTCATCCCCCGGCGCAGTCCAGCGTGGATCGAGTCGCAGATCTTCGATCAACAAGGCTCGCCGGTGCTCGATCACCCAACCGGCCAGGCTCTCGTTGGCCCTGATCGCCGAGGGACGACCGCCAACTGGCGCGCCCGCCCCCATGCCGAACGCAGCGCGGTAGTACAGTGTCTCCTCGCCGGGCCGCTTAAGCATGATGTTGCTTTGCTCCGCACCAGTGGCCTCGTTGAGCACCATCAGCGTGCGGTCGAGCACGTGATCCAGGTCGAGCGAAGCCGAAGCTTCGGTGATCAGCCGCAACAGCGTTTCGGTGCGCTGATGCTCGAGTGCCAGTTCTTCCGTACGCTCGACCACACGCTGCTCCAGCGTGTCCGTCAGGCGACGGGTTTCCATGTACAGACGCGCGTTCTGCAAACTGACCGCGGTCTGGTTGGCAATCGTGATTCCCAGCTCAATCTCCGCCGCCGAGTAGCGATGCGCCTCGGCATGGTGCACCAGCAACACACCATGCAGCTCTTCGCCGGTGGTCAGAGGCAACGCCAGCAGTGCCTGCGTCTTCATCGCCTGCAGGAAGTCCCGCAGCGGGCTCAGGCTCTCCTCGTCCAGCGCCACCGCCGTCTGAAAAGCACCCAGGCGCTCCACCATATCGGCGAAGAACGGTGCCTCCGGCAAATCGAGCGGCAACGCCTCGTGCACCTGCGGCACTTCCACCACCAGCTGGGGGTGCCGGATATCCGGGTCGAATACCACGGCGGAGACCGCATGACCGGGCAACGCCTGTGCCAGTTCCTCGCTCGCCGTCCGCAAAATGTGCGTCAGGTCGAGCGAACCGATCAATGCCATGGAAAGCCGGTGAAGCAACGCCAGGCGGCGCGTGCGGCGATCCAGTTCTTCCGCGCGGCGGCGGCTTTCGGCAAACAGGCGGGCGTTTTCCAGCGCAATGGACGCCTGGCTCCCAAACGTGGCCGCCAGTTGCCGGAGATCGGGGCCGTATGCATTGGCCTCTCGCTTCTCGACTGCAATCACGCCGACCAGTTCGCCCTGGCTGATCAACGGAATCCCCAACCAGGACAGGCGCTCACGAGCCTCCGCGCCGGGGAAGCGGGGGTCAGCGCGCATGTCAGGCACGTACAATGGTTCGGCGGTGGTCAACATATCCTGCAAAATGCGGCTGTCCTCCACCGCAATGGAGAGGTTGGTCGGGTCTTCCTGGAGGGCGAAACCGCGCGCCGCCCGAATGGTGAACCGTTCCCCCTCTCGCAGCCACAGGGTCGCCGTGTCGTAGGGCAACACCGGCACCAGCACATCGAGCAGTGTTCCCACCAGCGCGTCGAATTCCAGCGAAGCGCCCAACGTGGCCGCGGCATCGGTGAGCGACTGCAACTGCAACGCACGCTGCTCGCTGGCGTGCAGCAGGCGCACCTTCTCCAGCATCAACGCGCTCTGATCGATCAGCGACTCCAACAGCGCCTGGTCATCTTTGCCAAACGCGTCCACGTCGCGCAGACTGTCCAGTACGACCACGCCCTGCACCTCTTCGCCGATTCGCAAGGGCACCAGCAACGAAGACAGCGGCAACCGGCCTGCAAAGGCCTGCTGATACCGAACCAGGTCTTCCGCATTTAAGGGGTAATCGTGGGCGAAATCCACCTCGGCCACCCGCAACGGCTCACCCTGCTGGAACACCCGACCGGGCAAACTCTCCAGAGGTAACCTGATTCCGCGTAAGCTCTCTGGATCGGTCACGCCCTGAGACAGGCGCGGCACCAGCGCCTGCGCATTGGCATCCCATACCGCGATAAAGCCCGTTTGAGCGCCCAAAATGACCTGGTACGCGCTCTCCAGCAAGGTATTCAGAATGGCATCCGGATCCAGGCGGTTGATGCGGCGGGTGAATTCGAGCAACAGGTTGACTTCTCGCAACCGGCGCTGAGTTTGCTCGGCCAGGGCAAGGTTCTGCAGAGCAATCGCCACCTGCTCGGACAGCAGACGGTACAGATCGGCCTCTTCCTCATCGAATGACAGCGGTGTGCGTCGGGTGGCGAGCAGCACGGCCTCCACCGTCTCCTGCTCGCGGGACAGAATGGGCAGACAAACGAACGCCCGCGCTCCCAGACGGTTGAGCAGCGGGCTATCCGCCCAGGGGCTATCCAACGTGCGATCGGCTTCCAGCAAGGGCTCGGCGTTCTGCAACGCGGTCAGCATCGGGTTGCGCTGTCCAATCAGGGCTTCCAGAGACACTTCAGCGGCCCCTCCGCCCGCGAAGGTCAGGCGGGGAACACCTTCAAACGGCTCGACCAGCAGCACGCTCTCAAAGCCCAGCGGATCGAGCAACTGCAACGCCAGCGTCTGCAACGCCCTGGCCCGATCCGGCTGGCGATTCACGCGGGAAGCGATGTTCAGCACCGCGCGCACCCGCTCGCTCAACCGTTGCAGGTGATCCAGCGCTTCGGCCTGCTGACGGTTTTTCTCCTGGAGCGCCGAGAGGCGCTCTTGCATCTGCTGCAAGCCTTCTTCGGCGCGTTGCACCCGCTCTTCCAGTTGCGCCGCCCGCTCGACGAGCTGTTGCATCGTCCGGCGGTTCTGGATCATCAGCGCTGCGTGATCGGCCAGCAAGCGCAGGCTTTCCAGCGTGGCCTGGTCGGGCCGCAGCCCATCCCGCGGGGCGTCCACACTGATCAACCCCAGCGGTTCGCCCTCCGACGAATACAGCGGAATCAGCAGCAAATCTTCAGGATGCCAGTACAGGCCGTTGCTTTCCCCATCACCGGGCAGCACCGTGACGGCGTGCACCTCAGGGGACAACACCGGTCGCTTCTCATGGGGCAGGAAGAACACCCCCCGATGCTCAAATTCGGGGCGCAACAGTTGCTGCACCTGATCCCACGGCTGCGTGCGCGCCTGCAGGGCCTGCCAGACATCCGCCGGAAGGCCGGCCTCCGCCATCCGTTCCAGTTGGCCGCTCTCCGGATCGTACAGGCTGACCAGCACCATGTCGAACGGTGTGGCGTCGTGAATGGCGTGGGCAACGCGATCCAGCAACACCTGCAATGAGGTCGCTTCGGTCAGCCCTTGCGCCGTGAACAGCAATTGGGTCAACGTCTCCGCACGGCGTTGCAGTTTCTGGTTCAGACGGACGGCTTCCTGATACTGCAAAGCGCTGTAGATAGCCGTACCCGCCTGCGCGGCCAGCACCTGGACGATCTCTACCTGTTCCGATTGAAAATGATCGGGTTCGTGCGAGTGCAGATGCAGCAATCCCAGCGTCTGCTGACGGTAGCGTACCGGCATCACCAGCGCCGAGCGCACCTCCTCATGGCGAGGCGCAAACTCGCTGCGGGAGAAATCCCTCACCACCAGCGGGCGCTCCTGCTGAAGCGCCTCCGCCTCCAGAGGGTGCAACGCATCGCCCGGATTCTCCCCCCAGAAATGCCGGACGCCCAGCAGCTGTCCCGCCTCCTCCGTCTGATCGAGCAACAAAATGGTGCCGCAGTCGGATTCAGTCAACGCCAACGCCTGTTGATAGATGCGTTCCAGGGCAGCCTGGAGGTCAAGGGTGGCGCTCAGCTCGCGGCTCAGTCGCGCCAGCGATCCCAGTTGCTCCACCCGCCGTCGCAGGGACTGATCGGTCTGGGCGAACAGGCGCTCGCGCTCAATGGCCGGCGCAATTAAACTGGCCGCCGTACCGGCAAGCTGTAACTCGTCCACGGAAAACTGCGCCGGTTCGCGCGTAGCGAGCACCAGTTCTCCCACGCCTACGTCGCGGCTGATCAACGGCAGGCTGATCAGGGACTGCAACCCCAGGTGGCGCACCAGCGGGCGAAAGGCGGGCAAAATACGCCGGTCTTGCGCCGCGCGGTCACTGATGAAGGGGCGGCGGGTAGCGGTCACGGTGAGAGCAAACTGGGCATCGTCGATCGGGATTTGCGTCCCGCCGAGGAAATCCTCCGCGCGCAAGCCAAACAGCGACGGTTCGTGCACGTCAAACACCCCGCGCTCGGGCGAGTAGAGCAACAACACGCCGACCTCGGCGCGCATCAGCCTCGCCAGTTCAAGCAGCGAAAAGTGCAAAATCTCGTCCAGCGTGGCCGACGACGCCACCAGGCTGGCGATCCGGCGCAGCATTTCAGAACGCTGGGTACGCAGCCGGCTCTGGCGCAGCAGACGCGCATTCTCGATAATCGGGCCAACCTGACCGGCGATAATGGCGGCCAGCCGCTGTTCGTCCGGCCCCAATACCCCATCGCGCGGATTGGCGACCATCAAGTACCCCAGCGGCTCTCCGGCGGCGGTCAGCCGCACCAGCACCGTCTGATGAATGCCAGCCGCCTGCGTCAGCGGCGCCAGGCCCAGCGTGATCAACCGTTCGTCACTACCCGCGTCCCGTGAAAAAATGAGGTCTTCCGTCAGCCAGATCGCCTCGGCCTCCGTGCCGGGCTCCAGCGGCAGGCGGAAAAGCGGCAGCACGTGCTCCGGCACGCCCTGAAACGGTCGTTGCGCCTCCAGCACATGCTCCACCTCGTTGTAAATCCAGAACCCGACCACCTCCGCATCGAACAGCGGCGCAATGCCTTCCATCAGGCGGACGTACAGGTCTTCCGGATCGCGCAGCACGGCAGCCGCCTGCGCCAGCCGGGCCAGGCCGGTCATCTCCTTCGCGCGCCGCTGCTCCTGGCGGTGAATCTGTGCGTTGCGGATCGCCACCGCTGCCTGGCGCGCCAGCATGGTCAACAGCGCCTGATCCCTCTCGTTGAACGCCCCGACCTCCAGCCCGCCGAGCTCCAGCGTGCCGATCAATTGATCCTCCAGCACCAGCGGCACTCCCAGATACGAGCGGAACGGGTAATCTTCCCGGCTGAGTTTCGGGCGCACATCGCGCCGGGCGTCCACATCATGAATCAACAATGGCCCGCGGGTGCGAATCAGATAGCCAGAATAGCCGTCCTCGACGGTATAGCGATCTTCAGCTCGAGTCAGAGTGCGCTCCGCCCCCAACATCCCCACATAACGATAGGGCACCAGCGACTGGGAAGCTTCATCCCACAGCGTGATCTCAAAGAAATCACAGGGGATCAATTTTTCCACGCTCTCCATGACGGCTTCCAGCGTATCCTGCAAATCCAGGCTGGCCGTCATGGATTGCGCCAGTTCTGAGAAGATGTTCAGCACCCGGCCTGAAACACCCCGGTCTTCTTCCAGGAAGGCCACTTCGGGCGGGTGCAGCACCACCATCATCGCTTGCTGGCCGTTCACAGGGACGCGGTAAGACATTCCCTCCACCAATCGCGTCCCGACGGTCAGACGCGTCTGACCGGGCGCGGCGCACAGACTGAGGAAATACTCTGTCGGGCGGGTCTGTCGCGCCATGCGCTCCAGGTTAGGCTCCTCCTGCACGCCGAACCACTCCCGCGCCTGCTCGTTCAGATACACCACCTGTCCCCCAGGGCGCACCAGTAAGACCGCGTCCTCAGGAGCGACCAGACCGGTATCCATTTGAAGCGAGAGTGGAGTCACCTCTTCAGGAGGCACGCGGGGCACAATCCGCATCAACACAAACACCAGTACCACCAGTATTCCCCCAACAAGTACCAGGAGAGCGCCCAGCAACAGAGGAGCCAGAGAGATCATAAAAGGGGATCAGGTGTTTGCAGCGTCACGCCGGCGAGCTTCTGCAGCGACCTCGGTGATTTCACGGATGTCTGCAAACGGATGTTCCTGCGGGCTGACGATACCCGCTGCGATGCCCATCAGCGGTATCTGCACCGTCTCACCGTTTTCTGTAGAGGCCTCAATGTAACCTCGTTCGCGGTCGATGAAGTTGTAGTGCGTCAGCACGCGCTCGGCAAATTGCGCCTTGACCGCATCCCGAATCTGCGGTGCCCGCCCCGGCGTGGTGATGATCACAAAGTTATCCCCACCCGCGTGACCGATGAAGTCGTCCGGCGTGCCGAATTCGTCCACCACTTCGCCGAGCAGCATAGCCGTAAAGCGCAGCACGTCATCCGCGGCAACGAAGCCATACACCTCGCGGAAGGCCTCAAAGTGCTGAATGCGCAGGTCAATCAGGGCCCAGTCGTCCCGGCGAATGATCTGGCGCAACTGGTCTTCAATCAGCCGGGACGAGGGCAGGCCCGATCGAGGATCGCGCAGGTTGTCGCGCTCCGCGCGGGCGATCGCGTTCTGCACGCGCAGTTTGAGTTCCTCGATGTCAAACGGCTTGGTAATGTAGTCGTCCGCGCCGAGCTCCAGACCCTGCAGGCGGTCGCTGCGTTCGTCCTTCTGGGTCAGGAAAATGATCGGGATATGACTGGTGCGGGTGTGGGTGCGCAGCGTGCGGCAGACCTCATAGCCGTCAATGTCCGGCAGCATGATGTCCAGCACGATCAGGTGCGGCAAACCCTGACGGGTCTTCTCCAGCGCCACCGAACCGCGTGGTGCCACATCCACCTCATACCCCTGACTGCTGAAGAAAATCTTCAGCATGTTGGAGATGTCGAAGTCGTCTTCGACGATCAGGATTCGCGGTTTGCCCATGGCAACCTCCCAGGATTAATGCCGACAGTGGCGGGCACGCTCGCGCACCCGCGCAATCTGTTCCACGGTGACGGGTTTCTCGAAGGAGCGGAAGCCACTCAACCGGAAACCGTGTCTGGCAGCAATTGCAGCGATTTCTTCCACCTGAGCGCGGGGGATGTCCTTGCCCAGGGTGTAATCTTCAAAACGCCCTTCCAGCGCGAGCGCCATGGTTTCGGCCATGCAGGCGTACGCTTTGTGCGGTGGAAAGCCGAAGTCGAAGTGAAAATCCACTTCGCCCGGCACTTCGACCATGCCGCCATCAATGACCAGCACATCGTCACGCACCGCCGCCACCTGCGCGGAAACGTCCCGCGGACGGGCTACGTCGCACACCACGCTCCCCGGCAACAAATGTTCCGGCTCGATCACCGCGTGTACGTCGCTGGTCACGGTCAGGATGACCGGGCACTCACGCAGTGGCGTCAGATCGGTGTTCACACGCACCTGCGCCCGCGCACCGGACAGACGCTCACGGAGCGCAATCAGGGCATCCTCGCGGCGCCCAATCAGCCACAGTTCGGCAGCCTGATCCGCGAGCAGTTCGGCGCACACGCGGCCAATCGCACCCGTCGCGCCCACCACGGCCACCGCACTCTGGGACAGGTCGATCTCCATCACCCGCGCCGCCTCGCGCACCGCTTCCACCGCGATCGCAATAGTGTAGGCGTCGCCCGTGGTGACCGGCACGTCCAGATGACGGGCGATGGTCAGGCCGGCGTCACCAATCACCGAGGTGAACGCGCCCAGGCCGAGAATCCGCGCGCCCAGCCGTTCCGCCAGCCGGCCTGTCTGGATAATCTTACGATAAACCGTCCGTTCTGGCAACTCCAGCATGCGCTGGGGTGTGTAAGGGCAGGCGACAAACCAGCCCTTGATCTCCTTGCCCGTGGCCTCGGAGCGTATACCGGTGATCTCTGAGATGTAAACCGGAGGAAAGAAGGTGGAAAAAAAGTGGATTTGACGCTCGGTGAGCAATCGCCCCAGCAGCGGAAATTTGCGACTGACGTCGCGCTTGGGGTCAATCGGATGAATGATGAAGGCAAAGGTATCCATACCTACCAGGATTGCTCACCGACCTCTCCTTTGCGCGGATACAGTCGGGGATGTTGGTGTCCGGCAGCCAGCCGATGATGGTCGCTCTCCTCAAAGGGGACATCGTGGGTAATCACACGCCGTTCCGATGAAGCCACCAGCACCACATCCGATTCTATCATACGCGCCGGATAGACCACCATCCCCGCTCCAATACGACAGTTGTGTCCCACACACCCGCCCAGCACCGGTCGGTTGGCCGGACGCAACGCATCGTTACCATCCCGCGCCTTGATCGGCGAAGGGATCAGGTTGAAATCGGTGAAGGTGGAACCCGCACCAATGAATGTGTTGCGTCCCACCACGCACATCTGCAGGCAGGTGTTCTGCGCCACCATGCTGTTGTCCATCAGCGTAGTCATGAACAGCGCCGCCCGGAAGGGGAGAAAAGCCCCGTCGCCGATCACGGAAAGCATCAACTGGCAGCCCTGGGAGATGTTCACGTTATCTCCGATCACGCAGTTGTCGATCACCGCACCAGCGCCAATGGTCACGTTATCGCCAATGGTGGTCGGGCCGTGAATCACCGCCGTCGGGTCAATCACGCAGTTGCGCCCCACGCGCACCAGTTCGGACGAAGCGAGCACCTGCTTCCCCTCCAGGATCGCCTTGCCCAGGATGCGCAATTTGAAGAACGGATCGCGGTTCAGTCGATCCTCAAAGCGCGCGCCGCGCGAGAACAGGCCGAAGACCACATCCGCGATGAAAATGTGGACCCAGGAATCGATCGCGAGCAGGCTGCGCAGCGGCACCTGGAAGACCAGATCGCCCGATTCAGACGCCATGTAGGTCGGCACGTGATAGTAACCGATCTCGCGCGCCTGCAAGTCGATCACCAGCGGCTCAGCTTCCTCGCGTGTGCCGTTGGGGTAGTACCATAAATCAACCAGATAGAGATCCCCCTGCGGCGTGTAGGACGTGGACAGCGGCAGAGCGTGCTCGCGGAACGCCGGATCATCCTTCGAGAAGGCGGCACGACAGGCACGCCCGCGCGCTTTCGCCGCCTGCAAAAACGCCGTGATATAGGCCTCATCAAAGTACAGGTTGTCGCGATAAACGATCGTTTCTTCGTCGGTCGGGGGAATCTCAGCTCCGGGCGGCAGTTCAAGTTCGCGGTCGGTGTACGGCGCGAGCACATCACGCTGCGCCAGCCAGAGCGGCTTGTTCATGATGCGCAGATCGCGCGCCGGCTCGTTGAAGGGCGGAATGTGGCGGGGATCAGACAGGATGATCTTCAACATCCAAATCGGCCTCGTCAGGAGCGGGGAGATCAGAGAGCAGCTCGTCTGGCTCGTCCACCGAAGCGGGTTGCAGTTCGGGCCTCTCTTGTTGTGCGGCAGCCTCCTCAGCGGCGAAGACCGAGTCCAGGAAATCGCGCACGGTCTCCATAAACCACTGCGGATCGTCCAGCATGGGGAAATGCCCGACCTGTGCGTGCCGCTCGATGCGAGCGTGGGGCACCCCCGCCAGCAGCACTTCTCGCTCGCGCGGATCCACAATCACATCCCGGTCGCCGTAGATCCCCATCACCGGCACCTGAATCGTACCGACGTCCTCGCGCAAATCCGTGCGGTGCAACGACGCAATACTGAGCAGGAAGGACTCCACGCTGATCTTGGACAGATCGCGGTTGATCATCTCCGGCCAGCGGCGGTCACGGGTGATCAGCGGCGCAAACAGGCGCAGCCCCAGCCGCAGCGCCCAAAGCGCATTGAACACCAGATAGGCAATCGGGCGCAGGCCAGCCAGCTTGAGCAACAACGCCAGCGAACGACCATCCACCGGCGATCCGATCACCGTCACGCCAGAAATGCGATCGGGGTAGCGGATGGCCACCCCCAGGCTGACCGTGCCACCCATGCTGTGCCCCACAAGCGGCGCCCGCACAATGCCCAACTGATCCATAAACTCGTTCACCATGGCCACAAAATCGGCCACGGTGTAGGAGCTTTGCTTGTTTCCCGACTCGCCAAACCCCCAGAAATCAAGTGCATAGGTGCGATAGTAGCGCCCCAAATAGGTCATAGTCTCCTGCCACAGGCCCCAGGAACCCAACCAGCCGTGCAGCAGGATGACCGGGCGTCCGCGCCCGTACACCTCGTAGTGAACAATCCCTTGCTCAGTGGTGATGGAAGACACAGTCGCTCAACGCCCACCGCTCAGGGAGCGGCATCCATATCCTCAAGGATGCTAAAGAGCAGTTCCAGCAAGACCTTTTTCACACTTTCCTTGTCCGTCGCCACACAGGGCAGCAATTTCACCCGCGGATCCAGGCGCAGGGCAATGCGCATGTCCTCCACGTCCCAGGCATCCGGCAGGTCTTGCTTGTTGGCAGCCACCACATAGGGCGTCGGGGCATAGGCACGGAAGGTCTCCAGAATGCTGCGCGCTTCGCGGAAGGTCTCCGGACGGGTGCTGTCCACCATCACAATGAAACCCAGCATCCCCTCCGAAAGGATCTCCCACATAAAATCGAAGCGCCGCTGCCCGGGCGTGCCAAACAGGTACAGCACGAGATCATCATCCACCGTGATGCGGCCAAAGTCCATCGCCACAGTGGTCTGCTCTTTGATGCGCTCGGCCTCTGAGGTGATCTTGCGCTCAGTGGCGACCACATCGATCTCACTGATGCTTTGAATGAACTGCGTCTTGCCAGAACTGAAAGGGCCAGTGACAACCATCTTGACCGTTTGCATAGGGCGCTTCCTCAAAAAAATCAGATCGAGCGGATGCGTTCAATCAATCGATTGACCAACGACTTCTGTTCTTCTTTCGTGCCGGGGAGTACGGGCTTGCGAACCACCGGCTTGGTTTCCGGACGCACCAGTTCCACCAGA
This sequence comes from uncultured Anaerolineaceae bacterium, assembly GCA_964435005.1. GTDB lineage: Bacteria > Chloroflexota > Anaerolineae > Anaerolineales > DRMV01 > CAYSXA01. The sequence continues at coordinate 820 of CAYSXA010000034.1, read as the reverse complement.
CCTGCCTGCAACAGGCCATACACTATGCGCCGGATCTCCAGATCGCTCATCTTAGTGGCTTTGGCAATCTGGCGAATGGTGTTCTTGGGATTGATATAAGAGACCACCCGCCATTCCTCCACGCTCAGGTTCACATTGCGCAGGTTGGCGCCCGGGCGGTCGGTGAACTTCAAAGCCATGTCCAGATCGGGGATCTCGTCCTGAAGCTGCTCCCACTCACGCAACTGCCGCGAGCCTTCGATGATCAGGTTCTCCAGATCAATGCGGACGGTGATTTTACCCGGCGGTGGCAGACGATCGTTTTCAAAGCGAAACAGGCCTTCCACCCAGGTGAACAACCGTTGCACCACACTGACGAAGTAGGCTTTCAGGCTGGCGAGGACGTCTTCCTGAGTGACGTAGCCCGCGTTGATCAACAGAACCCCCAACTCCTTATCAGAAATATCTTTTGCACGCGCTTTGAGGGTGCTGTATTGGGCTTTGGTCAGCTTACCGCTCCGATAGAGCACAGCCGGCAGGCTGTTGTCCTCACGACCTAACTGAGCGTAAGCCAGCTTTCCTTCCTGAAACGAAAGATAAGCATGATCCTGCGAGCCCTCAACGATCAACGTGCCGGTTTTCCGCGCCAGGTTGATCAGGTTCAGTAATTGGGTGATGGTGAAATCGCGCAAGTTACCCTTTAGGGGCATGCGAACTTTTCTCCCAGAATCAAGATGAAGCGATTATACATGCAGGTAGGGAAAGCGTCAAATCTACTACAACAGCGCAGGGAGTTCGAAAAGTCGTTCCGAAAGGGTGAAAAGAGGGCGGAGGCCTCCAA
>CAYSXA010000033.1:0-20038 GCA_964435005.1 uncultured Anaerolineaceae bacterium | reverse complement strand
CTGCAAGACCGCGCAGGAAGTGGACGCCATGCGCCAGGCGGTGCGGATCGCCGAACGGGCGCTGGACGCCGCGCTGGCCCAGGTGCGCCCCGGCATGACGGAGCGCGACCTGGCCGCCGAACTGACCGTCCAGTTGCTGCGCCACGGCTCCGACCCGACTCTCCCCTTCCGCCCCATTATCTCTGGCGGGCCGAACAGCGCCAACCCCCACGCCACTCCCACCGACCGCCCGCTACAAGCCGGCGACCTGCTGCTGATCGACTGGGGCGCGTCCGTGCACGGTTATGTCTCCGACCTGACGCGCGTGTTCGCGCTCGGTGAGGTGGACCCCGAACTGGTGAAAATCAGCGAAATCGTGTACGCCGCCAATCAGGCCGGGCGGGAAGCCGCGCGCCCCGGCCTGCCCGCTGGCGAAATTGACCGCGCCGCGCGCCAGGTGATCGTCACCAAGGGCTACGGACGCTTCTTCACCCACCGCACCGGCCACGGGCTGGGCCTGGAAGGCCACGAGCCGCCTTTCCTGTTCCCGGAGAACACCCGCCGCCTGAAAGCCGGCATGGCTTTCACGGTGGAGCCCGGCATCTACCTGCCCGGCAAGGGCGGTGTGCGCATCGAGGATGACGTGGTCGTCACCCCCGACGGCGCGGAGACGCTGAGCACCCTGCCCCGTTCCCTGCGCCGCCTGTGGTGATCGAACCACAAAGACACCGAACAGCTCTTGGTGGCTTTCACAGAAACGTCTCCGTGCCCTTCGTGGCTTCGTGGTGAGCCACGTCGGCAACTGTCATTCCACAAATGAGGAAATCCATGCTGATCCCCACCGCTGAACCCTTCCTGTTCCCCGGCGACCGACGCACTGGCGTGTTGCTGGTGCACGGCTTCACCGGCACACCAAAGGAAATGCGCCCGCTGGGCGAGTTCCTGAACCAGCAGGGCTACACCGCGCTCGGTGTGCGCCTGTTCGCCCACGCCACCCGCATGGAAGACATGCGCCGCGCCCGCTGGGAAGACTGGTTCGCCTCCGTGGAAGACGGCTGGCACCTGCTGCGCGGCCTGACCGACCGCATCGTCATCTGCGGCCTCTCGATGGGCGGCGTGCTCTCGCTGCTGTTTGGGTCGCGCTACCCGGTGCGGGGGATCGTCGCCATGTCCACGCCGTATCGCCTGCCCGACGACCCGCGCCTGAAGGTGTTGCCTGTGATGCAGCACCTGGTTCCCTACCTGGACAAAGGCCCGCCCGACCACTACGACCCGGACGCGTTCAAAGAGCACATTTCCTACGAGAAGAACCCTTCGCACGGCATCCTGGAACTGACCGAACTGCTGGCTGAAATGCGCGCCGCGTTGCCGCAAATCCACGTGCCCACGCTGGTGATTCACTCACGCAACGACCGCTACGTGCCGCTGCACAACGGCGAAGCGATCTACAACGCGCTGGGCGCACCGCAAAAGCGCAGGTTGTGGGTGGAGAAGAGCGGCCACGTGGTCACCCGCGAACCCGACCACCCCAAAGTGTTCGCCGCCATCGCCGACTTCCTCCAGGAGATGGACGGGGCATGAGCCGCGATTTGCTCCTTCTGGCGCTCTCGCTCGCCACCTGGGGGCTGGGCGAGGGGATGTTCTTTTACTTTCAGCCGCTCTACCTGGAGCAGTTAGGCGCTTCACCGGTCGGGATTGGGGCGATTCTGAGCGCGGTGGGCGTCGGGATGACCATTGCTCACATCCCCGCCGGACGACTGGCCGACCGCATCGGTCGCCGCCCGATGATGTGGGCTTCCTGGATCATGGGCATGACCGCCGCATGGATCATGGCACTGGCGCGCTCGCTCCCCGCCTTCGTGGTCGGGATGCTGCTCTACAGCATCACCGCCTTTGTGATGGCCCCGATGAACAGTTACATCACGGCGGCGCGCGGAAAACTGAGTGTGGGTCGTGCGATCACCCTGATCACCGCCGCGTATAGCCTGGGCGCGGTGCTCGGCCCCACGCTGGGCGGCCTGCTCGGCGACCGCCTGGGACTGCGCCCGATCTACTTCGTCTCTGCCAGTCTGTTCGTGGTCTCCACGGCGATCATCCTGTTCATCCGCCCACAGCCCGTGGAGCGCTCGAACGGCAAGGGGGCGCTGCGCGACCTGTTCACCCCGCGCCTGTGGGCGTACCTGGCAACCGTCTTCCTGGTGATGACCGTGCTCTACCTGCCCCAGCCGCTGGCGCCGAACTACCTGCAAAACGAGCGCGGTCTCTCGGTGGCCGAGATCGGGCAAATGGGTTCGCTCACCGGGTTGGGTGTGGTGGTACTCAACCTCACACTGGGCCACCTGCCGGCGCACGTCGGCTTTTTATTGGGACAGGGTGCCATTGGCGCGTTCGCCTGGCTGATCTGGCGCGGCGAAGGGCTGTGGGCAGTGCGCCTGGGGTACTTCCTGCTGGGCGGCTACCGCACAGCGCGCTCGCTGGCCGCTGCACAGATGCGCGATCTGGTGGACGCGGCGCACATGGGGCTGGCCTACGGCCTGATTGAGACCGTGGGTGGTGCGGGAACGATCCTGGCGCCGTTGATCGCCGGATGGCTATACGAAGTCGATCCCGCCTGGATGTTCCGCCTCACGCTGATCGCCGTAGCGCTCTCGCTGCCGGTCAGCCTGCTCACCGCCCCGCGCCCGACACGCGCCGTCCCCGAAACGCCTTGAACGCCGACGGCTACTCCACAGATGAAATCCACAGATTTAACAGGATAAAAATCTGCGCAAATCTGCGAAATCTCTGCGGATAGAACACGGAAGGAGCGAGGACAATGGACGCAATCTGGTCAGGCGGCGTGAACCTGGTGCTCTGGTTTCAATCCCTGGGCGCCTGGTTGCGCGCGCCGATGGAATTTTTCACCTTTCTCGGTGAGGAGCAATTCTTCTTCCTGGTGCTGCCCGCCCTCTACTGGTGTGTGGACGCCCGGATGGGCCTGCGCCTGGGGCTGTTGCTCTCCCTGAATCATTCTACCAACCTGATCCTCAAACTGGCCTTCCACGGCCCGCGCCCCTTCTGGCTGGACACGCGCGTGCAGGCCATGCGCGGCGAAACCGGCTTTGGCGCGCCGTCCGGGCACGCACAGAACGCCGCCGCTGTGTGGAGCCTGCTCGCTCATGCGGTGAAGCGTCCCTGGGCCTGGGCGATGGCGGCCCTTCTCATCCTGCTGATTGGCCTGTCGCGCATTTACCTGGGAATGCACCTGCCGCATGACGTGGTGCTGGGCTGGCTGTTCGGTGCGGCTTTCTTCTGGCTCTTCCTGCGCCTGGAAGAGCCCGTGCTGCGGCACGTGCGGCAACGCGATCCCTCCGGTCAGGTGGTCATGGCGCTCACGCTCTCGCTGCTGCTGCTGTTGATCGGCACGCTGGTAGAACTGAGCCTGGTTGGCTGGACGATCCCGATTGCCTGGGTGAAGAACGCCAAAGCAGCGGGGATCGAGATTGCCCCCCTCAGCCTGGACGGTCTGATCACCACCACGGCGTCCTTCTTTGGCCTGAGCGCGGGCGCGATCTGGATGGAAACGCGCGGCGGCTTCCGCGTGCAGGGCGCATTCTGGAAGCGCGCCTTGCGCTACGTAGTCGGCGTAGTCGGGGTGCTCGTGCTGTGGATGGGGCTGGGCGCGGTCTTCCCGCGCGGTGCGAACCCGACCGCCTACGCCCTGCGCTACCTGCGCTACGGGCTGGTCGGTGGCTGGGTGAGCGGCATCGCGCCCTGGCTGTTCGACAAGCTGCGGCTGCTGTAGCCCGGCGCATGAGCAGGAGACTGCTTCGCCGCGCTCGCAACCACACGACAGGGGCGTCATGGCAAGCGCCCGAAGGGCGCGAAGCCATCTCCATCACGGCTTGCGAGGGGATCGCTTCAGGGCTACGCCCCTCGCGATGACACGGAGAAGCGTGCGCTCGCAACCACACAGGTCCATGCCGCCACGCCAGACAAAAAAACCGGAGAGCGTGGTGCTCCGCTCTCCGGTTTGCCTGTAGTCTATCCGAACGTCACTTTTCGTCCTTTTCCTTCTCCCGCGCGGCGATGACCTCCTGCGCCACGTGCGAGGGAACCACCTCGTAGTGCGAGAACTCCATCGTGAACACACCGCGCCCGCCGGTCATGGAACGCAGGTCGGTGGTGTAACGCTGCATCTCGGCCAGCGGCACCTGCGCCTTGATCACCGAGCGGCCTTTCTGCGTTTCCATACCCTGCACGCGCGCGCGGCGGGTGTTCAGGTCACCGAGCACGTCGCCCATGTTCGCTTCGGGCACGGTGATCTCCACGTTCATGATCGGCTCCATGAGCACCGGCGAGGCATTCTGCACCGCGAGTTTGAACACCTCGCGCGCCGCGATTTCGAAGGCCACCGGTTTGGAGTCCACCGGGTGCTCCTTACCGTCGAACACGGCCACCTTGACGTTGTGCACCGGATACCCGGCCAGCACGCCATCGCGCATCACCTGTTTGATGCCTTTCTCAATCGCCGGGATGAAGTTGGACGAAATTGCGCCGCCGAACACCTCCCAGACGAATTCGTAGTCCGAATCCGGGTTCGGCTCCACGCGCATGTGGACTTCGGCGAACTGGCCTGCGCCGCCGGTCTGCTTCTTGTGACGGTACTGCGCCTGACCGACCTTCGTGATGGTCTCCTGATACGGGACCTTCGGTTCGGCAATGTCCATGCTCAGCTGGAACTTGGCCGCCGCCTTGCGCACCGCCACGTCGATGTGCTGATCGCCCATACCCTGCAGAATGGTCTGGTTCGTGGTGCTGTCCTGATACCAGGAAAGCGTCATGTCTTCCTCGCACAATCGGGTGAGGGTGGGCGAAATCTTGGCCGAATCGGCCTGCGACTTGGGGAAGACAGCCACGCGGTACAGCGCGTTCGGATACTCCGGAACCGGCAGCTTGAGCGCGTGGTCTTTTTCGCACAGCGTATCGCCGGTGGCCGTTTCGCTCAGTTTGGGCACGGTGGCGATGTCGCCGGCGTGCACCACCTTGACGCTGATCTGTTCCTTGCCGCGCATCACGTACAGCGACCCGATGCGTTCCTCGGTCTCCTTGTTCGCGTTCCACACGCGGCTGTCGGCGTTCAGCACGCCGGAATACACGCGGAAGTAGTTGATCTTGCCCACGAACGGATCAGCGGTGGTCTTCCAGACGTAAGCCGCCAGCGGGCCGGCGTCGGAGCAGGCCAGTTCCTCTTCGCCGCCGTCCGCCGTCTCCGCCGTGACCGGCGGCACGTCGGCGGGCGAGGGCAGCAGGGCGAGGATGGCGTCCAGCAACGGCTTGAGGCCGATCTGCTGGCCGCCCGCCGCCACGAAGACCGGCACGTAATCACCGCTCCGCACCACGCTGCGCAGCCCCTGCAGGATTTCCTCCGCGGTCAGCTCGCCGCCCTCCAGGTACTTCTCCAGCAGCGCGTCGTCGCCTTCAGCGGCGGCCTCCACCAGCTCCATGCGCGCCTCCTCGGCGGCGTCGGCCAGCTCGGCGGGGATGTCTTCCGGCTGGTCGCCCACGCCTTTGTACGCCTTCATGCTCAGCAGGTCAATCACACCCTGGAAGGAATCCGCCGCGCCCCACGGCAACTGCACCTTGATCAGTCGGGCGTCGCTGAACTCGCGCACCGTGTCCAGCGCCTTGTCGAAGTTCGCGTTGTCGCGATCCATCTTATTGATCAGCACGAAGCGCGGCAGGTTGAAGGTGTCACAGTACGACCAGGCAACCTCCGTACCCACCTCCGCGCCGGAGACCGCGTCCACCACCACAATCGCGCCGTCGGCCACGCGCAGCGCGGAAATCACCTCGCCCACAAAGTCCGTATAGCCCGGTGTGTCCAGCAGGTTGATCTTGTGATCCTGATACTCCACCGGCAGCACCGCCGTGGACAGCGACAGCCCGCGGCGGATTTCTTCGTCCTCAAAATCCGAGACTGTGTTCCCGTCCGCGATGCTTCCCATACGGGTGATCGCACCAGTGTAATACAGCAGCGCCTCGCCCAAAATCGTCTTTCCCGCGCTGCTATGGGAAACAAGCGCCACGTTGCGAATGCGTTCTGTGCGGTATTCTTTCATCGGAGATGCCCTTCCTCGTTATCAGGATGATCGGCGGCTTGTGCCGCGCGGGGGTTCCGTCTCAAACGGAATGATTATAAGGGAAGATGCGCGCCTCGTCAAAGATTTTGTAAGGAAGGAAAAGCTGACGGGTCTTAAAATCCCCTCAGGTCTGACCTCCGGATTGCGGTACAATACCCTTCATGAGCCGTTTACGCCGCTGGTTGTTTAATCTGTGGTACTACCGCCGCCCACCGTGGGATACCGGCGTCTCGCCGCCCGAACTGATGTCCGTGATTGCTTCGCGCCCACCCGGGCGGGCGCTCGATCTGGGCTGCGGCACCGGCACCAACGTGATCACGCTGGCGCAGCACGGCTGGCAGGTCGTGGGCGTGGATTTCGCTCCGCGCGCCATCCGGCTGGCACAGCGCAAGGCGCGCCACGCCGGCGTGCAGGCCGACTTCCACGTAGGCGACGTCACGCAGCTAGACTGGCTGGACGGCCCCTTCGACCTGATTCTCGACATGGGGTGCTACCACTCGCTCAACCGCGAGGAGCGCGCCCGCTACCGCGAACACGTTGCCCGTCTGCTGGCTGATGACGGCGTGTATCTGCTGTACGTGTTCTTCAAAGAAGCCGGGCAATCCGGTCCTGGTTTGCTCCCCAACGACGTGGACGAATTCGCCCCATCATTGCACCTGGTCCAACGTCAGGACGGCTCCGAGCGCGGACGCCGCCCTTCCGCCTGGTTGACCTTCACACGTCTCCCCCACGCATGAAACGCATCCTGCTTCTGCTTGCCCTGCTGGCCTGGGGGATGACAGCCTGCTCCTTCTGGCAGGCCGCCGGCTTGCTGGAGTCCCCCACGCCCACAGTCACGCCCACCGCCTCGCACACCCCTACGCCGACCAGCACCCCTACGCCCACACCAACCCCAACGCCAGAACCAGGCGCGCGCATCGAAAGCGGCGAGCAGGCGCTCTTCTACGGCGATTGGGACGCCGCCCGCGAAGCCTTCTCGCTGGCCTTCGAGCAGGCCACCCGTCCGGAGGAACGCGCTGCTGCGCTATTCGGCCTGGGACGCTCCGCCTACGCCGCCCGCGACTACACCGCTACCATCCAGGCACTCACCCAACTGCAACGCGACTTCCCCGACCGCCCGGAAAGCGCCGACGCCGACTTCTTCCTGGCACGCGCCTACCTGGCGCTGGACGACCCCGCACAGGCCGCCGAACACTACCGCGCTTACCTGAAAAGCGGCCCGGCAATCTTGCAACCTTACGTCCTGGTCTGGCTGGGTGAAGCGCTGGAAAACGCGGGCGATCCCACCGCAGCCCGCGAAGTCTATGCCCGGGCGCTGACTGCCTGGCAGCAGGCCTCTGCTGCACCGGAAGCCAGCATCCAGACCCAATTGCAACTTGCGTTGGCTCGCACCGCCGCCGACAGCGGCGATGTGCAGGCCGCGCTGAACTGGTATCAACAGACCTACGATACGACGACCAACGGCTACGTGAAAGCCCAGGTGGACTTGCTGAGCGGGCGGCTCCTGCTCAACCTGGGCGAGACCGACGCCGCCTACACCGCCTTCCAGGACGCGGTGAACAACTTCCCCCTTTCCTACGATTCCTATTCCGCTCTGGTCGCGCTGGTGAACGCTGGCGTACCGGTGAATGAGCTCAGCCGTGGCCTGGTGGACTACTTCGCCGGGCAGTACGCCCTGGCGGTGGAAGCTTTCAACCGATACCTGAGAACCGCGCCGCCAGACCACGAAGGCACAGCGCACTACTACAAGGCCCAGGCGCTGCGCGCCCTCGGTCAGTACGAAGACGCCGTGGCGGAGTACCAGTTGTTAATCGACACCCACCCCAGCGACGACCGCTTCTGGGATCGTGCCTGGGAGATGGAAGCCTACACACTGTGGGCAGACCTGCAGCGCTACCAGGACGCCATCAACCTGCTGGTGCAGTTCGTGGATCAAAACCCGTACCACCCGCGTGCGGCGGAGTTCCTTTTCGACGCAGCGCGCATCTCCGAGCGCGGCTGGGCGCTCAAACAGGCCGCCCGCCTGTGGAATCGAGTGGCTGATCAGTATCCCGAATCCAGTTACGCCTTCCGCGCTCGCTTCCTCGCTGGCATCACGCAGGTGCGCCGTGAGGACTACGCCGCTGCGCTGATCGCCTTCCAGGCCGCCGAAACCGCCGCTCAGACGCCGGGCGACCTGGCCGCCGCTCGCTTCTGGATCGGCAAGACCTACCAGGCGCTGGGGCAACCGCAAGAGGCCGCCACCGCCTGGCAACTGGCCGCCAGCACCGACCCCACTGGCTACTACAGCGAACGCGCCCGCGACCTGCTGCTCGACCGCCCGCCCTTCTCGCCGCCGGGGAGTTACCACTTCCCCACCGACCTGAGCGCCGAACGCCAGGTGACCGAAGACTGGCTGCGCGCGCGCTTCAACCTGTCGCCGGATGCGGATTTGCGCTCGCCGGGCGATCTGGCCGCCGACCCGCGCTTTCAACGCGGCCTGGCGCTCTGGCATCTGGGGCTGTACGATGAGGCCAGGCTGGAGTTTGAGGCGCTGCGTCAGGCGGTGCAGGATGACCCGGTCGCCTCCTATCGCCTGGCGAACGCGCTGATCCAGATCGGGCTATACCGATCTGGCATCATCGCCGCGCGCCAGGTGCTCGATCTGAACGATATGGACGACGCCGCCACGCTCAGCGCACCGCCCTACTTCAACTACCTGCGCTTTGGGCTGTACTACCGCGATCTGATCATCCCGGTGGCTCAGGAATACGATTTTCATCCCCTCTTTCTGTTTAGCGTGGTGCGACAGGAGAGCCTGTTCGAGGGCTTCGTGCGCTCAAACCGTGGCGCGCGCGGCCTGATGCAAATCGTCCCACAGACCGCAGCAGCACAGGTGGATGAACTCGGCTGGCCGCCGGACTACAACCCCGACGACCTGTACCGCCCCCTGGTCAGCCTGCGGCTGGGGACGTACTACCTGGACAAGTGGCGCGATTACTTCGACGGCGACCTGTACGCTGCGCTGGCCGCGTACAACGCTGGCCCCGGCAACGCCAGCGTCTGGAAGGACATCGCCCCGGACGACCCTGACCTCTACCTGGAAGTGATCCGTTTCGACGAAACCCGACGCTACATCCGACAGATTTACGAACTGTTCGCCATTTACCGCCTGCTCTACGGGCAATCTCCCTGAAAAAGCCAGCGGCGCGCCCGGCCGGGCGCGCCGCGCGTCATTCGGCCTCGGCCAGCACCTCTCTGGCCTGTGCAATGTCCTCGCGGATTTGCGCCAGCAGCGCTTCCACGCTGGGGAAACGACGCTCCCCACGCAGACGACGCAGGAACTCCAGCCGCACCGTCTGGCCGTACAGGTTCCCTTGAAAGTCCAGCAGATGCGCTTCCACACGCGGCGCGACAGGCTGACGTTCAAAGGTCGGGCGCACGCCGACGTTGGTCACCGCACCCCAGCTTCGTCCGTCCACCGTGGCGCGGCACACGTACACCCCCGCCGCAGGCAACATACGCTCCGGGGCGACGGTCAGGTTCGCAGTCGGGATGCCAATGCGCCGCCCACGCCCCTCACCGTGCACCACTTCCCCCTGCAGGGCATATGGACGTCCCAGCCAGTCCGCCGCCAGTTCCACGTCGCCATCCGCCAGCGCCACCCGAATGGCGGTCGAAGAGACCACCATGCCGTCAATCATAATCGGGGGGAACACGCGCAACGAATACCCGAACTCCGCGCCCCAGGAGCGCAGATGATCCAGGTCGCCTTCGCGGTCACGGCCCAGCGCAAAGTTAAACCCCACCCACAACTGACGCATCTTCAGATGACGGTACAACCGCGCCACGAACGTGTGCGCCGGCGTGCGCGATACCTGCGCGTCGAAGGGGTGCGTGATCAGCACGTCCACGCCCAGCGGCTCCAGCAACGCCGCTTTCTCCTCCGGCAATGTGAGGTAGAACCCCTCACGGATGCCGCGCAGCACCACCGCCGGGTGCGGGTAAAAGGTCAACACAACCGCCGGAGCCCCATCGGCGTGGGCTCCGGCGACCAGTTCACGAATAATCGCCTGATGACCGCGATGCACCCCATCGAACGCCCCAATGGTCAGCCATGCGCCATCCAGGCGAATGGAATCCAGATCATGAAGGTGTTGCATGCGGACAGTTCGCTTTCAACCTCAGCTCACGAGGTGAGGAAAACCTTTTTCGGTTGCCACTCGTTCGTCTCCGGGATGAACTTGAGCAACGCCACCAGGTCGCCTTGCTCGGAGAGTGCGCGCACCATGTCCGGCGAATCCGGCTCCGCCGGAATGCGGTGGCCGTGGTACACCTCGTCAAGTTCCTCCGCGCTCAGGGTGAGCGCCGGGAATTGCGTCACGGCTTCCGCCGCCGGAATCAGGTACTGATACCAGTTCCCCTGCTGGAAAGCCTCCTGCAACCGGCGCAGCGAGACCGCATCGCGCAGGGTAAAGTTCCCGCTCTTGGTGCGCCGCAAGCCCACCAGGTACGCACCGCAGCCAAGCACCTCGCCCAGGTCGTGCGCCAGCGAGCGCACATACGTCCCGGAAGAACAGTGCACGTCCACCACCAGATCAGGCGGCGCCCATTCGAGCAGCTCCAGGTGATACACCTTGATCTTGCGCGGCTGCAGTTTGACCTCTTCGCCCTTACGTGCCATGTCGTAGGCACGGCGCCCCTTCACTTTAATCGCCGAATACGGCGGCGGCACCTGTTCAATCTCACCCACAAACTGCTTCAGCGCCTCTTCCACCTGCTCCTCGGTGATGTCTTCGAAAGACGCCGTTCCCGTGACGCGCCCCTCACCGTCGTACGTGTCCGTGGTCGTGCCCAGGCGGATCGTCGCCTGATAGCGCTTGTCGTCGGTCGCCACGTACTCGCTCAGGCGCACCGCCGGGCCAATGAGCACCACCAGCACGCCCGAAGCGCGCGGGTCCAGCGTCCCCGTGTGCCCGGCGCGACGGATGCCCGTCCCCCGCCGCACGATTTGCACCACGTCATGCGAGGTTACGCCAACCGGCTTGTCGATGACCAACACCCCTGAAACCAGATCTTTTAAGTTATCCTTCCTCATTGAAAACTCCTTGCTCTTCCCCTGAGATAAACTGACACAGTCTTTGTGTCGCCTCCAAAACAGATTGTTGTACAGCGGACAAATCGCCAGGGATTTCCGCCCCCGCCGCAGCAGGATGCCCCCCACCGCCAAACTGCACAGCCAGTTGAGAGACATCCACCCCCGGCTTCGCCCGCCAGGACACCTTGACTTTGCCGTCCTTTTGCTCCACGAAGATCACGGCCACGTGCGCTTCGCGCACGGACGCCAACACGTTCACCAGATCCGCGTCGTCGCGCCCCGGATAATTCGCCGTGCGGCGGTCTTCCAGCGTGAGCGTCGTCCAGACCACCGGGCCGTCCAGTTGCACGCGCGAGAGACCACAACCCCAGTAACGCACAGCGCGAAACGACCGCGACGCCAGCGCTCGCTGGGAAATCGTATACAGGTCGGCACCAGCCTCCATCAGTTGCGCCGCCAGGCGCAACACACCCGGATGCACGCTCGAGGTGCGAAAGCCCAGCGTATCCGTCAACAGGCCAGTCAGCAGCGCCTCGGCCACCGGCTGGGTGAGCGGCAAACCCCAGGCACGGATGCACGGCACAAGCACCTCGGTGGTCGCCGCAGCGGTGGGCACCACGATGTTCCAGGTGGCGAAAGAGACGTTGGTCACATGGTGGTCGATGTTCACCTCCGGGCGGCCATCCGCGGAGAACACCGCCCCGGTGCGGCTGAGTTCCGAACAATCGACCACGATGCGCAGGTCGAACGTGCCTTCCGGTTTGCGCACCACCCGGTCGCTCCCGCTCAGGTAGCGAAAGTCGGACGGCACGCCATCCTCCAGCACCATCTGCACCGATTTCCCGGCAGCTTCCAACGCCAAACCCAGCCCCAGCAGCGAGCCAACCGCATCGCCATCCGGGCGCACATGGGAAACGACAAGCACCCGCTGCGCCTGCGCAATGCGTTCACCGACGGCAGAGACCGTCGCTTCAGGCAGCGTCATGCGGCCCCTCGTCCGTAGGCTCGTCCGTTTCGTTACGGAGTTCACGCTCCGCGCGCAACCGGGCTAGCAGCGCTTCGATCCGATCCGCTCGTTCGGGCGTAGGATCCCAGTGAAAACGCAGCCGGGGAAAGATGCGCAGCTCGATACGTTCGACAAGCATCCTGCGCAAAAAACCACGCGCGGCCTCCAGCCCAGCGAGCACCTCCGGCGCGCGCTCGGAGCCCTCGAAAGCGGAGACGTAGATGTCCGCATAGGCCAGCTCACGATCCACCCTGACGTCTGTCACCGAGACACCGTGCAGCCGGGGATCGGACACCTCGTACACCAGCAGCTCCGACAGCTCCTCTTGAATGCGTTCCGCAATCCGCTTTTGTCGCAATTGGGATACCACACCCGCCTCCTACACCGCTTCGACCATCTCGCGGACGAAGCACTCAATCCGGTCACCCACTTCAAAGTCGAAACCGCCTTTCACCGCCAACCCACACTCAAAGCCCTGGCGCACCTCGCGCACATCGTCTTTTTCGTGTTTCAGTGAAGCCAGCTCGCCTTCAAAGACCACTTCATCGCCCCGATACACACGCACCAGGCCATTCCGACGGATCACGCCTTCACGCACGCGGCAGCCGGCCACCTTGCCGACTTTCGGTACACGGAACACGGCCAGCACGTCCGCTTTACCGACCACGGTCTCCATTTCTTCAGGGCCGAACATGCCCTTGACAGCCTTCTCGATGTCTTCCGTCAGGCGGTAGATGATGTCGTACAGCCGGATGTCCACCTGCAGGTTCTCAGCGGCCTTGCGCGCAGCAGGATCCACCTGTACGTTGAAGCCGATCACGATTGCATTGGACGCCGACGCCAGGGTCACATCGTTCTCCGTGATGTTGCCCGTGTCTGCGTGCAGTACCCGGACGCCAATCTCATCTGTGCCCAAGTCCTCCACGGAAGACAGGATCGGATCAAGCGACCCCTGCACATCGGCCTTGACCACCAGACGCAGCTCCTTCACCTCGCCCGCCTGTACATTCTCAAACAGTTTTTCGAGCGTGACTTTGGCGCGTTGAGCCTGGGTGCGCTGTTTTTCGGCCTCCAGCCGTTCAGTGACGATCTCGCGGGCGGCGCGCTCGTTCGGCACAATCTCGAACAGCGTGCCGGCTTCAGGTACATCGTTCAGCCCCATGACCTCTACGGGCATCGACGGGCCGGCTTTGCGCACCGGGTTGCCCTGGAAGTCGAACATGGCGCGCACACGACCGTACGCCGTACCCGCGACGACGACCTGTCCTTGTGACAGGGTGCCGTTCTGTACCAGCAGGGTGGCGAGCACGCCACGCGCCTTGTCGCGCTTGGCCTCGATCACCGTGCCGATCACCCGTCCCTTGGGGTTGGCGCGGATGTCCGTGTTGTCCGCCACGAGCAAAATGGCTTCCAGCAGGTCGTCGATCCCCTGGTGCATCTTGGCAGAGACCGGCACGACCAGCGTATCGCCATCCCAGTCATCCGGCACCAGCCCCAGGTCGGCGAGTTGCTTCTTCACGCGCTCCGGATTGGCGTTCGGGCGGTCGATCTTGTTCAACGCGACCACAATCGGCACACGGGCGGCGCGCGCGTGGCTGATCGCTTCTTTGGTCTGCGGCATCACGCCGTCATCCGCAGCCACCACGAGCACCACAATGTCCGCACCCTGCGCGCCGCGTGCGCGCATGGCAGTGAAGGCCGCATGGCCGGGGGTGTCCAGGAAGGTGATCAGCCGCCCGTCGTGCTCCACCTGATACGCGCCGATGTGCTGGGTAATGCCGCCGGCTTCCCCCTCAGCCACGTTCGTGTGGCGGATTGCATCCAGCAGTGTGGTCTTGCCGTGATCGACATGCCCCAGAATGGTGACGACTGGCGGGCGCGGTTGCAGGGCGCTCTCCGGCTCATCGGCGATCAGTTTGCGCCACAGCGGGATGTCGCCGACGGCTTCCTCTTCTTCCTCTTCGACCACAATGGGGCATACTTCAAAGCCCAACTCTTCAGCGACGATAGCTGCTGTGTCGAAGTCGATCACTTGATTGATGTTCGCCATTACCCCGTTGTTCATCAGGGCTTTGATCACGTCAATCGGACTGACGCTCAACATCTGCGCCAGTTCCCGCACGCTTAAACTCGGGGGGAGTTCGATGGGTTGCCCTGTATTACTCATGCGGCACCTCCTTGTGCTTCCCGTTGTGCGCGCCGCCGGAACCTGTTGCCGGGCAGACCTCAGCCCCCCTGTGCTCAGGCTCTCATGCCGCTTCCTCGTCTTCGGGGATAGTCAGCATGAATTCCCGCAGGGCGTCCATATCGGCGCTGCTGATCTCAGTTTTCAGGGCACGGGCCAGCGCGCCCTTCAAGCCTCGCTCCCAGCAAGAACGCTTGTGATGCAGGTACGCGCCGCGCCCCGCCGTCTTCCCGGTCGGGTCCACCCGAACACCCTCGGGCGTGCGCACAATGCGGATCAATTCTCGTTTTGGCAGCACGGTACGGCACCCCACGCAAGTGCGTTGAGGCACCCGTTTCTTCCGGCCAGGCTTGCGCTTGCTCACCGGTGCATCTCCGTGCCTTCCTCTAGTAGCCTACCACTCTTCTTCCCAGAAATCGTCCCCGCCACGCTTGCGTTTGCGCCGGACGATCAAGATATCCTCATCGGGATCGTACTCCACCTCAACGTACTTCCTCTTTTTCTTCTTTTTCTTTTTATCCTTCTTTTCAGGCAGTTCCTCTTCCTCGTCGTCTTCGGTGAGCAGCCCTACTCCCGGCAAAGCTGCTTCCAGGCTGAAGAGTTCTTCCAGCGAGGGTTGAGCGGCTTCCTCCGCTTCGGTGGTCTCTTCGGCTTCGGCGGCTTTCGCCTCAACCGCCTCTTCCACCCCGGCCGCGGCCTCCTCTGCGATAGCCCCTTCCACCGCTATTTCGGCTTCGGCCTCCGCCTCCAGCGCCGGGGGTTCTTCCTCAGCCTCCAGCGCGGCCCTTGCCGCTTCTTCCGCTTCGGCTGCTGCGGCTTCCGCCGCCTGTGCCTCCGCTTCAGCAGCCAGTTCCGCCTCCAACGCGGACAACGCCGCCTCGATCTGTCCCATGGCTTTCGGCCCGACGCCGTCCAGCGCGAGCACCTTATCCGGATCCAGGCGCATCTGGAGCATCAGATCGCCGGCGGTGGAGTAGCCCGCGTTTGTCAGCATAATCACCAAGCGCGGCGAAAGGCCAATGTCATCCAGCAGCCGATCGAACGCCGCTTCAGGGATACCAGCCCGCGCTTCAAGCACCCGTTGCCGGGCCGCTTCACGCTCGGCTTCCGCCTGTTCTTCGCCAAAGCGCTCCACCCGATCGACAAATTCGAGCAACACCCGATACTCCTCCGGCGTGACCGGACGACCTTCAGCCTTCTTGCCCAGCACCCCTTCGACCGCCGGGATGCGATCGGCCAGTTCGGTCGCTATCGGCAACAGCTCAGGGTCGGTTTGCAAGCGATGCAGGGCATCGGCAGCGGCTTCGGGCAGGCTCTTGATGTCGATGCGCCAGCCGGTGAGTTTGGCCGCCAGGCGAGCGTTCACGCCCTCGCGTCCGATGGCCAGGCTCAACTGATCTTCCGAGACCACCACCGTGGCCGTCTTGACTTCCGCATCCGGGTTCAGGTACACCCCGTGCACGCGCGCCGGGCTAAGGGCACGGGCGATAAACGTCGCCGGATCGGGGTTCCACTCGATCACGTCGATCTTTTCGCCGTTCAGTTCGCGCACGATGGTCTGGATGCGCACGCCTTTGATGCCCACGCAGGCACCTACCGCATCAATGCCGGGCTTGAGCGCCGCCACGGCGACTTTGGAGCGCCGACCGGGTTCACGGGCGATGGAACGCACTTCCACGTCGCCGTTGTAGATTTCGGGCACCTCGTTCTCCAGCAAACGGCGCAGGAAGTCGCGGTGCGCGCGAGAGAGGATGATCTGCGGACCGCGCGGGGTCGGATTGACCTCCAGCAACAACGCACGGATGCGCTCATGCACACGCAGTCGCTCACCGGGGATCTGCTCTTTGCGCGGCAGTCGCCCTTCGGCGCGCAGGTCAAGCCCAAGGGTGATCTCACGCGGATTGACCGCCTGCACTACACCGCTCACGATCTCGCCGAGTTGACGACGGAAGTAGGCCGTCTGCTCTTCACGTTCCGCCTCGCGCAACCGCTGTTGGATCACCTGGCGGGCGGTCTGCGCCGCCACGCGACCGAAGTCGCGCGGCGTGGCATCCACCACCACCATGGCGCCAAGCTCCGCTTCCGGATCTACCTGTCGCGCCTCAGCAAGTGATACCTCGGTGCGCGGGTCCTGCACCTCTTCGACCACTTCCTTCTCAGCGAAAATCCGGATCTTCCCTTCTTCCAAATCAATGCTGGCCTCCACGTGCTGGGCATTGGGCGCGTTGACCGCCTTGCGGTAGGCAGCTACCAGCGCGGTCTTCAACGCCTCCAGGACCACCTCGCGCGAGAGACCGTGTTCGTCCATAATCTCATTGAAGGCCAGCAACATTTCGCTCTTCATTCGTATTCCACTCCAAACCTGAAAGATGCCCTTATACGCAGAAAAGTGGGGGTTACCCACTTTTCGACGCTTCACGGCCCGAAGGCCGCTTCCCGTGCCTCCCTATTCTAGCACGGAACCTTGAGGCTGGCAAGGGAATTGCAAAGCGGCGAGGGCGTCACCACAAAGCCACAAGGGGGCTGACGTACACAGAGGAAAAGCGCCATCTCAGGATTTGATTCTCATCCTCTCGAAATTCTACCACTTCTCGTCTCACCCTATAACCCGCGCAACCACCCCCCTAAACCGTGGTATAATTCGCCCCGCTGACTAGGCCGTTCGGCGGCTCCGGCTGCCGGATTGGAGACCTGCTCAGAAACACTATATCAGGAGAACGCAGACGTCATGCCACTCTCGAAAGAAGAAAAGAACGAACTGATTGCCGAGTTTCACCGTCACGATTCCGACACCGGTTCGCCTGAGGTGCAGATCGCGCTGATGACCCGGCGGATTCAGCAGTTGACCGACCACCTGCGCATGCACAAGCACGACGAATCCTCACGCCGGGGTCTGCTGAAGCTGGTTGGGCGGCGACGGCGGTTGCTCAACTACCTGCGCCGCAAGGACTACCAGCGGTACGTGGCAATTACCGACCGTCTAGGTATCCGTCGGAAATAGTGCAACGGAAACGCGTAGAAGGCGCCCGGTGCCCCTTCTACGCGTTTTCTTTTGACCGCCGGGGGGCGACACACTTCAGCCCATGACCGAAATCGCGAACCGGCTCGACCTTGTTATCTCTCATCAGCGCACGCGCTGGTGATCTCATTCTGGCCGCCCGCAGGTTGGGAATTGGGACATCCGGCCAACCCCGTTGACCGGACGTCCCAGTCCCTGACCGGGCGGGCGGCGTCAGTACGATGGAGGTACGATGAATCCCCAACCCAAACATTTTACTGTGGAAATCGGCGGCAAACCGCTGATTTTCGAAACCGGTCGGCTGGCCGGACAGGCCGGCGGCGCCGTGACCGTGCAATACGGAGACACACTGGTCTTTGCCGCGGCCACTATGAGCAAAGAGCCGCGACCTGGCATCAACTTCTTCCCGCTCACCGTGGACTACGAAGAGCGCATGTACGCCGGTGGACGCATCCCCGGCTCCTTCTTCCGCCGCGAAGGCCGCCCCACCGAGGAGGCCATCCTCACCGCCCGCCTTACCGACCGCCCGCTGCGCCCCCTGTTCCCCAAAGACATGCGCAACGATGTGCAGGTGATCCTGTACTCGCTCTCCGCCGATGGAGAGAACCCGATCGACATCCTGTGCATCAACGCCGCTTCGGCTGCCGTGACCATCTCGGACATCCCCTGGAACGGCCCGGTGGCAGCGGTGCGCGTCGGGCGGGTGGACGGCGAGTTCGTGGTCAATCCCACTTTCAGCCAGCTGGAAGAATCCGATCTGGATTTGCGCATCGCGGGCACGCGCGACGCGATCCTGATGGTGGAAGCCGGCGCAAAAGAGGTCACCGAAGACGTGATGATCGCTGCGCTGGAGTTCGGCCATCAGGCCATGCAGCCCATCATCGACCTGATCGAGCAGATGCGCGCCGAAGTGGGGAAGCCCAAGCGCGACGACTACACGCGATTTGCAGTGGACGAAGACCTGAAGGCGCGCGTGCTGGAACAGACCGCCGACCGCATCATTGCCGTGCTGGAAGCTGAACACAGCAAAGCAGAACAGAACGCGGCGCTGGACGCGCTGCGCGAAGAAGTGGTGGCCGAGGTAGCCGGTGAGGACGAAGAACAGGCCGCACAGGTAGCCGAGGCCTTTGAGAGCGCGCTGAAAGCCGTGGTGCGCCGCCGCATCCTGGAAGAGGGCAAGCGCCCGGATGGTCGCGGCCTGGCCGACATCCGCCCGATCTGGTGCCAGGTGGGCATCAGCCCGCGCGCACACGGCTCCGGCCTGTTCACGCGTGGCGAAACCCAGGTGCTCACCCTGGCCACGCTGGGCACTCCCCGCGAGGCACAGGAACTGGACAACCTCACCCCGCTGGAAGCCAAGCGCTATATCCATCACTACAACTTCCCGCCCTTCTCAGTGGGCGAAACCCGCCCGCTGCGCGGCGCATCCCGCCGCGAAATCGGGCACGGCGCACTGGCCGAACGAGCCTTGCTACCCGTCATCCCGCCGGAGAGCGAGTTCCCCTACACGCTGCGCCTGGTCTCCGAGGTATTGTCCTCGAACGGCTCGACCTCGATGGCCTCGGTGTGCGGCTCCACACTGGCGCTGATGGATACCGGCGTGCCCATCAAAGCGCCGGTGGCCGGCATCGCGATGGGGTTGATCAAAGAAGGCGACCGATACGCCGTGCTGACCGACATCCAGGGCATGGAAGACCACCTGGGCGACATGGACTTCAAGGTCGCGGGCACGGACAAAGGCATCACCGCGCTGCAGATGGACATCAAGATCGCAGGCATCACCTCGCAGATCATGTCCCAGGCGCTGGCACAGGCGCGCGAAGCGCGGCTGTTCATCCTGGACAAAATGCTGGAAGTGATCCCCGCGCCGCGGCCTGAACTGAAAGACCACGCGCCGCGCATCACCACCATCCACGTGCCAGTGGACAAGATCGGCGCGATCATCGGCCCCGGCGGCAAGACCATCCGTGCCATCCAGGAAGAGACCGACACCAAGATCGACATCATGGAAGACGGTACAGTGTACATTGCTGCGACCAACGGCGAATCCGCTCGCATGGCAGTGGAACACATCGAGGCGCTCACCGAAACACCCGAACTGGGGCGCATCTACACTGGCCGCGTGGTGCGCGTGACCGACTTCGGCGCCTTCGTGGAGATCCTGCCCAACACGGACGGGCTGGTGCACATCTCCCAATTGGACACCGAGCGCGTGGAGCGCGTGGAAGACATCGCCAACGTAGGCGACGAGATCACCGTGATGGTCACCGACATCGACCCCAACGGCCGCATCCGCCTCTCGCGCACGGCGGTGCTGGAAGGCTGGACGGTGGAAGAAGCGCAAGAGCGCGACCGCAAGCGCAGCAGCGGCGGTCGCGGCGGTGGCCGCTCCGGTGGCGGACGTGGCGGTCGCTCCGGCGGTGGGCGCGGCGGACGCTCTGGCGGCGGGCGCGACCGCAACCGCAGCCCGCGCCGCTAACCCTAAACGCCCTTCAAGCCCGGCTTCCTCCAGGAGCCGGGCTTTCTTTCACCACAAAGTGCACAACGTTTCCTTAATGGGGGGCACTTAAGGTCCTGCCCACCTGCCTCAGATCCCTGGTGATTACCCATAAGTCCTGAGAGGTTAGAAAACTCCGCCCCTGTAGTATGC
>CAYSXA010000032.1:0-20045 GCA_964435005.1 uncultured Anaerolineaceae bacterium | reverse complement strand
CAGCGGAAGATGCCAGCATCTCCAGCAGGTGCACGTCCTCCTGCGTATAGGCGTCCGGTGTGTAACTCTGAGCCGAGATCACGCCGACGATTCGTTCCCCCTTTCGCATGGGGACGGCCAGGACGGAACGCACGTGCTCTTCGTCACCAAAATGTATTGCCTGAGGGACTTTTTCCGGATGGAAGTCGTTGATCAGCAAAGGTTCGCCGTGGCGCAGCACTTCGCTGCTGATACCGTGGCCTTCCGGCACGCGGAAGGGTTCGTAGCACCCGCCTTTGTCCATCAGGTAAAGGAATTCAATTTCGTGGGCAGTACGGTCCCAGCGAGCGATGAAGAACGCCTCTACAGGCATCAGGCGGGCTACGGCCTGATAGATGGTGAAGCAGATTTGCTCCGGATTTTCCACGCTGCGTGTGATCTGCTGGCTGGTGTGGTACAGTGTCTCCCGGCGTTCTGCGCTGTGTAGCGCCTGGCGGTACAGGCGGATGTTGGTCAGCGAGAGGGCGAGTTGGGTGGCGATGGTGGACAACAGCCGCTCATCGGCTTTAGTGAAGGCATCTTCCTGTCGGCTTTCCACGTTGAGCACCCCTAGCACGTGCTCTTCGATCTGGATGGGCACGGCCAGTTCGGAGCGGATGTTCGGTGTGGAAGGGATGTATTCCGGTGTCTGGCGCACGTTGCCGACGCGGCGGGACTTACCGTGCTGGGCGACCCAACCGGTGATGCCTTGTCCCAGCGGCACAGCGGTTTTTCGCGCCTTTGAGGAGATGCCGCGGTAGGAAGGGGCAGGGCGTAATACGCCGGTCAGTTTGTCCAGCAGCAGGACCCCACAGTGATCGGGGTAAAACGTTTCACCGATCAGATCGGTAATTTGTGACAGGAGCGCTGCTTCGTCACGTGCCTGGACGCCTATCAGGGCGGCCTTGTGCAGTACCTGCAGCTCGCGCAACTGACGCTCCAGCGCCTGCCGGGTCTGCATCTCGTGCGTGACGTCGCGTACTACGTGCACGGCGCCGATGGCTTCGCCCTGTTCGTCTAACATCGGTGTAGTGGTGACGTGCAGATACTTTTCGAGCGTGGGCTCCCAAATGACCTCTCGCTCGACTGTCAGATTGCGTACGACCCGTTTGAAAGGACATTGCTCGATGGGGCACTCCTGGTCGTGGGGGACGTGGTAGCAGCGTCGTCCGAGGAGTTCTTTGATGGACAGCCCGAAGAGTTCGGCGGCGGCGCGGTTGGCGCGGCGGATGCGGAAGTTGCGGTCGTGAATGGTCACCGCGTCGCTCATGCTGTCGAACGTCTGGCGCCATTCGGCGGCAGCGAGTTCCAGTTGTGCGGTGCGCTCAGCGACCAGACGGTCCAGGTGTTGCACCCGCTGGATGTTGCGCAATACCGGGGCCAGATAGGCCACGGCCAGGTTCAGCAGGCGCTGCTCCTGTTGCAAAGCAACTCCCTTTGCCGCGCTGATCAGGCACACCATGCCCCACAGCCGTCCTTCAAGAAACACAGGTAAGGTGTAACGCTCGCCCTTTGGCAAAGGCACGCCCTGCTCTTCCAGCCAGGTCCAGGGGTCCAGGCCGACGGCCAGCGATGTTTCCAGCCGTCCTTGCCAGCCTATGCAGGCGGCTGGGGTCAGCCGCTCACCGCTTTCGTCGGTCAGCAGGATGAGTGTCAGCCGGGGAGCGAAGTGCCGACGCAGCCAGTCCAGGAAGGTCTGGCATTCGCGGTCCAGATCCAGAGTCTGACCCAGTGTCAGACTGAGTTCGTGGAGTATGGGGAGCCAGGAGGCTTCGCTATCCATGGTCGGTTCGGTCAGCGGAAACAGGTTTATCCCCGATCGAACGCTGTGGGGAGCACTGTGTACGCGCCCTTCAGCGCAGCGCCCAGGTGTGGTCCTTCGGCCTCGCTGATGATGTAGTCGCGCACCTCGGTGGAATGAGCGCTGCCGCGCGTGGCGAGCACGGTCAGCGTGCGGTGAATGTGGCTGCGAACCTGTGCGTAGCGCAACAGGACCAGGTTATCTGCCAGGTGCGACACGCCGCGCCCGGTGAGCACCAGGTCGTTGGCGAACAGATGGCTCATCTCGCTGGTGAACATGGCTGTGATCTGACGTTCTTTGAACCATTGTGCCAGGCTGTAAATGTAGTGGAAGAAGCGATCGGAATCGCCGAACGCACCCGCTTCCAGGTCGTTCACCGAGTCCACCACCACGCGGCGAGCCTGGGTGCGTTCTGCGATGTCTACCATGCGCAGGGCGTATTCGTCGATGTCCAGCTCCACGGGAGAGCGGTAAGCGATGTGGAACGAGCCGTCTTCCAGACAGTGTTTCACCGGCAGGCGGAAGTTGCGCGCGATTTGAGTCAGTTGATTGGGGTCTTCCTGGAAGGTGAAGTATACACTGGTTTCTCCGTGTTGTGCGCCGTCCAGCAGGAAGTGAAGCGCGGTGACCGTCTTGCCCACGCCGGGGTCGCCGGTGAGCAGGGTGATCGAGCCGCGCAGCAGGCCACCGTGCAGCATGTCGTCCAGGCCAGCCACGCCAGTGGCGACTCGCTCGGTGGCTACGGTATAGGTGGTTGGGCGCAGCGGGGTTACGAAACGCGGGAAGACGGTCAGCCCATCGTCCGAGATGTGAAAGGCGTGCCGCCCGGAGCGGTAGTCGCTCCCGCGCATTTTCAGCACGGTCAGCAGCCGTCGGTTTTGCAGGCCGAAGACGCGGTTTTCCAGGAACAGGATGCCGTCCACCACCGTGGCTTCCAGCGTGGCGGGCAGGTCGTCCTGCTGATATTCGCCCACCAGCAGGGAGAGCACGGGGAACGTCGCCAGTGTGGCGACCAGGCGATACAGGCTGCGCCGCGCGGCGGCGTCCGATGCGCTCAGATCGTGCAGGGCGCGGAAGCTGTCGATCACCAGGAAGGCCGGGCGGTGTTCCAGAATCAGCTCTTCCAGTCGGGCCAGGGCGGCCTGGCCGTTGCCTTCCAGCAGCGCTGGCCCCAGGTCTTCGTAGATCACCGCGGTGCCGACTTTGTCCAGGTCGAAGAACGAAAATCCCTGGGTGAACTGGATCAGTCGCGCTAGGGGTTCAGATACCGTGGTGACGAACAACGCCTTGTGATCTGGAGTCGCGTTACGGTACACGATCTGGCTGGCCAGCACAGTTTTGCCGCTGCCGGGCACGCCGCTGATCAAGACCGTGCTTTGCGCCGGTAATCCGCCGAGCAGTACTTCGTCCAATCCAGGAACTTGGGTTGGGATCTTATCCATTAGGTATCTCCGGAGGGGGGGGCCAGCAAGCGGTGGATGACCGACAGCAGCCTTTCCGCACGCAGAGGTTTGGGGACAAACGCGTCTGCGCCGGCCTGCAGGGCACGGTCTTCCGCCAGCAGCCAGGAAAACATGATCACCGGCACCTGTGAAGTGCAGGTCTCGCTTCGCAGAGCACGGATGATCTGGAAGCCGTCCATGCCAGGGAGCAAGGCTTCGAGCAGAATCAGGTCAGGAGGCTCCGCTACCGCTTGTTGGAGCAGAGCAGGACCGCTATCTGTGAACGTCAGGTGGAAGTGCGGAAGCAACACCCGCTCCAGCGAGCGCTGCATGAAAGGGTCACGCTCGCCAATGAGTAAGCGGGGAGGCTGTGGCATCATGGGGATGCCTTTCTGTGTAAGGCGAGAAACTGCATGCGGTTCCAGTATAACACCGTTTGATGGAAAGCTGGCTTTGGGGAGGCGGGATCCTCGGAAAGCACTCAGATCGTTTTGACAGGCAGCGAGGTCGGAGCGATCGGCTGTCGCCCCGACGGTGGGAGGAAGGTGGACCTGGTGGATTGTCAACCGTAAAAGTGGTTGTTAGGGAGTGCCCGCGTTCCCTGGTGCCGGTGACAGATGGCGGCCTGGTCTGTCGCGGTGGCTGGCCCACCAGCGCCTGGTGACGAAACCGCAGCCTGCCCTGGTCCCTCGCTGAGCGCAGTCGAAGCGTAGGGCGGCGTCTCGACTTCGCCGCCTTTGCTCGATGCGGGATGGGGTGGCATTTACCAAATGGGGGTGACAATCCGCCCACTGGTTTAGGTTTTACCCTGGGAGTGTGCGCACAGCGGCTTCCACATTGGGGACGAAGGTGGGCAGCGTGCGATGGGCGGGCTGGATGTACCCGTCCTGGGCGGCGAAAAAGGCGCTGAAAGTGCGTTGCCAGCCCTCGCCGACCAGGATCAGTGGGCGGGGCGGGAGCACCTGGATCAGGGTGAGGTTCCAGGTGAGGGCGATTTCGGTTAGCGTGCCGGGGCCGCCGGGCAGCGCGATGGCGGCGTCGGCGCGGTAGATCAATTCGCGTAGCCGATTGGTCAGCGTATCACAACGGATTTCTTCCTGCACCCAGGCGTTCGCGCCGACCGCCCGCCAGCGTTCGATCTCCCTGCAGGTCACGCCGATCACGTGGCCGCCAGCCTCTGCTGCACCGCGCGAGACGGCCTCCATGGTGCCGATGTATCCGCCGGTCAGCACGATATGGCCGTGCTCGCCGAGCAGGCGCCCCAGGCGGTAGGCGTCTTCGTAAGCCGGTTCGCCAGGTTTCGGGCTGGAGCCGCCGAAGACGGTAACGTTCATGATGGCCTCCTGATTTCTGGGTCGCGTGGTGCCATTCTATCATGGGGGACTTCCTTTCAGGGGAGAGCTGCGTTTCTTAGACGCTTTCTAGACGCTTTCTAGACGCTTGCTGATTATAGTGAGTGAGATTCTGCAGCTCGTCATGCCCTGGGGGCGCACGACAGGTGTGAGGTGTGGAACCAGTTCCTTGTTGAAATTTGCTGAGCCTCTTGTGTCAGCGGTGTGTGTCCCTGGAATGCTTTACGACAAGGTGGAGGAGGAAATCGTAATGAGAAGAGCCGTTGCATTGACTGCGGGAAATAAGCGTCCCTGGTATTTTGGCTGCTTATCAGCCCTGTTCCTTGGCCTGACATTTGCCCTGGCGATGTTTCAAGGGATCAGAAACACAGCGTATGCGTGGGGGCCGCAGGCACCATCAGGCTCAGGCGTCCTGGTGGACATTGTCGCCCACACGGAAGCCGATGCCGTGCTGCCGGGCCAGACAGTGGCCTTCACGGTGCGGGTCACTAACACAGGAGCGCTCAAGGTTCTGACGCTCACCGTGTCGAGCTGGCAGCAGGTTGGGGGGACCACCACACCCGTCGGGAATTGCTCCCGGAACCTGGGGCCCCTGGCAGCAGGTGCATCCAGGACGTACACCTGTTCTGCCCCCGCACCCACGATCACGTCGGGTGCTTCGGTGCTTTCCTTCCAGCAGTGGGTTCAAGTCAACGGTAATGCGGAAGATGGGGTGACCTTCCAGGTCAGTGACTGGGTGGATCTCATTGCAGTCCAGCCTGCCAGCCTCAGTGGCGTGACATGGGACGATCAGGATGGCGACGGCATTCGAGACAGCGGCGAACCGTTCCTGGCAAACGTGATAGTGCGGCTTCATTCCACCACGCGCGGCTTCATTACGGAGACCCTGACAGGCACCGATGGCTCATATGGCTTCGGCAACCTGATTTCCGACACCTACCAGGTTCAGTTCCTGCCACCAGTGGGGATGACGTTTTCCCTTAAAGGGCAGGGTGGTCAGACTGTTAACAGCGATGCGAACCCGACCAGTGGTCTGACCGACCCTATCAAGGTCTTCGCCGGTAGTGCGGTCTCCGACGTTGATGCCGGTCTTTATCGGCCTGGGGCGATCCTTGGCGGTGTGTGGGAAGACCTGGATAAAGATAATACCTGGGATGCCAACGAGCCTGGCGTGATCTCCTCCACGGTTCAACTTTTAGATAGCACCGGCAGCACACTGACCACCACGCAGACTGCTGCGGACGGCAGCTATGGTTTTGACAGCCTCTCCCCTGGCGTTTATCAGGTTCGCTTCCAGCCCCCGACGAGTTATGTGATGCTCTCCCCGGCCAATGGGGTGCTCAGCACCATCACGGTCACTTCGGGCATTGTAGTCGTCCGCGCGGATGGGGCGGTTTACCGACCGGTGCTGACCATCCTGACGGACACGCTTACTGTGCAGGAAAGCGCAGGGGTGGCTGTGGTGGAGATACAATTGGCAGACCGTCCGGCCAGTGTGGGTGCGGTGACCGTTCATTACGCCACGGTGGATGGCTCGGCCAAGGCCGGGCAGGACTACACCCCTGTGACCGGCACGCTTACCTTCAACGCTGGCGAGACTCGCAAGCAGATCCAGATCCCCATTCAGAACGATAGCGACCTCGAAGATGAGGATGAGGCCTTCAATTTCAGCCTGTACGATCCTCAGAACGCCCGCCTGGGCGAACCAGCCACCGCGCGGGTGGTGATCCAGGACGACGACCCGCTGCCTGGAACACCACCGGTGCTTCCCTGCACTGCGGACCGCATCCAGGCGCCGGAAGACCCCGATACCGCGGGCACGGTGGACGTGCTGGACATCCAGATGGCCGCGAACCGCCTGGGCCAGTCGCCTCTGTACCCAGAGCAGGACCTGGACGGCAACGGGGTGGTGGATCTCTCGGATGTGACCACCCTGGCCGGTAGCTGGCAGGCGCGGTGTGATGGCCTGCATCTGGCCTGGGCGCAAGAAACTGTGTCTCAAAACCGGCGTGTTTACCTGCATTGGCGGTGGGTGTCTGGTAAGACAGACGTCAACACGGTCTTTGAGGTGCTGCGTCGGACGAGTATCACAGGCACGTTCACCGTGATCGGTGAGGCCAGGGCCGTGCCCGATCTGGCGACTTTCCAGGCTCAGGTGCCCGCGGATATCCGTGACCTGGTGCTCAATGTAGATCTGGCTGACCAGAATCTGGCCGATGAGACGGCTCTGCTGGCTTTCCTCAAGAACCCTCAGAACGCTGGCCGGGTGTCCTTGCTGGCAGAGGCCTACTACCAGATCGCTCAGGCCGTAGGCCTGGGTTTCATGGATACCAACGTCCCGGCTCAGGACGTGGTGGAGTACTACGTGCGGGTGAAAGGCGACCCCAACGCGGCCATCTACGGTCCGGTGGCGATCAGTCCGCTGGCTACTCTGGCTGCGCCCACCAACCTGCGTGAGGGCACGCTTTATCAGGGGCCGAAAGACCTGGGAATTGCGCCCACGACACGTCCCATCACCGGCACGGAACGCTACGATTGGGATGGCGCTCAGGTGTACCGGCAGGCCCATGGCGCAGCGATCCTCCTGTGGGATGTGCCCACAGATCGCAGTCAGAAGAGCAACCAGCTCCAGAATCCCTTCCAGTTCACTGGCCTGGGCACGATGGTCAGCCTACCAGTGAACGAGAACGTAGCGGGATACCACATCTACCGCAAAGGGCCGGCCACCAACAACCTGTGGCAGATCGTCAATGCGCTACGGAGTTCGGATTTCCCCAATCTGGGCTACCGTTTGATCCAGCCCGGCAAACCCACTGATCCTGGCACCAACGGACAGTTCTTCTACGTCGATCGGTTGCTGGATGTCTTCAGCGCCCTGGCCCAAACGCAGCCTGCTCAGGTCTTTGCCACTTGGCAGTACAAGGTCTGTTCGGTGGATTTGCTGGGTAACGAGGGGCCGTGTACCCAACCGGCAGACATCCCCGTGCGCGACCTGCTGCCCCCTGCGTCTGTAGCCGATCTGCAGATCAGCGTGGACGCACAGCATACGTCCCTGACTCTCACCTGGACCTACACGGCGACGGATCACTCCACGCCGCTGAAGTTCTACGTGCTGCGCAGCCCAGACCCGGTTTCCCTGACCGAGCCGACGGTGCTGTCCAGCCTGCCCATCACCGGTTGGGTGGACATCACCCCCAATGGCTTGAGCCAGGGTACTGCGGTCACGATGACCTATCAGTACACGCCGCCTAAACAGGGCCTTTACTGGTTCCGAATCCAGGTGCGGGATGCCGCTGGTAACTGGTCTGCGCCCAGCGCGCCGGTCAAGGGTGGCCTCTATCCTCGCCAGAAGCCGCCTGCGCCCAGCGTGGCTGACGTGAACCAGTGCATGGCCGGCGGCCTGCGTGTGGATTTCACCGGTCTGGACCCGGCGGTGCGCCAGATCATCGTTTATCGCTCCTTCGATCCGATCACCAACGTCAACGCGCCCGGCGTTCAGATCATCCAGCGCATCAAGGTGGTCAACGGGCAGGCCACGTTCCGCGAGGCTTACAAGCCACCGGTGGATACCTGGGTTTATTACAAGGTGGAGGCGCTGGACGGTTACGGCAACGTGAGCGATCCGCGCACTTTCAAGGCCCGATTGTGTGGACCGAATCGCCCTGACCCACCGGACGTGGACAAAGGCCCGGCCACCTGGGACCCGGATACGCTGACCTATGCCGTGCCGCTGACGTACACGCTGCCACCGACCGGTGTGTTCACCCGCACGGTGCGCACCATCCGGCCCAGCAGCAGTGGGCTGCGGACTGACGTGCACACCGTGCCGTCGAACGGCAGGGTGACGGTGCAGAGCGAAGCGGGCGAGACCGTGTTGGTCCGGGCCACCGAGAGCAACGACCAGGGAGAAAGCCCGCCGACCACGCGCTGGGTCCGGAATGTCAATAATTTCCTGGATACCAACCGGCACATGGCCGATCTTGGGCAACCGGTGGCTGTGGAGTGGGCGGCCAACGCCAGTTCGCCCGCGGTCCGGGTGTACATCCCTGCACCTCCCATGCCGCCGGATAACAACGGGGGGAGCGTCTATCCGGCTCCTCTGGTCGCGCTTTTCCGCAAGTCCAGCGCCGGCAACTGGATTCAGGTGACCCCGGTGATGGACGTGAGTGCCAGTTTTACCTACTACCAGGGCATCACGCCGACCCTGGTGATCACCGATACCGCCGACCTGGATATCTCCGACGCATATGACTACACGGTGCTGGCCTTCAGTCCCAAGACGTTTGAGGTGCTGGGGTATTGGGGGCCGACACGCCTGTCTGCGCTTGCGGGTGGCACGGTCATCGAGTTGACCAACCTGCTCGCTGCGGCGCCCACATATCCCTGCAATACCGGTTACGATCTGCGGAATCCTTCTTACTACGGTCCGGGCGGCGAGGGCTGGTGGAATGTCCCCGGCGATCTGATCCTTCTGCCCAATACCTGGACCCTGCAGGTGATCCAGTTCCGGGATTACAACGGCACGTGCGGCGGCCTGGACCTGGGCCCTGAGGCTCCCCTGTACGGTTGGGGGTATCTCATTGACGGAGATGGCGATCAGTTCTACGCGGATTTCATTGATATCTATGTGGACCCGTACACCGGGGATTTCGTGAGTGGCCGCATTGTGGTGGACATCAATAAGACGTTGAGCATCCCTGGTGTTCTGCCCACCCTGGTAGAGAAAATGGAATTCACTCCCGGCCTGGCACGGGCCCAGATGCGCTTTGACCTGCCGGCGAACGTCAAAGTAGTGGATCCCATCAAAGTGGAACGCAGCCATCAGATCCGCGCGGTGGTGGACAACGTGTACCCGTCGTATGTCTTCGATCCGCTCCCGGTGGACACCACGGCCGGCACACCCTACTACCTGATCGATGAAAACCTGCCCTGGTCTTTCCACACCCAGGTACTGACGCTGTCTTCAGGGATGTTGACCCTGCAAGACCCAACGACCGTTCAGGATCGTTTGGGCTATACGCCGCCAGGGGGGACTTCCCTGCCCTGGCCGGACAACAATCTGGGGTACTTGCGGCCCGGCGGGGTTTCTAACACAGGATATACCGGCACAGGCGTGCTGGTGGACGGGACAGGCCTGTCTGGCTCTTTTGACAACCCGAATGCCTTTGTCTACGTCACCAGCCTGCCGGCGGGGGTAGAAGTCACCGCGATGGGCGGCGCGCAGGTGCAGATCGCCTCCAGCCAGATCTCGGGCGGGGCTCTGCGCAATGCCTCGGCTCGCCTGGATTACTACAGCGTGGGCACGGATATCAGCTTTATGTCGGAGATCAGCAAGACGCTGCGGCTGGGTGAGCGTGCACCGTTGGGACAGGTTGTTCAGCTCAGTATGACACCGCCTGGCAGTCAGTTCACTCTAGAGGCCGGCGGTTTGTTCCGTGATGCGGTGATCGTCAACCCGACGGATGTCACCTGGACTGGCGCCTACACCGTGCCTACGAATGGGCCTAACCTGACCATCAGTCTCTATGTCGCCGCGGCCAGTTTCTCCGAAAATGGCGCAGCCATCAGTTGGGTACGTACGGTGATCACCGTGCCTGCGCCGGTGGAGAACGCCTGGCGCAAGCTGGACGCCTTCGTCGGCAGTAACGCCAAGCTCGATCCAGGGCTGAACATTATTGGCCTGGAGGGCTGGGCTGAGTGCGATTGTTTCCGCCCGACGTCTTTCAAAGATGTAGATCTGGACCTGTATGTACGCCGGGGCGGGGTGAGCGGGAACTTCCGCATCAATACGCAAAGTTTCGGTGAGATCCGCAACAAGTGGGGGTACCTGATCACCCTCAAAGAGTACAACCTGCTCTTTGTGGACAACGCGGTGGTGGACGGACAGGCCCGCATGGACCTGCGCCTGCCCTATCCCAGCGATGTGATCCTGCCATTGCGCTACGACTCGGATGGCTTCGATGCTCGTGGTTGCCCCGTGGAAGGCAAGGTGGAGCAGGTGAAGCCTTACCTGCATAAGTACTGGGGTTTCAGTGAGACGCCACGTACTGCCCGCTTTATGGAGATCGGTGGTCAGGGGAGCAATCAGGCGCTTCATGTGGTGGATTACCTCGGCAAGTACCAGCAGAACACGGGCAAAAGCACTGGCAGCCAGGATCTGCCGGGTGCCATCCTGGTGTTGCGAGGTACCGGCACCATCCCGGGGCTGGGCAAGACCACCACGCAGAGCAGTGAGGTGGGTAAGGCGGTGGAGATCCCCATGGCCCATGACTGGTTCCCTAACGGCGATTATGGGGACATCCGCCTGTATCCTCAGGGCAACAACAGCGGTCTGGATCTTCCAGATTACTATCGGGTGAGTGGCGTGCCTTACGCCTTGACCGATGTGAAGCTCAGCCGCTTCTACAGCACCATGATGGATGAGTCCAGCCTGCCTGATACTGCCGGCGTCCAGCCGTCAGAGTCCATGGACGGCCTGCATCCGAGCCTGCTGGACGTGAATGGCAGAGTCACGCCCCAGTCCTTGAAGGCGTGCTCACGGAAGGACGGCGGCAAGGGCGTGGGGTGCGGCTTCATCCTGGTGGATGGTAACGGCGCCGTGATCCACTTTGGCGAGATCGAGCCTGGCGCTCAGACCGCGAACAAAGAGGACGCGCCGCAGGGTAAGTGGCCGGTGGTGACCAACACCCGGGGTGGTCAGAAGACCCAGGTTCCGGCCAGCAAGCAGAACCTGCGCTGGGCCTATCCCATCGCTAACGATTACTTGGACGAGGTGTTGCCCTTCAAGCTGCTGGTCAATGACGCCGGTGGCGCGCTGGTGGGCATCAAGCCCAATGTGGCTTTGCTGCCCGGCGGTGAGGTGCTGAAGAGCGACCTGGGAGTGGTGGTGACGATCAACTTCACCGACACCCAAGGGTTCCGCATGGACTTTGGTCTCTTCGCGGGCTACGCGGCCAGCCAGGCCGGTATCCGCGCCCTAGCCATGAATCGTCCGGGCAAGAACAACGTGGGCATTGCCCCGTTCAAGAACTGGAGCGATGTGAAGGATGACGCGGAAAAGTGGATGCGGAAATTCGGCTACTCCATCAAGCCCGGCTCGCAGGATGATCCCCTGGACCTGGCCGAATCGGTATGGGCCGCGTGGAGTACCTCCAGTTACACGCGGACATTCCAGATCATTGAACCCAAGGTCCGTGCGCTAAAAGGCAAGGAGGCTTATGGCATTACGGGTATTCAATCGGGTCAGGTGCTGAAGCAGGCGAACGCAACCCTGGCCACTGGCATGGGCCAGGTGATCTTTGAGATCGCTGGCGGTGATTTCCGTCTGGTAAATATCAAGTTCGGCACACTGGTGGATGTGCGCACGCCAGCCTCCCAAAACAGCAACTCCTCTTCCGGCGGCAAGAAGCAGGAAAGAGCTCTGCTGCATGTGGACTGGCTCACCCTGGAGATCAATCGGGATGGAGAGATCCTGGTTATCGGCAAGAACGTGAGTACTGCCCTGACTGGTGATCTGGATGTCAAGGCCGATATCATCCTGCTGATCGGGGTGAAGGCTGGCTACGAACGCATTGAGGGCGGTGTGACGGTAGCCAGGCTTACGGTGGCTGATGTAAAGTTCCGTGACCTGGGTGCGGTCTTCGGTGCCGGACGGATCAACTACATGCCCCTGGCCTATCTGGGATTGCGAGGAGAAGGCACCTTCAGCGGTGGCTATACCGTGGGCGGCGCGCTGCTCTTCGGTTTGATCAATCCGCAGAGCAAGGTGTTGCGAGAGGCAGGATTTGCGTCCCTGTTGGATAAGATTGGTCTGGATAAAGGAGGGAGCGCCGGGCCACCGGCAATCTTCGCCGGCGTGTATGCAGCGGTTTATGGCGACTTCCCAGTCTATAACAACGGCTGTGCGTTGAAGGTCTCTGCCGGGGTAGAGCTGCGTGGCTGGTACTTCGCTCCGCTGGATGGTGGCCTGCCTGTTTGGGGTGGTTTCCTGCGAGGCAGTGTTAGCGGCACAGCGCTTTGTCTGATCCATGCCAAGGGCGAACTGACGCTGGTCATTGAAGGTGTGCGGCCGAATGGCAAGGCCACTGCGGGTCAGGTCTGCGGCAAGACGGGCGAAAACTGCACGGCTTTCACCGGTCAGTTGTGGGTGGCCATCGGTATCTTTGCCTGCGAACCTGAGACCTGGCGGGGTTGGGATCAGCGCTGGTGGAACGACGGGGGTTGCTGGCAGGCGGGTGCTTTTGTCCAGCTTGCTTACATTGATCAACCGCCTGCAGGTCAGGATCAGTGGAAAGCGAGTTTCAAGGCGGATGTGGAGGGCCCATGATGACTCGGCAACGGGCTTTTCCACAAGGCAATCCGGGTTTTGACAAGGCAGGTTCAGGCAAGCGAGTTCCTCTGAGGAGGCAAACCGTGAAGCGAACTCGATCCCTATTCATCCTTGTTCTTGTGGCCATCCTGAGCTTCGGTGGAGCCATGACACCGGCGATCTCGGCTCTGGCCGCCGGCGGGACGCCCACCCTTGGGATGGTGCTTACAGGTGGGGACGGTAATCAGATCCAGGTGGCTGTGCAGGTGAGTGATGTCTCGAACCTGGGGGCGTTTGATCTCAGTCTGGATGTGGCCGGATCGGCGCTGCGCATCCAGAGCGGCATCCTGGGGAGCTTTCTGAGCAGCAGCGGACGTCAGGCCTATGTCCTGGGGCCGGAGGTGAAGTTCAGCGGGGTCACGCTGTCAGCCGGGGCCTATACCACAGGCGATCAGGCCGGTGCCAGTGGTACAGGCACGCTGCTCAACGCGAATCTGGCCGTTCAGGCGGAAGGGATTAGTTACCTGGTGCTCAGCCGAGCCATCCTGGGCACTCCAGATGCACAACCCATCCAGGCCGAACGGTTGTTGGCCGAAGCACAGGTGCAGAACGTCTCAGCCGGCTGGAACCTGATCTCCATTTGCCCGGAGCTGAACGGTCAGTCTGTGGCCGATGCACTGCGTACACTTCAGGGACGGGTTGGTAAAGTGTGGGGAGCTGACGGCCAGCCTTTGAGTACCCTTCAGGGTGGCTCTGGGGCTTGGTTGCGTTTGAGCGACGGGGCGTCGGTGCGCCTGGTGACTTTGGGCTCGGCCCGACGGTCTACGGATCCCATTACGCTTTCAGCAGGGTGGCAACTGGTAGCCTACTGCGGTGATGCTGCTGTGGACTTGACGACTGCCCTGAGCAGCATCCAGGGCAAGTACGATCGCGTGATCAGTTTGTCTGGCGCGTATGATGCCCAGGTGGGCGCCGCCTATCAGACACTGAGCACTCTCAACCCCGGTGATGCAATTTTGCTGCACATGACCGCTTCGGGCGTGCTGCGCTTTCCTGAGACGGGCACGGGAAATGGCTCTCCCTTGCGTTCCTCGCAGAGCGGCTGTCCGGCGGTGGCGGCAACCCCTACCATGACCCTGTTGTATGGTGATGTGATGCAAAACGGATCTCCCGCGCCTGCGGGCACGCTGGTGGAAGTGTTGGACGCCAACGATCAGGTGGTGGGATGCGCCACGGTCGGGCAGGACGGGCACTTTGGTCTGATGGCTGCCTACGGCCAGGATGCGGAGGCCGGCATCCCGGGCTACCAGACCGGCCAGTCCATCCGCCTGCGGGTGGGGAGCTGTGTCCAGGAGGTGGGACTGACCTGGCAGGATGATCGTGAGCCGCACCGGGTCGATATGGCGCTGGACGGAGCGGGGAACTGCCAGGTCAGCAACGGTGGGTATCGCATCTTCCTGCCCCTGATTATGCTTGGGCAGTAAGGCAGGCAACGTTACGTAGCGTCCCCAACGCGGGTCCTGCAACTCTGTTTCGCCTGGGACGGCAAAGTCCCGGGCGATTCTTTACCATTCGCGCCTGGCGTTGTGCGCCAGCTTATCCAGGATGGCTTGCTCCAGATCAATCTCACACAGGCTGGCAAGTTGCAGCAGGTAGAGCGCCACATCGGCCAGTTCGGAGGCCAGCGCCGTGTGGTCGAGAGGCTGCTCGCCCCACTGGAAGTGCTCCAGTACCTCTGCCGCCTCGACGCTCAGCGAAATGGCGATGTTGCGCGGCGTTTGCGGGCGTGGGCTGTCGGGTTTGTACCAGCCCTTGCTTTGCACGAAGGCGTGCATGGCGGCGGTCAGTTCGCGGATGTCCATATCAGAGATAAGCAGGCCGGGTCACTGGAAGATGAAGCGCCAGATCACGTCCACCAGCGTGTGGGTGAGCGCGGGCGCGAGCAGGTTGTTCCCGCTGCGGCGATAGGCCGAGCCGTAGAACGCGCCGGCCAGCGTCGCCAGCGCGGTGTAGGCGATCTGGGTGGTCAGGTCGCCGGCGTTGTTCCAGTGCATCAGGCCGAAGGCCAGCGAGGAGATCAGCATGGCGAGCCAGCGGCGTTCCACCATCTGATCCAGGCCGTGCAGCAGGATGCCGCGGAAGAACAGTTCCTCCGGTAGCGCGACGGTCAGGAAGATGCCGACCGCACTCGCCAGCACGGGGATCAGGCGAATCGGTTCGCTGGGCGGGAAGCTCAGGAAGTCGATCGCCAGGCCGACGGGGATCACAATGGCGGCAAAGATCGCGGTATGGATCACGGCTATGGTCAGGTCGCGCAGGCGGGGCGAGAGCCGGTAGCCAAACTCCGGCAACTGGCGAAAGCCGTACCAGCCGATCACACCGATCACAGTCAGCGCGATGGCCCACCAGTTGTAGGCCATCCCGGAGGTGCCGTACCACAGGTCGTAGTTCCAGCGCAGGTCGAAGGGGATCCACAGGAAGAGCCAGAGGGCGGCGTCAGCCCAGGTTAGACCGCGTTGGCCGCGCGCCACCTCACGCAACGTGCCCAGCGCGGCAAACGTGCCGATGATGAAGATCACGGTGACGTAGGGGTCGAAACCGCCACCGCCCAGCAGCCCGCCGACCAGGTAGAGCACGCTCACACCGCCGGCGGTGCACAGCAGCGGATGAGAGGCTTCCTCCAGCCAGTTTCGCACGCGGGCTGCCACGGCAGGCGAGCCGAGCGCCAGTTGCGCTCCGATCAGCGGCGCGGTGCTCAGGATCAACGCCAGCCATCCGGTGGGTGTCAATCCGTCGAGGATGCCTTCGTCTGCGGCCAGGGCGACCAGCAGGCCGGCGCCGATGACCGTCCACAGCGCCCAGGTCAACCAGGGATTGTTTCGGGAACGCATGGGGAAACCCTCCTCAAATCAGAAATTGCTGAACGTTGGCTGTTGGGGTGGAAATCGTCCGACGCCTCAGGAGCAGGGCTCTTGCTGGGCGCCGATTTCGGCCAGTAGATGGTGCAGGGCGGCTTCCAGGCTGCTCAGCTCCACGGGGTGCCGGGCCACCAGGTCGGGCAGGGGAGGGAGGGCAGGCGGTGCGGGCAGGTCTTCGCCGGTCAACTGCCGATAACGCTCGCGGTATTCGGCCTTGGGCGTTTGCTCGTAGAGCATGTGGTACCGCTCCGCTGCTGCCTGGCGGTGTGTTTCCAGCGTCGGGTCCACCTGCCAGAGGGCCTCGTGGAGCAGGGCCTGTTCCTCCGGGTCGTCCGTCTCATGCAGCAGGGCCTGCAACGCGTCCCGGGCCTGGGGTACGGTGATCTGGCCGGCGGCGGCCTGGAGGGCGATCTGCGCCACGCGGGCCTTGAACGCCACCTCGTCGTGCTCGACTTCGCTGGCGATGCGCAGTGCCTCCTCCAGGATCGGAAGCGCCAGGTGAGCCTGCTCCTGCCGGCGATGGACCTCGGCATGGGTGTAGAGGAAATCGCACAGGTCGTAGTCCATCTCCATGCGGCGGGCGATGGCGATGGCGTATCCCGTCCAGCGGTGAGCGTCTTCCAGCCGTCGGGTGTTGAGGAAGTTGCTTGCCAGGTCCCAGGCGGCCAGCGCCACTCCCAGGCGGTCGCCGATCTCCAGCGCCAGGGCCAGGTTGTACGTGCTGGCTTCCCTGGCCTGCTGCCATTCGCCGGACAGGGCGTAGATGCTGCTGATGTTCCCGATGGAGATGACCATCGGTTCCCGCGCGCCGATCTCGGCAGCCAGGCGCAATTGTTCGTGGTAATGGGTCAGGGCCTCTTTCAGGTTGCCCATGCGCCAGTACACGTTGCCGAGGTTGCCGATCAGCGTGCTGACCGCCAGCTTGTCCTGGGATTGGGAGGCTAGAGTCAGCGCCTGCTGGAGGGTGCTCAGGGCGTCTTCCAGATACCTCTGCCTCATTTCCACCACACCGATGTTCCCGAGGGCGCGGTACATACCATGTTGATCGTTGGCTTGCCTGGCAATTTGCCAGGCGCGTTGGAAGTGTTCCAGGCTGCGGTCGAAATCGCCTTGCAGCCAGTACACGCTGCCGATTTCGCGGAGGGCGTTCCCCAGCAGCGCAGCGTCGTGGCTTTGTTGGGCCAGCGCCTGCGCCTGTTGCAGCGATTGCAGGGCGTTCTCGTATTCACCGCGCTGGCGTTGCACGGCGCCCCGGATGGTCAGCGCCCGGGCCTGTAACGTTTCCTGACGGTGGTCGGTGGCCAGCGTCAGGGCCTGTTCGCAGGCGTTCAGGGCCTGCTCCCATTCGCCGGTGAGCCGCCAGATTTCGGCCAGATACAGCCAGATTTCGCTCTGCTCGCGAGGCGGAAGCAGGGGGAGCAGCTGCTGGAAGTAGTCCACCGCCGTCTGGTTGGCGTAGGCCGCGCGCGCGGCCTCCCCGGCTTTGCGGAAGTATTCGATTTGCTTCTCGCGGTTGGCGCTGTGACCGTAGTGGTAGGCCAGCAGGTCGAGGAAGGAGTCCAGCGTGTCAGCATAGGTGCGCTCAATGTATTGTCCCACATGCTCGTGCAACATGGCGCGTGTGGCAACGGCCAGGCTCTGGTAGGTCACCTCGCGCGTCAGGATGTGCTTGAAAATGTATTCCAGCTCCGGTTCAGGCTTGTCCAGCGGGGTGATGTCCAGCTGGCTGAGTTCGTCCAGGCAGACGCGTACCTCTTCCGGTTTGCCCAGCGGTGGGTAGGCGCCCCAGAGCCAGGCGGCGCAAAACGTGCGTCCGATCACACTGGCGACGCGCAGGGTGGACTTGGCCCGCTCGCTCAGGCGGTCGATCCGGCTGAGGATGACCTGATGCAGCGAGGCAGGCAGTTCCAGCGAAGCCAGGGCGGCAGCGTCGCGCGGGTCAATGCCCTGGTCGTGCAGGTAGTTCATCAACTCGTCCACAAAGAAGGGATTGCCTTCCGCGCGGGCGGCGATTTGCTGTACCAGGGTCTCTGGCGGGGTGACGGATTCGCCCAGCAAGTGAGTCAGTTTCAGCCGCACCAGCTCGGCGGTCTCGGCCTGGGTGAAGGGGGGCAGGCGGATTTCGGTAAAGTGCGACAGGCGGAACACCCGGGGCTGAACCCGGTGGGTTTCCGGCGGGCGATAGACCACCAGCAGGGCGGCGGTGTGGTCGGCCAGGTTGCGGGCCACGGCTTCCAGCAGGTCGTTGGACAGGGGATCAATCCAGTGGGTGTCCTCCAGCGAGAGCAACAGCGGTTCGTTGGCTGCCTGGCGGCGGATCAGGGTGACCACCATCCCCTCCAGGGCTTCTTTGCGCAGCCGGGCGTCCATGGCGCGCGTCCATTCGTTATCTTCCAGGGGGAGGTGCAGCATCTGCGCCAGCAGCGGCATGCGGGGCTGCATCTCTGGTGCCAGGGCTTCCACTGCCGTTTGCAGTTGAGCGATCTGGCGCTCCGACGTCCATTTGGAATGGATGTTGAACAGGCGGCGCAGCACCTTTTGCCAGACGGTGTACGGCGCCTGCGTGGCGTGGGAGTAGCATTCCCCCGTCACCACGTGCCAGCCCGCGCTCAGGGCGTGCGTGAGTACCTCGGCAGCCAGGCGAGATTTCCCCATACCGGCTTCAGCGGTCAGGCCGATCACCTGTCCCTGCCCCTGCCGGGCGCGTTCCAGCCGTTCCAGCACCTGCGCCAGCTCTTGCTGCCGTCCGACCATCGGCAGTGTGTAGCGGACCTCTTCCAGCCGCAGCTCGGTCGTCTGCGCGGTGCCGGCCAGCACGTGGGCCTGCACGCTTTGTTGTTTGCCCTTAACCTGCAGGGTGCGGCTTTCCCGCCAGGTGAAGCGGCGTCGGGCGGCGCGGAAGGTGCTCTGGCCGACCACGATTTCATTGCGCCTGGCGCTTTGCATCAGGCGGGCGGCCAGGTTGACTGCATCGCCTATCACCGTGTATTCCTGGCGCATCTTCGAGCCGACCTGCCCGCAGAACACGAAGCCGCTGTTCACGCCGATCCACACCGGCACCCCCGGGATGGCGCGCAGCTCCAGTGCGCAATGCAACGCACGTTGAGGGTCGTTCTCGTGGGCAATCGGCGTGCCAAACAGGATGATGTATTTGCTCCCTTTGTCCCCCATGTCAATTTTGTTCAGGTAGCCATCGTATTTGCGGACGATGTGCATGACCTGCTGGAAGTATTCCTGCAATTGCGCGCCGACCCGGGGATCGTGGTCGTAGTCAAATTCCTGGAAACGAACGAACACCACGCTGACCAGCCGGTGTTCGTTCAGGAAGGGGCTCTGACCCTGACGCAGGCGTTCGGCCACGCTGGGGTGTAGAAAGCGGGCCACTACGTCCAGCGCCGTGGGTGGCAGGTAGGGGAGCAACGGCGGCTGCCCGGCGTGTGGACGCGCACCTTCCAGCGCCTGCACCCAGGCGAACGCCCCATGCTGTCGCTGGAGCAGCACCTGCCCGGCGGCGTCCAGCACGTCCTGGTGGATCACCACCTCGCCGTGCGTCGCGTGATGTTCGGCCTCGGCGCTGCGGTTCAGCGCGCTGCCGGCGATGATGTATTCCAGCCGATACGCTGGGTCCCCCACCACAGTGGTGAAAACCTGGCCATCAGCCAGGCCAGCTTTCATGCTCAGGCGGAAGGTGCCTGCGCTGGTTTTGATGGCCTGATAAGCGACCATACGGCGTTGCATGTCCAGCGCGCACTGGATGGCGGTGCGTGCCACCTTGCGGTGGGTGGCGGGTGTGTAGGGGAAGAGTACGGTCATCGCGTCGCCGCCGAAGCGCCCGATCATCCCCCCGTAGGACCGGATCAGGGCGATCATCGGCCCGAAGTAGTCGTTCAGTACCTGGGTGAGTTCCTCAGTACCTGCCCGTCCGCTGGCCCCCAGCGCCTCGCTGATCGCGGTGAAGCCGGAGACGTCGGCGAACAGCACCACTGCCGGGAACCGTTGTTCATAGTCCGTCAGCGGTTCCTGAAAGCGGGTCTGGAGGTGTTTCGCCAGGAACTCTGGCAGAAAGGATGCCCAGGGAATGAACGTGTGTTCGGTGGACATAAGGCGATTATACCTGAAGTGGGCGTTTAGGGGGGCGGCGGGGTGTTTCAACGAGACTGTTTCAGATTAGTAGGCGAGAGGAGAGGCGTTGTCGCAGGCGCAAGA
>CAYSXA010000031.1:11452-20486 GCA_964435005.1 uncultured Anaerolineaceae bacterium | reverse complement strand
ACGAAGTGCTGGATTACTGCCGACGGTACAACCTGACCCCTGTCTTCGACCCGTCTAACCGCGACCGCCGCTTCCTGCGTAACCGCGTGCGTCATGAGCTGCTCCCGTTGCTGGAAGACCTGCGCCCCGGTGCAGCGCGCCGCTTGTGGCGGCTTGCGGAGGTTTTGACTGAGGAAGAAACCTTCTGGCTGGCGCACGTGGACGATCTCCTGGGGCGATTGGCGCGACCGGTAGGGGAGGGCAACTGGCTGCTGGACCTTTCGCCGTTGCGCGACCTTTCCCTTGCTGAGACGCGCCGTCTGCTGGTGCGCCTGATCCACCTGACCGGTGGACGCCCGACGTTTCGCGCCGTTGAAGCCCTACGGGCACTGATCACCGCACCGCACGGGGAAATCCACCTGCCCGACGGATTGCGCGCCTGGCACACGGGCGCGCAAATGTACCTGGCTCGCGCTGACGCCGATCTCACGGTGGAATGGCCGCAAATGATCACCAATCGCCCATCGCCGTTGCCCGTCCCCGGTGAGATTGCGCTGCGCCACGGCTGGCGGATCGTCGCCGAACCCTGGCCAGGGACGCCCGGGGAAGCGCTCCAGGCCGCGCGCAGGGCAGGCGCGTTCACCTGCTGGCTGGACGCGGATCGCCTGCACCCTCCGCTTACCGTGCGCCCACGCCGGCCTGGTGACCGTCTCGCCCCCCTGGGCCTTGGCGGGCGGCATCGAAAGGTGTCCGACGTCCTGATCGACGCGAAAATCCCCCGCTTTGTGCGTGATTTCTGGCCGCTGGTGCTCAGCGGGGACGAGATCGTCTGGATCCCCGGCATCCGCCCGGCCCACGCCCCACGCCTGCGCCCGGACACCCGACGCATCCTTCGACTACGCTGCGAACGGGTACAATTGGAACACCAATAAAACCAATGCAACCAGTATAACCAGACAACCAACGCAACTATTGGAGGCCCCCCCATGCCATTCTTTCGCCGCAAAAAACAACCCGACCGTTTCGTCTCTCTGTTGATCAAACAGGCGGAATTCACCGTTGAGGGCATGAAAGCGCTCTCGGCCTATCTGCGCGAACCGGACGAGGAACTGGCCGAGCGCGTCTCAGAAATCGAAAAGGAAGCGGACGAGGTGCGCCGCATCCTGATCGACGAACTGAACCGCACCTTTGTCACCCCCTTCGACCGCGAGGACATCTTCGCCCTCTCGCTCACCATCGACGACATACTGGACTACGCCAACACCACGGTGGACGAGATGGCGATCTTCAAGGTGCAGCCAAATTCGTACATCCGTCGGATGGTCTCGTTGCTCTCGGACGCGGCGATGGAGATCTACCGCGCCGTGCTGCGCTTACAGGATCACCCCGGCGTGGCGAACGACCACGCGGTACGCGCCAAGGCGCTGGAGAACCGCGTGGAGCAGGTCTATCGTGAGGCGCTGGCCGACCTGTTCACCACACCGGACGACCTGGAAGGGATGATGACCATCCTGAAACTGCGGGAGATTTATCGCCACCTCTCCAACGCCGCCGACCGTGGCGACCAGGCCGCCAATGTGATTGGGGATATTGTGGTGAAGTGGATGTAAACAACAGAGATGCTAACAACAGAGCGGGCGAGCCAAAGGCTCGCCCGCTCTGTTGTTCATGTGACTGCCTCGCGATCACACAACCACATGGCTTCGCGGCGGATGGTCTGCGCTGGCAGGTGATCTGGCTGGTGCGGGCCATCCTGCACCGCACGGAGCGCCGGACGTTTGCCCGCGCCGCTGACCAGGAAGACGATCTCCTGTGCCGCATTGATCGCTTTTGGTGTGAGTGTGATCCGCCAGGTATCCATCTGCGGTACGTGCACTGCCGCGACCAGCCGGTCGTCGGGCACAGCCACGCCGGGGAACAACGATGCGGTATGGCCGTCCGCCCCCAGGCCGAGCAGCACCAGGTCGAAGCGCGCCGCGCCGCCGAAGAAGACTTCCAGTTCCGCCTGATAGCGGCGCGCGGCTTCTTCGGGAGGAAGTTCCGCAGGGATCCGATGGACGTTCCCCGCCGGGATGGAAACGTGGTCGATCAGCGCCTCGCGCGCCATGCGGTAGTTGCTCTGCGGGTCGTCCGGCGGGACGGCGCGTTCGTCACCCCAGAACAGGTGCACCCGTGCCCAATCCAGCGGCAGGGACGCCAGGCGTCGGTACGTCGCGCGCGGCGTGCTTCCGCCGCTCAGGGCCAGGGTGAAGCGCCCGCGCGCGGCGATCGCCTGCTGCGCCGCCTGGACAATGCGCTCCGCCGCCGCCTCCGCCAGCGCCGCCGGGGTGGGGTAGGCCCAGGTCTCCGGCCCGCCGCGCCGCAGGTGCTGGATCACGCCCTCCGGATGAGCCACGATCAGGTCGTTTGCCAGCTCAAGGAACAGACCGTGCGCGATCAGCCCGGCGCGCGCGTCGAGTTGCACCGCCAGCGTGTGGGGGTCTGTGAACGATGGAAAGCGGGTATCCAGGATGTAATTTCCCTGGTCCGTGGTAAAGGGTGCGCCGTCCTCGCGGACGCGCAGGCGCGGCTCGCCGCCCAGCGATTCCAGGAAGCGGCGCACGCTCCCCAGCGCGAAGGGCAGCACCTCGACCGGCAGCGCCAAGCGCGCCCCCAGGGCGGGCACGCGCTTGGATGGATCGATCACGATCACCTCGCGGCGGCTGGCCTGGGCGACGACCTTTTCGCGCAGCAACGCACCGCCGCCGCCCTTGATCAGGTTCAGCGCCGGGTCCACCTCATCCGC
The DNA here is from genome assembly GCA_964435005.1 of uncultured Anaerolineaceae bacterium. Lineage (GTDB taxonomy): Bacteria > Chloroflexota > Anaerolineae > Anaerolineales > DRMV01 > CAYSXA01. The sequence continues at coordinate 17,722 of CAYSXA010000031.1, read as the reverse complement.
GCCGTCAATGGTTACGTCCACCACGGGGTGCGCCTCCAGCGTGGTGAGCGGCAGGCCCAGACGCCGCGCCTCGGCTTCCACCGCCAGCGAACAGGGCACGCCGAGCAGTCCGGCCAGCGCGCCCGAAGCGACCATCTCTGCCAGCCGCCGCAGCGCCCAGATCGCCGTGCTCCCCACGCCCAGCCCGACCACCATGCCGGACTCCACGAAGCGATCCACGGCGAATTCGGCGGCCTGGCGTTTGAGCCTCTCCTTTTCCTCCGGCGAGGGGAGGGGAGAAGAGAGGAGACGATCAGGCATCTTCGCCGCGGTAGATGCGGATGATGCGGTCGAGCAGGCGCAGCGCGTCCTCGCGCGGGCGCTGGAACACGTTGCGCCCGATGATCGAGCCATAGCCGCCGCCGTCACGGATGGCGCGGATCTCGTTCAGCAGCGCGGCCTCATCGTCCTTCTTTGCGCCGCCGGAGAAAATCACGATCCGCCGTCCATCAAACGCGGCCTGCACCACGTGGCGTACGCGCTCGGTCAACGTCTCACGCGGCACATCGTGCGCTTCGTACACCTTGCGCGCCGCGTCGAGTTCCAGGTGCGCGCTGGGCAGTTTCACCTTGATGATGTGCGCGCCGAGTTGCGCTGCGATGTGCGCCGCGTAGGCCACCACGTCCAGCGCAGTCTCGCCTTCCTTGCTCAGGTCGCCGCCGCGCGGGTAGGACCACACCACGACCAGCAACCCGACCTGCTTTGCACGGTGGGTGAGCGCGGCCAGTTGCTCATACAGGAAGCGACGCTTCTTCGTGCCGGGGTAGATGGTGTAGCCAATGCCCACGCAGCCCAGCCGCAGCGCGTCTTCCACGAAAGCCGTCTGCGCGCCCAGCGGGTCCTTCTCCGCGTGCAGCACGTCGTGGTTGTTCAGTTTCAGAATCAACGGCACCTGACCGGCGAACTGCGCTGCCCCGGCCTCCAGGAAGCCCAACGGCGCGGCGTAGGCCGACAGGCCGGCGTTGATCGCCAGTTGAAAGTGGTAGCGGGGGTCATAGCCCGCCGGATTGGGGATGAAACTGCGCCCTGGCCCGTGCTCGAAGCCCTGGTCCACCGGCAGGATGACCAGTTTGCCCGTCCCCGCCAGCCGCCCGTGGTTCAACAGCCGGTACAGGTTGCTCAGTACGCCGGGGTTCTCGCCCGCGTAGTAGGACAGAATCTCCTGAATGCGCTCGCTCATAAATATCTCCTAAGGATCCTTCGATTTGGTGTGTGGTTATTATACTTGGTTTGTTGGTTGCATTGGTTGGGTTGGTTATATTGTTTCACCCGCCGAGCCAGCGGGGTAGGGGAGAGGTGTAGCCGGTGTGCAAAGGATGGCGAGGCAGCAAACCACTTTGCTTACGCAGCACCACGTCACACGTTTTACCACATCACTTCATACCAGCAAACACGCGCTGGGGGGCTTGACGACAAGAGCGTTCTCTGCTACAATGCAATTGCTTTCGATAAGTATCATTATCACAAACATAAGGATGCCGCCATGAGCGAGCCAATCACCATCCAACAGGCCGTTTCCCGTTATTTAGACAGCGTGCAACTGGCGCGCAGTGCTGCAACCGCACGCACGTACACCAACGCGCTGCGCGCGTTCCTGATCACGCTTCAGGGCCATGGGATGGACCCAGAGCAAACTCCAATCACCGATCTGCACGAAGATGCAGTGGCCTGGTTCGCGGCGGATTTGAAAGGCTACGCGCCGGCCACAGAGCGCCTGTATCTGACCGCCGTGACCGGCTTCTACGACTATCTGGCCGCCGAGAACCTGACTCCGATCAACCTTCCTCGCGTGCGGCTGCTGATCAGACAACGTGCCCGGCGGCCCGGTCAGCGCTTGCCTCAGTTCCCCCGCGATGAGATTGAGCAAGTGATCCGGTATGCAAAAAATCTTGCAAGTTTACCCGCTGACAGCGAGGTCGAACGCCTGCGCAACCTGCGCGACCGCGCCTTTCTGCTCACCCTGGCCGACACTGGCCTGCGCGTCCACGAGGCTTGCGCCCTACGCCGGGGCGACATCGACTGGCATGAAGGCAAAGCGATCATCATCGGCAAAGGCAATCGCCAGGACGTGGTGCGCTTCTCCCCCCGCACGCTGACTGCAATCAAAGATTACCTGGCAGCACGCGCCGCGCTGGACGGTGCCTCAGGCCGCCCGCTGACCGCGCTCCCCCTGTTCGCCCGGCACGACAAGGGCGCGGGGCGCAAAGTGAAGCCGATCTCCACCGTCACCGGGCGGAACATCGTCAACCAGCGCGTGCGTGAGTGCCTGGGCGACGCGGCGGTCGGGCGCATCACGCCGCATTCCTTCCGTCACTACTTCGTGACCACGGTGCTCGTGGCCTCCGGCGGAAACCTGAAACTGGCCCAGGAACTCGCCCGTCACCGCAATATTGCGGTCACGCAACGCTATGCGCATCTGGCGGACGATGAGCTCGACCGCCTATACCATGAAATTTTCAGCCGCGGCTCATCCTGACATCAGAGTCAACCCAAAGACCTCAGTATGCACCTTCACCGCGCCACACAGCGTGGAACGTGCGCAACAAGATCAACAGATCCTTCCATAACGAATAGTTCTGGATGTAATCCAGTTCTAACGCCAAGCGTGCTTTCATATCCAGCTTACCGCGACCGTTCACCTGCATCGGGCCGGTCAGGCCAGGTTTCACCAGCAGGCGTTGGCGCTCGTGGTCGGAGTACTGCTCTACCACCCATAACTCCTCCGGCCTTGGCCCCACCAGGCTCATATCCCCCTTAAGCACATTCCAGAACTGAGGCAACTCATCCAGGCTCCAACGGCGCAGGAATCGACCCACGCGAGTCACACGCGGGTCGTTTGGAATCTTGTACACGGGGCCGTCGAGTGGATTGTGCTTAAGCACCTCGTGGACACGTTGTTCAGCGTCCTGGTACATCGTGCGCAGCTTGTACACCGTAAACGGTTTCCCGCCTTCGCCAGCGCGCTGCTGACGAAAGATGACTGGACCAGGGCTGTCCAGCTTGATGGCAACGCCGGCGATCAAGATCACTGGCAACGAAATCAGCAGGCCGATAGCTCCGCCCACAATGTCCATCAGGCGTTTGACCACCTGTTGATGCCAGTACAGCCCTGGCTTGGGTTGATGCGTACGCTTCGGGGGAAACAGCAACCCCCATAGCAAACCGAAGCCCAGCGCACCAGCACGCAGAAGGAGCATGCTCGGAGCAATAAGCAACACCGGCAGATCACGTTGGGCAATCTGCCCCAGCAAAGGGATCGCGGTCAGGTAGAACGCCACCAAGGCCAGTGCAGCCACAATCCAGGCTGATGGCCACAGGAACCCCACTGCGGCCATGGCCAGAGCAAGCGCCAGCAACAGGATCTGCGCGCGCAACGATGGCGGCGTGTGCGAATCGCTCAACGCCTTCTCCGGCAGCCAGCGCAACAGAAACACCTTCCAGTACCCAATCCCCCACTTGCGCCGCACATAATCGCCGAGGGTCCGATCGTGGATATGGTACACAATCGCCGACGGCGAGAAGACCATCCGATATCCTTTGGCTGCCAGACGGAAGGAGAGTTCCTGATCTTCCACCGAAGGGACAGGAAAAGCCGTATCGAACCCGCCGTTCTCCAAAAACACAGCACGGCGATAGGCGCAGGAGTACGTGTCCACGAAATCGATGGTTTCCTGCTGCTCCAGGCGGCAGTACTTTTGTTCGTACTCCTGCTGTACAAAGCGAGCCACCAGTTCACGCTGGCGGGTACGATAAGCGCCCTTCACAGCCACCAGCGAGGCGTCGTCCAGCAATGGGCGGCACAACGCCTCCAACCACCCAGGCGACGGTTCACAATCTGCATCCGTGAAGGCCAGCACCTCGCCGCGCGCAGCCCGCGCGCCAGCGTTCCGCGCCGCTGCAGGTCCGGCGTTCGTCTGACGGATCACCCGTGCGCCGTGCGTTTCAGCCACCTCAGCAGTGGCATCTTGTGAACCGTCATCCACAACCAGGATTTCGTAATCCAGGGCAGTGTCCTGTACCTGCACGGCATCCACGCACCGCCCTATAGATGCCTCGCTATTGTACGCCGGGATGATAACGCTGATTGCTGGACGACGACGATTGCTCATAGTCTGTCAATTCGGATGTGCTATACTTTGCCGTATGGGGCTGTCCCCCATTATGCCACAAATTCACCGCAGAGTGACGCGCAATAAAAAGCCGGTGGACGCGGAGCGCCTCACCGGCGGCTGTCAGGGTTTTGGGATTGCTCAATCCACTTGAGCCATGTCCATCTGGTGAATCACGGGATCCGAATCCGGGCCCTGCACCGTCCAGCATGTCGCACCGCAATAGGTACAGTGCCCCTCCAGAAAAGGATCCCCCGGTTTGCTCTGCGACCACGCAAAACCGTCCTTGTAGCAAACAGGACATCGATCATCGACAACCATATCGTGCTGTTCCCGCATTTTGTCCCTCCTCTGGATCCAGAAAGATCCCGCTCAGTGCAATTACAATACAAGAGATCTCCTGATTTGTCAAGATGAAAAATCACGAACTTGCCGAAGTGTTTCAAACCATCGCCGACCTGCTGGATATCCGCGGCGAGGTGGTATACAAGATCGTGGCCTACCGCCGCGCAGCGGAGCGACTGGCGGAACTGGATACCGATGTTGAAACCCTCTGGCAAACCGGGGAACTGACCAGTATTCCCGGCATCGGCAAAGCGATTGCTGCCAAGATTGACGAATACCTGCGCACCGGAGAACTCGAATTTCTCAAACGTCTCCAGACTGAAGTGCCACCAACCCTGCGCGAGTGGTTGCAGGTACCCGGGCTGGGACCGAAAAAGATCGGCCTGGTCTGGCGCGAACTGGGCATCACCACGCTGGAAGAACTGGAAGCCGCTGCCCGGGAAGGCCGCCTTCGGGAACTGAAGGGCATGGGCGCGCGCACCGAAGCGAACATCCTGGCCGGCATTCAGGCACTCAGGCGCCGCACCAACCGGCTGCCGCTGGAGATCGCCTGGCCGCTGATGGATCGCCTGCGGGCCGATCTGCTGCGCGTGCCGGGTGTGGCGCGCGTCGAGCCGGCGGGTAGCCTGCGCCGCGGTCGGGATACGGTGGGTGACCTCGACCTCGTGGTGGCAACTGACGACCCTGCCGCTGTGGCCGCTGCCCTGCGCGAGCATCCCCTTGTACAGGAGGTCCTCGCGCAGGGCGAGACGAAGACCTCCCTGCGTCTGGACGGCAACATGCGCGCGCAGGTGTGGACCTACCCACCCCGCCGCTTTGGCACGGCCTGGCAATACGCCACCGGCTCGCAGGCGCACAACGTCCGCCTGCGGGAGCTGGCGCGCAAACGGGGCTTTTCCCTGACCGATGGCGCGCTCCGACATCTGGACGAAACAACCGAAGTATTGTGCGCTGAAGAGCATGAAGTGTATGCTGCTTTAGGGTTGCCCTGGATCCCTCCAGAACTCCGGGAGGATCACGGGGAGGTCGAAACTGCATTGGAAGGGCACTTGCCCGAACTGCTACGCGAAAACGAGCTTAAAAGCGAGCTGCACGCGCACTCCACCTGGAGCGATGGACGGGTAGGCATCCGCGAACTCGCAGAGGCTGCCATTGCACGCGGGCTGCGCCTGCTGGCGATCACCGACCACTCACAAAGCCTGGGGGTGGCCAGCGGGCTGAGCGTGGACGATCTGCGCCGCCAGCGTGAGGAAATCCGTGCGGTACAGCGCGCGCTGGGCGATCGAATCCGGCTGCTGCAAGGCATCGAGGTGGAGATCCGCGCCGACGGCTCGCTGGACTTCCCCGACGAAGTGCTCGCCGAATTGGATGTGGTGATCGCTTCGCTGCACACCGGCCTGCGTCAGCCCCGCGAGCGCGTGACCGCCCGGCTGCTGAACGCCATCCGCAACCCTCACGTGGACATCATCGGGCACCCCACCGGACGTTTGATCCCCAACCGCGAAGGGGCCGACCTGGATATGGACGCCGTACTGCAGGCCGCCGCCGAACACGGTGTGGCCCTGGAGATCAACGCCAACCCGCGCCGGCTCGACCTGCCCGATGTGTACGTGCGCCGTGCGATCCGTATGGGGATCCCTGTTGCCGTGAACACAGACGCGCACACGCCCGACGACCTCGACCTGCGCCCCTTTGGCGTGCGCACAGCACGTCGCGGCTGGGCGGAAGCCCGACAAGTGCTCAACGCCTGGCCCGTGGAGCACCTCGAACGCTGGCT
>CAYSXA010000031.1:0-11352 GCA_964435005.1 uncultured Anaerolineaceae bacterium | reverse complement strand
GGTGAACCAGGGGTCTGCGGTTCGGTGACCTCCGGCGGCACGGAAAGCATCCTGATGGCGATGAAGACCTATCGCGACTGGGCGCGTGACCGGAAGGGCATCACTCGCCCGGAGATCGTGCTGCCGGTCACGGCGCACCCGGCGTTCGACAAGGCCGCGCACTACTTCGGCCTCCGCGCCGTGCGCGTGCCGGTGGACGCGGAGTTTCGCGCCGACCTGGACGCCGTGCGCCGGGCGATCAGCCGTCGCACGGTCGCGCTGGTCGGGTCGGCACCGAACTACCCCTACGGCACGATAGACCCCATTGCCGAGATGGCGGCGCTGGCCCAGGAGCGCGGCATCGGCTTCCACACGGACGCCTGTTTGGGCGGGTTCGTGCTGCCCTGGGCGGAGCAGCTGGGGTATCCCGTGCCGCCCTTCGATTTCCGCGTGCCGGGCGTGACATCGATCTCGGTGGACACCCACAAGTACGGTTACGCCGCCAAGGGGACCTCGGTAGTGCTCTATCGGTCACCCGAGCTGCGCCGCTACCAGTACTTCACCGCGACCGAGTGGCCCGGCGGGCTGTACGTATCGCCGACCATTGCCGGCAGCCGCCCTGGCGGGCTGATCGCCGCCTGCTGGGCCGCGCTGACCTCCATCGGTGAAGAGGGGTATCTGGAAGCCACCCGTCGCGTCCTGGAGACCGCCGCCCGCATTCGCAAGGCGGTGGAAGCCCAGCCCGAATTACGCGTGCTGGGTGACCCGCTGTGGGTGATCGCCTTTGCCTCGGACGAAGTGGACATCTACCGCGTGCTGGACGCCATGACCGCGCGCGGCTGGAGCCTTAACGGCCTGCACCTGCCGCCGGCAGTGCACATCGCGGTTACTCTGCAGCACACGCAGCCCGGCGTGGCCGAACGCTTTGCTGCCGACCTGCGGGCCGCCCTAGATGAAGTACGGGCCAACCCGCAGGCCGAGGGCGGGATGGCGCCCATCTACGGCATGGCCGGCAGCATCCCCTTCCGCGGCATGGTGGACGACCTGCTGCGCCGTTACCTGGATGTACTGTATCCTCCACCCCACGACGCGCAGGGGTAGCGCGCCACGAAGGGTATCCGTGTCAGAACGGAACCGCCCGATGCCTGACCACTCCGTCAGGACATCGGGCGGCAGGGGGATTCCTGGCAACGGCTAACGCCTGATCAACGGCAGGAATGTCCTGTAGCTATCCGAGATAGTCAACACCGCCAGGTTAGGTGTACCCAGGACTGCGCCTCCAGTGGCGTTGGTCAGGATCAGCTGGACCGTCTCCTGCCCCTCCGTCAGGGCGTCGTTGAGGATGGTGACCGTGAAGGTCTTGCTGGTTTCGCCGTCGGCGAAGGTCAGGGTGCCGGAAGTGGCGGTGTAGTCACTGCCGGCCCTGGCTGTACCGTCACTGGTGGCGTACTGCACGCTCACTGTGCCGCTACTGCCACCCGTACGCACCACCGTGATCACCGCCACACCGGCGCTTTCGGTGACGGTATAGTTGCTCTGGGCAAAGTGAATCGTCCCCCGGTTGGCCGTGTCGTCGTCCTGGATGGTGACCACAGCCTGGTTGGGCGAGCTCAACGCCGCACCACCGGTGGGCGAACTCAGGGAAAGTACCAGGGTCTCGTCCCCCTCGACCAGATTGTCCTGGAGGGTGGTGAGGGTGATGGTCTTGCTGATTTCACCACTGGCGAAGGTCAGGGTGCCGGAAGCGGCGGTGTAGTCGCTGCCGGCCTGGGCTGTACCGTCGCTGGTGGCGTACTGCACGCTCACCGTGCCACTGCTGCCGCCGATACGCTCCACGGTCACGGTGAGGGTGTTCCCTTCGGGCACAGCGTAGGTGGCCTGCCCGAAGCGGAAGGAGCCGATGGCGGCGGCGGAGTATTCGTCGGCACCGATGTCGTAACCGGCACCCGCCGGGCGCGCTCCACCGTCCAGATCGAGGGTCACGCCGCTGTCCACCCCGGCGTCGATGGCCGCGGAACCGGCCTGCAACCGCTGGTTGGCGTCCAGTTTGGGGTCGCCGAGGACAGTGCCGTTGCCGTTGAAGATCGGGGTGCCATTCTCGGCTGCCGTCTGATGCGTCACGCTGTAGAACAGGGTGTGGTTGTGGTCAATGGTCAGCGTGCTCGTGGGGTACTGCGCCCCGACGAGGCCGTAAGTGGCGCTGGTCACCAGCGTGTTGGTGATGTGCGCCACAAACGAAACCGGCTGATAAGAAAAGCTGAACTCCTGAGCAATGCGGATGGCAGCCGGGGTCGGGTTCTCGGCTACCGTCACCTGGGAAAGGTGAATGTCGAGGGCACCGCCGGCACCTGCATCCATGTTGAGCACCGCACCGTAGGAATGCGGTTGCTGCAAGGAGTTGTTGGCGGCGAGCACGTTGACCATGCGCAAGGTGGGGGTTACGAGCCCAACGCGCCTGATGTACACCGCCGCTCCATCCCGAGAAGCTCGATTATCCCGGAACTCCACCCGGTCCAGGAACAGATCGTCCGACATCAAGACTTTGAGCCCGCCTCCCTGGGAATCGCTGCGGCCCACGGCGCTGTTACCCACGAAGCGCGTGTTCTCGATCACCACAGGCCCCGAGACACTGATCAGCAACAGACCGCCGCCATCGAAAGTGCTTCAGCAACACCAATACCAGGGAAGGATACGGCGGCGGCCTGGTGGCTCATTATGTGAGTGGGGGGCTCACCATCCGCAACTGCCAGTTTGACCAGAATTGAAGATCCGGGTGTTCTCGATCAGAGCGCCGATGGTATACCACAACAGGACGCCGCCGCCATTGCTGTACAGGCGCAACCGGCTGGCCGTGTTGTTGCGGATCAGGGAGTCTTTCAACGTCAGATGGACCTGATACGCCAGCAATCCACCGGCGCAATCCCCGCTGGTGGAGGGACAGGCTGCGTTACTCACGCCGGTCGGGTTGCCCAGGTTGGTGTAGTCTCCGTTGACGATCTGAAACCCCGTCACGGTGACGGCTTGCGTCCCCGTCCCCAGGATGGTGATCCCGCGCCCATAGTGCTGGGCATCGATCACCGTGGGGTGTAACAAGGGGTCTGCCGTGTTCCAGTTGCTGGTGGTGTAGCCACCTTTCAGCGTCAGGCTCTTGCCATCCACCAGCACCACCTGGGTGTAGGTGTAACCGGTTGTGGCAGCAACCCGGCTCTGGGTGCCGGTGTAGGTTCCGGCAGCCACCCGGATTTCGTCGCCGTCGCTGGCGGCGTCCACGGCGGCCTGGATGGTGCTGTAGCAGGGAGAAATCCCGCTGCCACAGTTGCCGCCGGGCGCCACATAACGAACCACCGGAGCGGCCTGCGCCACGCTCACGGCTCCCAAACGCAGGAACCATAAGAGCAGCAGCGCGGCTGTCAGTCCCCCCAGGTGAGTCGCCAGCAGGATTCGTTTGGACATCGTCTTCCTCCTTGTGGTGATTGATGATGTATGGGTTCAGGGCAGCCATCTGGTCGCCCTGGTCTTTGTCCTGTCCTATCTGCTATCGCCTTTCCGCCCCAGGAAGGGATGGTTGAACTGCCGCCAGGCCGTGTCCGTCGTGACGTTCTGTGTCTGTTGTGACATCAGAGCCCTCCTCACAGAAGAACCGGGCAGGGACGACCTGAAGGTCGTCCCTGCCTCTACCCCACCCCCTGCTCAACGCCAGGTCAACGACAGGAAGACTGTAAACCCTGGCGTGGATGTTGGGGTAGGTCCGGTATTCATCGGGCTGGGACCTGGGGTTGCCGCCTGTGCTCTTGCCACCACCGCCGTCCACCGACCACCAGGATGGGCAGCAGGCGTGTTCTCATAAGGTATCATCCAGGAAGAAAGCCGGGAGAATCTCATGCTCTTCCTCCTCTTACCTTTTCACTAAGGGTAAGAAGATCATAAATTTGCCATCATCATTGAGAATGGTTCCTTGTCCTTGAGCATCAGCCAGCGTGGCATGGGAAGCGTTACTCAAGATCACCTTGAACGTTTCGTCAGGTTCGACGACGATATCGCCCAGCACGGCCACGGTGATGATCTTCTGCGTCTCGCCAGGGTTGAAGGTGAGCGTACCGCTGACAGCGGTGTAATCCTGGCCAGCCATGGCGGTGCCATCTGCTGTGGCGTAATGCACGGTGACTACCTGGCCGCTGGTTGCCGAGAGGGTCACGGTGAAAAGCGCGCTGACCGTACCGCTGTTCCCCTCTGTGACCAGCGTGTCGGTAATACGCAGGGTGGGAGCAACGTCATCGTCCACAATTGTGCCCACACCCTGCGCATCGCTAAAGATCGCATTGACGCTGCTTTGCAGGTTGCTCAGGGTGACGGTGAAGGTTTCGTTGGCTTCGTCGAGTGTGTCACCTAACACCGGCACAGAGATCGTCTTTTGAGTCTCACCGGGGTTGAAGGTGAGCGTACCGCTGACGGCGGTGTAATCCTGGCCGGCGGTGGCGGTGCCATCGGATGTGGCGTAGGCCACGGTGAGAGGCACGGACGAGGTCACGCTGAGCGTCACGGTGAAAGTGGCGTTGGAAGCACCGCTGTCCCCTTCGGGTTGAGACGCATCCGTGATGGAGACCTTGACCACACTGTCGTCATTCAGAATCATGCCCGTAGCCCGGTCGGTGGCAAGGGTGGCGTTGGTAGGATTGCTCAGAGTTACAGTGAACGTCTCATTCGCTTCATCCACCGTATCCCCCAGGATAGGGACGCTGATGGTTTTCGTCGTCTCACCGGGGTTGAAGGTGAGCGTGCCGCTGACGGCGATGTAGTCCTGGCCAGCCGTAGCCGTGCCGTCGGATGTGGCGTAGTCCACCGTAACCGTCTGCCCACTGGCCGGTGAGAGGGTGACCACGAAGGAGAGTTGTTTGGTGCCGCTATCCCCTTCTACCGTAGATTGAGATCCCCCTAACGAGAGCGTGGGCAGGCTGTCATCGTCTGTGATGTAGCCGACACCGGAATTGTCTGTCACGGGCGCGCCCTGGGCGTTGCTCAGGTTAAGGTAAAAGTACTCAGTGGGCTCGTCCTGCGTGTCTCCGATCACCTGTACGGTGACATTTTGGCGAGTGGTCCCCGGTGTGAAGGTCAGGGTGCCGCTGGCGGTGATGTAATCCGAACCGGCCAGGGCCGTCACGTTCGCAGTGGCGTAATCCACCGTCACGGTGAAGGCAGCGGGCCTGGAGAGGGTGACGGTGAAGACCGCCGGCGTGGTGCCGCTGTTCCCTTCGAGCACCGTGACGTTGCTCACGGCAAGGGAAGCCGTATCATCGTCGGTGATCGTGCCCACACCCTGAGCATCGTAGAGGGTGGCATGGGTCGCGTTGCTCAGGTTGACCGTGAAGCGCTCGCTACTCCCTTCGTCCACCACGTCGCCCTGGACGGTGACCGTGATGGTCTTTGTTGTCTCGCCGGGGTTGAAGGTGAGCGTGCCGCTGGCCACCGTGTAGTCGCTGCCGGCCTTGGCCGTATCATCCGCCGTGGCATAGTCCACCGTGACCGTCTGGCCGCTGGCCGGTGAGAGGGTGACGGTAAAGACGGCGTCGACGGTGCCGCTATCCCCCTCCGTCACCGTAGCGTCGTTGATGACCAGAGAAGGCAGGCCGTCGTCATCGATGATTGTCCCCACCCCCTGGGCGTCCACGATTTGCGCGCCCTGGGCGTTGTTCAGGGTGACGGTGAAGGTTTCGTTCGGCTCGTCGGTCGTATCGCCGAGCACGGAGACTTGGATCGTCATGCTGCTCTGACCGGGGGGGAAGACCAGGGAGCCGCTGGCCGCCGTGTAATCGCTGCCGGCTTTGGCCGTGCCATCGGCGGTGGCATACGTCACGGTCACCGGCTGGGTGCTGGTCGGGGTCAGGGTGACGGTGAAGACGGCTGTCGTGGTGCCGCTGTTCCCCTCGGTCACGGTGGCGTCGCCGATCTGCATCTGGCGGCTGAACTCGTAGGCGCCGATGTCGCACGCCGCGGTGCCGTCGCCGTCGCCGTCGAAGGGGCGGGCGTAGCCGCGCTGATCGATCACCGGGCAGCCGTTGTTGGTGCCGGCGTCGATCGCTGGGCTGCCGGCGAGCAGAGCGCGTGTCCAGGTATGGCCGCCGTTGTCGGCCAACGGGCCCAGCCTGGGGTCGGTGTTTTGCTGATCGCCCGTTTGGGTGAAGGAACAGGTGCTGTCGTCGGACAGGTTGTGGCCCAGCGAGGTCAGAACGCCCCCGTTAGAGCAGTTTCCCGCTGTATTACCACTTTTGTTGGCAACGATGGTGTTCTTGAAGGTGAGCGCCCCATAGTTGATGATGGCATATAGAGCGCCAGTGCCTGCGGAGTTGTTGTCCGCGATGGTACTGTTGAGTACGGTCACCGTGCTGCCAGCAATCACATACATCGCAGAAACATTGTTGGCGGCGTTTCCACTGATGGTGACGTTGGTCAGAGTGACGGTGGCGCTGCCCTGGATGTGAACGGCGCCACTGGAGCTTCCGGCGGAGTTCCCGCTGATGGTCACACGTTCCAGGGTCACCGTGCCCCCGTTAAGGAAAAGCCCGCCGCCTGTCCTCGAGGCCGTATCGTCGCGGACGGTCACGTCCCTTAGCAGTACGTTTCCGCGATAATTGTATATCCCCCCTGCAAAATCGCTACTACTGTTATTGGCAATGGTACTCTGGGTGACGGTCAAGACGCCCGTATTGGCAATGCCGCCCCCCTCCCACGTCGTGGTGTTGCTGAGCACAGCGACGTTTTGCAGGATTAACGTCCCCTCGTTGTAGATGCCGCCGCCGTCCTGACCCGTGACTTTGCCGTTGCGCACCGTGATCCCTTGCAACGTGACCGAGACGCCGCTGGTAACGGTCAGCACACGGCCGGCCTGCGCGCCGTCGAGGAACACGAAGGCGCTGCCGGTACCGCTGATGGTCAGGGTTTTGGTAAGGGTAAGATGTTCAATATACGTACCATTGCTCACCTGGATGGTGTCGCCGTCACTGGCTTTGCCGATTGCCCCGTTGATCGTACGACAGGCTGTGGCAGAGGACCGGCAATCGTTGGCGTCGTTCCCTGTTGAAGCAACGTACCAGGTCGTCGTTGGGGCCGTTGTCGAGGCGAAAGAGTCTTCCACTGTCAGGTTCAGCAACAAGGCGAAGAGCAAGCCGAAGCCGCTGGCTAAGGAAAGGAGAAAAGAGTATCGTTTCTTCATGGTTCGCTTCCTTCCAAAGAAGAACGCGGCACCGGGGAAAGCTCGTTACCGGGACACGTCTTCTTCTCCCAATGACAGATGCGCCTCCCTGGTGAGCGAAAGCAAAAACTCGGCCAGGGATTGCACATCCGGGAAACCGATTCGTTGCCCCGTCATCGGGTCCTCCAACAGGGCACGCCAGCGCACCCCCTGAGCATCGGAGATGCTCCATAGACGTAGCAGATAGGACACTCGCCGGGGATGCTGTTCTTGAGCCGCCATGGATGCTCCTGATTTTGCCCCTTTCATACCAGAGTACCGTTAAGAGATCGTCTAGAAGTCGCTTGCCGCCCTGCCACAGATTTGGTGTGTCCCCCGATCCTGAGGTACAATTTTCCCATGAAGTTGTATCTGCGTCTGTTGGGCGCGTTCACGGTCGAACATGAAGGGACGCCGCTGGGGGGATTCATCTCGCACAAGGCACGTGCGGCTATGGCTTATCTCTCCATGCACCCGGGCCAATTGGTCCCACGTAATCGGCTGGCGACGTTGTTCTGGCCCGAACACCCCACGGAGACCGCCCGGAAGAACCTGCGGCAGGTGCTCTCCAACGTCCGCAAAGTGCTGGGGGAGGCTGCCGGCATCCTGACCGTCACCCGCGAATTCGTCTGCCTGCATCCCGATGGCCTCTACGTGGACGCCTGGGAAGTGCAACGGCTGGTTGAAGAGAGCCAACAGCATCCCCACCGCCGAATTGACGCCTGCCGCTCATGCCTCCAGCGGCTGACGAAAGCCGTTGATCTATATCAAGGGGAGTTTCTGGAGGGGCTGCGCATCCCAGATTGCCTGGAGTTCCAGGAGTGGGTGACCATCCAGAGGGAGCGGCTCCACATTCTGACAATCGAAGCGTTGCTGCATATCGCCGCCTTTTATGAGCTGCAACGTGAGTACGCCATTGCCGCTCGATACGCCCGCCGCCTGCTGAGCATGGAACCCTGGAACGAAGAGAGCCATCGGCGGCTGATGCGGATCATGGCGCAACAGGGTCAGCGCACCGCAGCGTTGCGTCAATACGAAGTGTGCCGGCGTTATCTGGAGCAGGAAATGGGGCTTTCCCCCACTCCGGAGACCACGGCGCTGTATGAACGCATCCGGGATAACGTCCTGGATGTCCCCATCAAACCGCCTCTCCACCTGCCAGCAGCGTTGACTCCCTTCTTTGGGCGGGAACAGGAAATCGCCGCATTGATGGAACGGCTTCAGAACCCGCATACCCGCCTGGTGACCCTGGTCGGCTTCAGCGGGGTGGGAAAGACGCGCCTAGCAGCCCGCGTGGCGGAGCAGGCCTATCCACTGTTCCAGGATGGCGTGTATTGGGTGGCGCTGGAAGGCGTAGAAGACCCTGCCTCCTTGCCCGCAACGATCGCCGAGAGCCTGCAACTCTCCGTCGCCCCAGGCGAGGACATCCTGCGTCAGGTGCAGCGTTTCCTGCGTCCGCGCTCCCTGCTGCTGGTGCTGGATTCCATCGAGCACCTGCTGGATGACGCTGCTGACGTAGTACACCGCCTGCTTACCGGAGCCCCCCGGCTGGTCATACTGGTCACCTCACACCGGCCGCTCCACCTGCAGGCGGAGCACGTGTATCCGCTGCACGGCCTGCCCACGCCTGAGGAAGAAGCGCCCCACCACGTGGCGGAGTTCGACAGCCTGCGGCTGTTCCAGGACCGGGCCTGCCGTATGCAGCCAGACTTCGTCTTGAACGAGCACACGCTACCCCACGCCGCTCGTATCTGCCGCCTGGTCGGGGGAATGCCGTTGGGAATCGAGCTGGCCGCTCATAACGTCCATCTGACGCCCATCGAGCAGATCGCTGAACGCATTGCCCAACGCCTGGAGGCACTGGGTGCGGGCTTTCAGGACCTGCCTG
Source organism: uncultured Anaerolineaceae bacterium (assembly GCA_964435005.1). Classification (GTDB taxonomy): domain Bacteria; phylum Chloroflexota; class Anaerolineae; order Anaerolineales; family DRMV01; genus CAYSXA01. Next base: position 2,260 of record CAYSXA010000031.1, on the reverse strand, counting down.
ATCGCCACCGCAGTCTGCACACCGTCTTTGAATACACCTGGGAACACCTGCCTCCGGCAGATAGGCGCGTGCTGTCTCGAATCGCCATCTTCCGCGAAAGCTTCCGCGCCCAGGACGCCTGTGCCATCGCTCAGATTTCGCCTGAGGACCTGTCTCGCCTGGCCGCAACGGCTTTGCTTTCCAGACAGGGGGAACGTTATCACCTGCACCCTCTGCTCCGGCGTTTCTGTCGGGAGCGATTGACACCGGACGAACACCGGGAATTGATGGACCGCTTCAGCCGGCACTTCCTGGACTGGTTGAACGAACTGACTCGACAAAATGTGGTCTCCCGCCCACAACGCCATCCCCGGGAAGTGGCCCGCATCGAGCAGGAATACGGGAACCTGCATACCGCGTTGCTCTGGCGTCTGCTCCACCAGCCGCATCCCCAGGTGTTGCCTTCCCTGCACACGCTGATGCTGTTCCTGGATGTTCGCGGGCGGGCCAGGGAAATCCTGTCCTTTACCGGACGGGTACTGAAGCAGCTGCCGGAGAGCCTTCCTCTGTTGCACGCCCACCTGGAGTCTTTCCAATCGGTCGCCCTGATGCGCCTGGGACAGCTGCGTGAATCCTGCGATCTCCAGCAACGGGTGCTGGACGACCTGCCCCCGGAGGCAGGGGCAGCCGATCGGCTGATGGTACTCAACCGCCTGGCCGCTGTCGAGTTGATGATCGGCGAGATCGAGTCAAGCATAGAGCACGCCCGTCAGGCGTTGACCCTGGCCCGCCAGACGGCCAACCGGAAAGAAGAAGCCCGTGCGCTCAATTTCCTGGGCATTGGGCTGGGCTACCGTGGGCAGGTGAACGAAGCCCGGACCATGTTGCGACGGTCCCTGCACCTGTATCGTCAGATGGAAGACGATCTGGCTCAGGTACGGTTGTTGATCAGCCTGGGAAACAGCCTGATGCTCAGCGGGGAGGTCCATCAGGCGCGAGAGCACTTTCAGCAGGCCCTTCAACTGGCACAACGCATTGGATTTCACCAGGTGATTCCTCTGGCGTTGAACGCCATGGGGTTGATCGCCATCCAGGAAGAACGGTATGAAGAGGCCCTCCCCCTGTTCACCGAGGGGGTGCAGATGGCTCAGGCTCTGCAAAATCCAGACGAAGAGAGCCTGCTGCGGCTGAATCGGGGGGATACTCTGTTGCAACTGGGACGGATGAGGGCTGCCACGCAGGAATATCTTCGCGCTCTGGAAATGGGTTGGGAAGCCGGATCGCTTTCCTTAGTGCTGGGAGTGCTGACCAGTGTGGCAGACATCTTCCATCGCCAGGGGAAGCACATGCGTGCCCTGGAGCTGATTGAGCACATCCGCGCTCAACCGCAAACGCGCCAGGAAACGCTGGAAACCCTGGACCAGCTGCTCCCCCGCGTGGAACAGGCCTGTCCTCCCAATGCTCAGGAGGCGCTGGAGCGGGGACGACAAATCCCTCTGGACGTCCAGGTACAGCGCGTACAGCACGAGCTGCACGCGCTGATAGATCAGATGAACACCCTAGAGCAGCCAGCCGATCCGCGATGACGCTTTCGTATGCCCTCCCCCGACGCCTGCGCCGTCTCCCCCAGGCAGAGGCCGTGCTCCGGATTCTGACCGCCGCCCTCCAGTCTGCCGATCCGGCCCGCGCCGTGCGCCGTCACCTGAGACGAGACGGCGATCAGTTGCGGGTGGACGACCGTGCCTTTGACCTACGCCAGTACCGACGGGTGATTTTGATCGGCGCAGGGAAGGCCAGCCTGGCGATGGCCACTGCCGTGGCCGAGCTATTGTCCGACCGACTGACTGGCGGCGCAATCATTGTAAAAGGCGACCCGCCATCTCCGCACCTGACCGCCTGCCCGCAGGTGGCCCTGCTGCCCGGCGATCACCCGCTCCCCTCGGCGCGCTCGGTGCGCAGCACGACGCAGGTGCTTTCCTGGGTGCGGAACGCCGGCGAAGATGACCTGATCCTGTTCGTGCTCTCCGGCGGAGGATCGGCGCTACTCACCGCGCCGGTGGCCGGGGTCTCACTCCCAGACCTTCAGGCGCTGACGGAAATGTTGCTCGTCAGCGGGGCGCGCATTGACGAGATCAACCTCCTGCGCCGCCAGCTCGACCGGGTGAAGGGCGGCGGGCTGGCCGCGCTGGCCGCGCCAGCCACACTGATTACGCTGATCCTCTCCGATGTGGTGGGCAGCCCGCTGGAAGCCATCGCCTCCGTCCCCACCGTCCCCGATCCG
>CAYSXA010000030.1:0-20705 GCA_964435005.1 uncultured Anaerolineaceae bacterium | reverse complement strand
GGCGCATTGTATCACAAAGTCAAGAACATCGTCAACGTTCCCCATCCGCTCCTCCCCCCAATGGGGGGAGGATGGGAAAGAGGACTAGAACAACGCTGCAGCCGCCGACTGCGCCCAGGTCAGCCAAGGGCCAAACACCACGCCGAGCAGGATAATGCCCAGCGAGAGCACCGTCAGGCCAATGGCATACGGGCGGGTGATCGGCAACGGCTCACGCTCGGTTTCCGGCGAGCGGTACAGGTAGACCACCTTGAGCACCACCAGGTAGTAATAGATACCCACGATGGAGTTCAACACACCGATCACCACCAGCCAGATCAGGCCGCGCTCCACCGCAGCGGCGAACAGCCAAACTTTGCCAACGAAACCGGCAAACGGTGGCACACCCGCCAGCGAAAGGAAAGCGGTGAGCATCGCCAGCGCCAGCCAGGGCTTGCGGCGACTCAGGCCAGCGTAGGCCGCAATGTCGTTGCTACCCACCACGCGCTCGAAGATCGCCACAATGCCGAAGGCCGCCAGGTTGGTCAGCAGGTACAGGATCAGGTAAAACACCACGCTGGCGACGCCCAGTTCGGAGGCCGCCGCCACACCGACCAGCAGATACCCGGCGTGCGCGATGGACGAATAGGCCAGCAGGCGCTTGATGTCCCGCTGCGCCAGCGCCATCACGTTGCCCAGCGTCATGGTAACAGTCGCCAGCGCAGCCACCAGCGGCATCCAGATCGGGAAGCCACTCGCGGTCGAAGGCGAAAGCGCCGTCAACACGCGCAGCAGCACCGCAAACCCCGCCGCCTTCGATGCGGTGGACAGAAAACCCGCCACCGGCGTGGGCGCGCCCTGATACACATCCGGCGCCCAGAAGTGGAACGGTACTGCCGACACCTTGAAGCCGAAGCCCACCAGGATGAGCAGCAGCACGCCCATCCCCAGCCACAGCGAAATCCCCGCGTTCTGGAAGGCCGCGGCGATGCCGTACAGATCAGTTTCGCCAGTGAAACCGAACAGCAGGCTGAACCCGTACAGCATGATGGCCGAGGTCATCGCGCCGAACAACAGGTACTTGAAGCCCGCTTCGGTGGACGCTTCATCCTGCGTTAAGAAACCGGCCATCACATACAGCGGGATGGAGGTAGTCTCCACCGCCAGGTAGAGCATGATGATGTTGCCCGCAGCGGCCATCAGGCTCATGCCCAGCGTGGAAACCAGCAGCAGCAGGTAGAACTCGCCGCGTTTGCCGAGCGTCTCGACGTCCATCGCGAACAGCGCCGTGATCGCCGCCCCGAACAGGAAGAGCACCTTGAACACGAAGGCCAACCCGTCGAAGCGCAGCATGCCGCCCCACACCGGCTCCGCGCCGGTGGGGCGCGCCACCGCCAGGCTGATCACCGCGATCAAGGCCAGGCCACCCGCCGTCAGCCAGCCCAGGCCACGCTTGCGCTCCTCGCCCCACAGCGCATCGAAAAGCAGCACCAGCCCGGCCAGCACCAGCAGGCCAATCTCTGGCAGAATCGCCAGCACCATGGTCAGATCAATGGTTCCGAACACTCATGCACCTCCCAGCAGGCGCAACACTGCATCCGCGCCGGATGACACCATCGGCACCATCAGGGACGGGAACACACCGATGGCGATCAGAATGCCCGCCAGCAACACCAGGGCGATCTTGTCCAGCACGGTCACATCGCCAATATGTGCCTCAAAGTGCTCCGGCATCTTGCCGAAGAACACCGCGCCCACGATGCGGATGATATACGACGCGGTGATCACGATGGAAATCGCAGCCACGATGGCAATCCAGGGCTTGTAGGCCCACACGCCCATGAAGATGGGGAACTCGGCCACAAACCCGGAGAACCCCGGCATACCCATCGAGACCAGACCGCCTATGATGAAGGCTACCGCCACCCAGGGCATCTTCTTAGCAAAACCGCCCAGCTCGGGAATATGGCGGGTGTGCGCGCGGTCGTACACCATACCGACCACAGCAAAGAAGAGCGCCGTCATCACACCGTGCGAGAACATCTGCACGCCCGCGCCGATCAGCCCGTTGCGTTGTAGCGTGGCGAAGCCCAGGATCACCAGCCCCATGTGCGACACCGAGGAGAAACCGATAACGTACTTGAAATCCTGCTGCACCGAGGCGATGAACGCGCCATAGACCACGTTCACCAGGGCAAGCAGGATGATCCAGGGCAGGTGGAACTTCGCGCCTTCCGGCAGCAGCATGATGCCCACGCGCAGCGAGGCGAAGGCGCCCAGCTTCATCAGCACGCCGGCGTGGAACATGGACACCGCCGTCGGCGCGGCCACGTGACCGTCAGGCGACCAGTTGTGGAAGGGGAAGATGCCGCCCAGCACGGCGAAGCCGAAGAACACGAACGGGAACCACAGCTTCTGAAAGGCGGTCGAGAAGCCGGCCTTCTCCAGCTCCAGCATGTTGAAGGTGTGAGTCGGCGCGGCGAAGTACATCGCCAGCCCGCCGACCAGCGCAATCACCGACCCCACCAGCAGGTACAGGGTCAGTTTCATCGCGGCGTATTCGCGCGTCTTCTTCCAGCCCCAGATCGCGATCAGCAGGTACATCGGGAAGACCGCGATCTCATAGAAGAAGAACAACTGGAACAGATCGAGCGCCACGAACACGCCGTACACACCGCTTGCCAGGATGAACAGGAAAGCGAAGAACTCGCGTGGACGGTCGTCGATGCCCCACGAAATCAACACACCGGTGAACATCACCACGCCGGTGAGCAGCACCAGCGGCGCGTTCATTCCATCCACGCCCACGATGTACGACACGCCCATCTGCGGGAACCAGTTGTAGTGCTCCATGAACTGGTACCCGCCAGCAGCCACATCATAGTGGAAATACACCCAGGCGGACAGGAAAAGCGCAAAACTCGCCGCCGCCAGCGCGGTCACCCGCACTTCGTTCTTCCGCTCCTCTGGGATCAGCAGCAGGATGACCGCTGTGACCAGAGGAGTAAAGACGATCACACTCAAAATCGGGAATTGCATCGCCGCACCTCGTTAGAACCAGTGCATCACGGCCCGGTTGATCACGTCCAGGATCCAGGACGGCCACACACCGATCCACAGCATCAGCGCCATCAGCGGGGCGATCACCACCACCTCGCGGGCGTTGATGTCCGTCAAATGCCCAACCCAGTGCTCGTTCAGCGGGCCGTGCAGCACCTTCTTGATCCCCTTCAGGATGTACGCGCCGGTGAACAGCAGGCCGATCATGCTCAACGCGGTGTAGAAGGTGAAGATCGGCCACGCGCCGCGCACCACCAGAAATTCGGAGACAAAGCCGTTCAACCCCGGCAGGCCGAGCGACGCCATCGAGGTAAAGATCAGGATGCCGCCGTAGACCGGTACCAGCGGGAACAACCCGCCAAACTTATTCAGGTCGCGGGTGTGCGCGCGCTCGTAGATCACACCCACCAGGAAGAACATGCCTGCCGCCGAGAGGCCATGGTTGAACATCTGCAGCACCGCGCCGTTCACCGCGATGGTCGCGTCCTGCGTGCCAGCGGCAAAGGCCGCCGCCGCGATACCCAACACCACGAAGCCCATGTGGTTCACCGAGGAGTAGGCCACCAGGCGCTTGAAGTCGTCCTGGCCGTAGGCCGCGAACGCGCCGAAGATGATCGCCATGGTCGCCAGGAAGGCCAGCGCCCCGGCATAGGTCTTCGCCTCGGCGGGGTACAGCGGCAGCACCAGGCGCAGGAAGCCATACGCGCCCAATTTCAGCAGCACACCCGCCAGGATCATCGAACCGGCGGTCGGCGCTTCGGTGTGCGCATCCGGCAGCCAGGTGTGGAACGGCCACACCGGCACCTTGACGGCGAACGCAATCGCGAACGCCCAAAACGCGATCGCCTTCACCGTCGTCGTGGGCAGGCCAAACAGCGTGCCGCTGGCTGCGTTCCACTTCTCGAACAGTGTGGGCAGGTCGAACGTGCCCACCACCACGCCGAGCATCTGGATCGCCAGCAGCAGGCCAAGCGAACCGGCCATGGTGTAGATCATGAACTTGAAGGAGGCGTAGTCGCGCGCCTTGACTTTGATGCCGCCCCACAGTTCGCGCTCACCCTTCTCGCTACCCCACTGGTTGATCAGGAAGAACATCGGCACCAGGCCGATTTCCCAGAACACGAAGAACAGCAACAGGTCGAGCGCAAGGAACACGCCCAACATGCCGGTCTCCAGCAGCAGGAACAGGATCATGTAAGCCTTCACGCGATCCTTCACGCTGAAAGAGGCCAGGATCGCCAGTGGCGTGAGCAGCGTGGTGAGCAGCACCATGGTCAGCGAGATGCCGTCCACGCCCAGATGGTACGAAGAATGCAGCGCCTCGTACCACACCGCCTGCTCCTCGAACTGGAAGCCCGGCACGCCGGCATCGAAGCGGGACCACAAGAGCAGCGAGAGCGCCAGCGGAAACAGGCTGGCGATGAACGCCGTCCAGCGGATCAGATTCTCCTCATCCCGTGGCAGGAAAAGAAGTACAGCCGCCGCCACGGTCGGGAGGAACAGGATGAGCGTCAACAGGTGACTGAGGATGAATTCCATCGTTCGCTCCCAATCCTAGTACAGCACCAGGTAGTAGTAAGCCATCGCGCCCACGGCGATCAGGCTGGCGAGTGTGACCAGCATGTACTGCTGAACCCGCCCGCTTTGCAACGGTCGCAGCAGTACGCCGGTGCGCTTGACCACCGCCGCCACCAGGTCGCCAGAACCGTTGATGATCGGCAGGTCGATCACATTGCGCAGGAAGCGCCCGATCGCCAGCGAAACTCGCGCCACCAGGTGCAAAATGCCATCAATTACGCCGCGGTCCATCCACTGGAAGGTGAACACTTCCGAAATCCAGACCGATGGCCGGACAAAGATCGCCTGGTACAGTTCATCGAAGTAGTATTTGTTCGCCAGCACGGTGTGCAGCGGGCCGAGCGATTTCTTCAACGGGTCGGTCGCCGGATCCGCCGACGGGATGTCACGGTACACCAGCCAGCCGAGAGTCAGGCCGCCCAGCGCCACCACCAGCGAAACGAACAGCGGCATCAGGCTGGGCTCGCCCGCCGCCTCATGCGCGGCCAGCGGCCCCAGCGTGGCGATCACCCACTCGTGGAACCAGTTGGGCACCAGCCCGCCGAGCACGGGGAAGTGCTCCGGAATGCCCGTCCAGCCGAATGTCACGGCGAAGAACGCCAGCACCACCAGAGGCAGGGTCATCGTCCACGGGGTCTCTTCGGCGTGCTCCGCCGCGTGCGTGCGCGGCTTACCCAGGAAGGTCAGCGTGATCTGGCGCATGGTGTAGAAAGCAGTCAGCAGTGCAGCCAGCGCCAGCACCCAGAACACGATCATGTGGCCGTTGGCAAACGCTTCGCCCAGAATCTCATCCTTGGACCAGAAGCCCGCCGTGACCACCGGGAAGCCCGACAGCGCGAACCCTCCGATCAGGAACGTCCAGAAGGTGAGCGGCATCTTGTCTTTCAGACCGCCCATGTTGAACATGTCCTGCGGGTCCACGTGCTCGTCGGTGTGCAGCACGCCGTGCTCCATCCCGTGGATTACCGAACCCGAACCCAGGAAGAGCAGCGCCTTGAAGAAAGCGTGCGTCACCAGGTGGAAGGCGGCGGCCACGTACGCACCCACACCAAGTGCCGCCACCATGTAGCCCAGTTGGGAGATGGTCGAGTACGCCAGCACGCGCTTGATGTCGTTCTGCGCCACTGCGATTGTGGCCGCAAACAGCGCTGTGAACGCGCCGATGAAGGCCATCACCGCCAGCGGCGAGAGGAACGCCCCGCCTTCCGAACCGGCCTCCAGCAACGGGAATATGCGGATCACCATGTACACGCCCGCCGAGACCATGGTCGCCGCGTGGATCATGGCGGAAACCGGCGTGGGGCCTTCCATCGCGTCCGGCAGCCAGACGTGCAGCGGCCACTGTGCAGATTTGCCCACCGTGCCGATGAATAACAGCAAACCGATCAGACCGGCAGCCGAAAGTCCCAGCGCCGGCGCGGGCGCTTCCGCCAGTTTGTGCAACATCTCGGCGGTGAACACCTCGCGGAAGGTCAGCGTGCCGGCCATCTTGTACAGGTACACAATGCCCAGCAGCATGAACACGTCGCCCACGCGCGTGGTGATGAAGGCTTTGATGGCCGCTGCGCGCGCAGACTCCTTGCCGTACCAGAAGCCGATCAGCAGGTACGAGCACAACCCCATGATCTCCCAGCCCACGAACAGCGTGAGCAGGTTGTCGGAGACCACCAGGGTGTACATCCCGAAGGCAAACAGGCCGATGAAAGCGAAGAAGCGCGAGTACATCGGCTCGATCGATGGCACCTTGTGCGTGTGCCCATGCTCGTCGGCCACCGTCGCGCCGTGCGGCGGCAGACCCTTGCGGTCGTGGTCGCCCTCCGGCTGGCCGAAATTGTGATAGCCGATGCTGTACAGGAAGATCATCAGCACCGTCCAGGCCACGAAGAACAGCACCACCGCCGAGAGCGGATCGATCAGCACACCGATGCGGAAGGCCGTATCGCCCGTGGGTAGCCAGTCCACCGCCGAAGCGAAGGGGTGCTCGGCCAGTTTCTCCGCGCCCAGCCCCAGCGCGCGGACGAACACCACCATGCTACCCAGCCAGGAAAGGAAGGCCGCACCAACCGCCACCGTGTGGCTGAGCGCCTTCGAGCGGTTGGTGAACAGCACAATCAGGGCAAACGCCACCAACGGCGGCAGAGGGAGCAGCCAGATCAACGTCGTTGTCGCCATAAATCCCTCACCACTTGAGCAGGTCAATCTCATCCGCGGCCACCGTCTTGCGGCGACGGTACAGCGCGATGATCAGCGCCAGCCCCACGGCCACTTCGGCAGCGGCAACCGCGAACACCACCACGGCGAACACCTGTCCAGCCAGATCTCCCGGCGCGCGATAGCGCCAGAAGGCCAGCAGGTTGACGTTCACCGCGTTCAGCATCAGTTCGATGCCCATCAAAATGGCGATGGCGTTCTTGCGCACCAGCACACCGTACAGGCCAATGCTGAAGAGCGCCGCCGCGAACATCAGATACCAGGTCAGCGGAATCATGCGTCCTCCGTCAATCCCGATCCCACGCTGCGTAGATGGCTCCAACCAGGGCAGCCAGCAACAGTACCGAGGCTACCTCAAAGGGGATAACGTAGCCGTTCGGTGAGACCAGCGCCCGTCCCAGTTCCTTGAGCATATCACCGCTCAAGGCCGGAGCGTCCAGGGCTGCCTGCGCGCTCACCCAGGCGCGGATCAGCCCCGCCAAACCGCCGAAGGAGAGCAGCGCCAGCAACGCGCCTAACACCCAGTGGCGTTCCGTCTGCGGCCCGCGGTCGCGCATCTCACGGCGGGTGAGCATGATGGCAAAGATCATCAGGATAGCGATCGCGCCAATGTAGATCACCACCTGCACCACGGCGAAAAACGCCGCTTCCAGCAACACAAAGGTCACCGCCACACCGAACAGCGACAGGATCAACCACAGCGCAGCGTGTACCAGGTTACGCGTGGTCACCACCTTCAAAGCCGCCCCCAGCGTGACGGCAGCCGTGAGCAAGAAAATCACCTGCATCGGGGTCATCAGGCACCTCTCCGACTAAGCATCCGCCTCGGCGGGCGGTTGAGGCGGCACGGCCAGCGGACGCGGCGCGAACGCCTGTCGCTCGCGACGCCCCTTGCGGCGCAGGATGGCGAGCGTGGCCCAGGCGATCACCAGGTTGGCCGCCAGATGCGCGAGTGCGCGCTGTCCATCCGTTGCGCCCGCCACCGCCTTGTCCACCACCGCGGTCACCATTAACACCGTCAGCGACAGCGGGGTGAGGAACTTCCAGTTGAAGGCCAGCATGTGATCAATACGCACGCGCGGCAGCGTGCTGCGTATCCACATCACCACAAAGTACACCGCAAAAGTCTTCAAGATGAACCACAGAAAGCCAAGCAGAGGAAAGTCAGACGCCCCCATCCCGCGCCAGCCGCCCAGGAAAAGCGTGGCGGTGAGCGCTGAGATAGTGAAGGCGTGCAGGAACTCGCCCGCGAAGAACATGGCGAATTTCATACCGGAGTACTCGATGTGGAAGCCCGCCACGATCTCCGATTCAGCCTCCAGCAGGTCAAACGGCGTGCGTCCTACCTCGGCCACCGAGGTAATGAAGAAGATCAGCGCCGCCAGCGGTGCGTATACGACGTACCACACCGACTGCGCGCGCACGATCTCGCCCACGCCCATGCTGCGCGCCAGGATCACCGGCACCAGCAGCGCAATTACCATCGGCACCTCATACGAGACCAGTTGCGCCACGGTACGGAACGCGCCCAGCAGGGCATACTTGTTATTCGAGGACCAGCCCGCCAGAATGATCGCCAGCGTGCCAAACGCACCGACCGCCACCAGGTACAACACTCCCACGTTCAGGTCAGTGCCCAGCATCTTGTCCGCGAACGGGATCACGGCCCACAGCAAGAGCACCGATGCCACAGACAGGATGGGCGCCAGGTCGTAGAGGAACTTGTCCGCTCCAGCCGGCGTGACCACCTCTTTGGTGAGCAGTTTGATTACGTCGGCGATGGTCTGCAACAGGCCAAACGGCCCGGCGCGGTTCGGGCCCAAACGATCCTGAATGCGGGCCGCCACCTTGCGCTCCAGCCAGATCAGGAAGATCACCAACAACAGGCCGAACGAGGCCACCGCCACCACGCCGATCAAAGTCAGAATCACGTGCACCAGACCGGCAGAGAGGCCCCAGCCCCGTAACAGACCGCCCAGCCAACCAGCGATCACACCAACAGGATCACTCCAGAAACTCATGGGCTTCTCTCCTGTGTTTCAATCTCACCGCCCGACATGGGAAAAATCCCCACAGCTCCGCGCTGTGCGGATCGGGTCAGGCCGCTTTTATAGCAAAAAGAAAAGGCTGAAGCGTCTCCAGCCTTAGAACCATTCCAACATCCCCTTGCGCCAGGCGTACAGCAAGCCCGCCACAAGCATCAGGATGAACAGCACGCCCTCCAGCACAGCGAACAGCGGCAGTTGATCGAACGCTACTGCCCACGGGAACAGGAAGACGGTTTCCACATCGAAGACCAGGAACACCAGGGCGAAAATGTAGTACTGTGCCTTAAACTGCACCCAGGTCTCGCCCACGGTCTCAATGCCGCACTCGTAGGGTTCCGCTTTGATCGGGTTGGGTTTACGCGGCCCCAACCTTTCCCCCATCCAGATCGGCATCGCCGGGAAGATCCAGGCGACGGCGATGAACAGGGCAACGAACAGCCATTGATTCAGCATGCACGTTCCTCCAGGAAACGGAATACCGGCTTTTTAATTGTGCCTTAATGCACAACAGGGGACATTTTACCACAAGGAAAAGCGGGATTCCGGGTTAATTTTGCGTAAAAAAGAAAGAGGCGCGACGCGCCTCGGAGGTGCGTCACGCCTCTCTGGTAAAATCCCTCCGATGAGCGTGCTCTTCCTTTTCCTCGACGGCGTCGGCCTGGGCGCAGACGATCCGCACATCAATCCGCTGGCGGCAACGTCCACCCCCACGCTGAGCGCGCTGCTCGGCGGCGGTCGACTGGTGGCGGGCTGCGCGCCGCACCACGGCCCGCGCGCCACCCTGCTGGCGCTGGACGCCTGCCTGGGCGTGCCCGGTCGCCCGCAATCCGCCAGCGGGCAGGCCGCCATCCTGACCGGCCACAACGTACCTTTTGCTATTGGAGGGCACTACGGCCCCAAACCGAACCCGGCCATTGCAGCTCATCTGCAGAACGGCAACCTGTTCGCCCGTCTGAAACGCGCCGGGCGCTCCGTGGCCTACCTGAACGCCTTTCCGCCACGCTACTTCACCCAACTGGACAGCGGTCGCCGCCTGCCGGGGGCAATCGCCATGGCTGCCCGCGCCGCCGGTGTGCCACTGCGCACCGCCAACGATCTGATCCAGGGGCAGGCGCTCTCGCCCGATTTCACCAATCGCGGCTGGCGAGAGCATCTGGGCTACCCCGACATGGAACTGCTCTCCCCCTTCGACGCCGGGCAGAGGCTGGCCGCGCTGGCCCAGGCGCACGACTTCACCCTGCTCGAACACTGGCCGACGGACGTGGCCGGTCACCGCCAGGACTGGCAGGCCGCCCGTGATCTGATCGCCACGCTGGACGGCGTACTCGCCGGCCTGCTGGACAGATGGGATGCCGACCGCGACCTGCTGTTGATCACTTCCGACCACGGCAACCTGGAAGACCTGTCCACACGGCGGCACACCACGTATCCGGTGCCGCTGCTGCTGGTGGGGCCAGAGCCCATCCGGCGCGACTTTGCCAACACCGTACACGATCTCACTGACCTTGCACCAGCCATCCTGCACATGCTGGAGGTTTTTCCGTGACCGAAACCCTGCCACCCGCTGCCCGGGCGCTGGACGTCCTGGGCATTCCCTACCGTGTGTTCGTCCACGAAAAGCCTATCCGCTCGCTGGAGCAGGCTGCCCGCGAGCGCGGCCAACGCATCGAACAAGTGGTGCGCAGCATCCTGTTCCGCATCGCACCGGAAGAATACGTCTTGGTACTGGCCCCCGGCGGCAAACGGGTCTCCTGGCCACGGCTGCGCCACTACCTGGGGCGCTCACGGATCACCATGGCCACGCCAGAGGAGGTACTGCAGGTCACCGGCTACCCCATCGGTGCGGTATCGCCCTTCGGGTTGGCACAGTCCGTGCCCATCCTGGCGGACGAGCGCATCTTCGCGCCGGAAGAAGTTTCGCTGGGCTCCGGCGAACGCGGCGTAGCCATCATCCTGCGGCGGGACGATTTGCGCCGCGCGCTGGCCGACGCCAAAATCGGGGATTGGGTGGAACAGGGAATTGTTCCTCCGCCTTGACCATTCCGCCAGGACGGGTACAATAGAACCACGAGGGGCGGTGGCGAAAGTGGCAGACGCGACTGACTTAAAATCAGTTGGGGGCAACCCCGTGTGGGTTCGAGTCCCACCCGCCCTATATCTCTGTGCGACGCACATTTGCCGAAGTGCGACGCACCTTTGAGGTGCGTCGCACTTTTCTCGAACCGAGGTATGACGATGCAACCTTCTCCCCGTGTGGTGTTCATGGGATCGCCGGCCTTCGCAGTGCCCACGTTGCGCGCGCTGGCAGCGCGCTATCCGGTGGTGGGGGTGGTTACGCAACCGGACAAAGCCGCCGGACGCGGGCGGAAACTCACCCCACCGCCGGTGAAGATCGTGGCACAGGAACTCGGCCTGCCGTTGATGCAACCCCGCAGGCTACGCGAAGCCGAGGCCATGGATCAACTCCGCGCCTGGCATCCCGATTTGATCGTGGTGGCCGCCTACGGCCAGATCCTCAAACCCGAGGTGCTCGACCTGCCACGTTACGGCTGCGTGAACGTGCATGCCTCGCTACTGCCGCGCTGGCGCGGCGCCTCCCCCATCCAGCACGCCATCCTGCACGGCGATACCGAAACCGGCATCACCATCATGCAGATGGACCCTGGCATGGATACTGGCCCGATTCTCAGCCAGCGTGCCATTTCGATTGCGCCAGAAGATACCGCCGCATCGCTGAGCGAGAAACTGGCCGCCCTGGGCGCAGAACTGTTGATCGAAACCCTGCCCGGCTACCTGGATGGCCGCATCCAGCCGCAGCCGCAGGACGACTCGCAGGCCACCTACGCCCCGCTGCTGAAGAAATCCGACGGCGAACTGGACTTTAACCAACCGGCAGATCTCCTGGCGCGCAAGGTGCGCGCCTTTCACCCCTGGCCGGGCACTTTCACTACCTGGAAAGGCCAACCATTCAAAGTGATCCAGGCCCACGCGGTGAACGCACCTTCCCCCGGCCCCGGCGTGCACACCGTACATCAGGGCCTGCCCGCCATCGGAACTGCTCAAGGGCTGCTGGTGTTAACTACTGTGCAACCTGCCGGCAAGAAGATGCTGGATGGCGCTGCCTTTCTGCGTGGCGCGCGCGATTGGGTACAAGGCTCAATTACCTGAACAGGGCCCGGGCGGCTGGCTGATGGGCTGGCTGTACTACCAATCGGGCAGCATCTTGCCCGGTTGGGTGTCGCACAGTCTGGTCAACGCGTTCGGGGTGTGGCTGGCCGCTATGCTATGACCCGCGCCGAATCGACGCGTTACTCAGCATAATGCCAAAACACTCACCCAACTCACAGGAGGTAACCGCATGAACAAAGCATATCTTGCCGAATTTATTGGAACGTTCGCGCTGATCTTCATCGGGGCCGGCGCTGGCGCGCTGGGCATCGGCGGGCTGGTGGGCGTGGCCTTCGCCCACGGCCTGGTGGTGCTGGCGTTTGCTTACGCCTACGGCCACATCTCCGGCACCCACATCAACCCAGCCGTGACCTTTGGCCTGGCGCTCAGCGGGGCCATTGAATGGGGCAAGGCGGTCGGCTATTGGATCGCCCAGATGGCCGGCGGCGCGCTGGGTGCAGCAGCGTTGTACTTCGTGCTCGGCGGCCCGACCGGCAACCTGGGCGCGACCGTGCTCGCCGACGGCGTCACTCCGCTGCAAGGGCTGGTGGTGGAAGCCATCCTGACCTTCTTCCTGGTCAACAGCGTGCTGCACATGGCCGTGGATGGCAAGGCTGGCAACCTGGCCGGCGTGGGCATCGGCCTGACGCTCACATTCGCCATCCTGATGGGTGGGCCGCTGACCGGCGCCTCGCTCAACCCGGCGCGCACCTTCGGCCCGGCGCTGTTCACCGGCACGCTGGGGCAGTTCCCGATCTATCTGGTCGGGACGTTCGCCGGCGCGGCACTGGCTGCCCTGGTCTATCGCACACTGAAGAGCTGACACCAAAGGGCGTCGCATCCGGTCGAATGCGACGCCCTTTTTCTTCTGTGGGGAAAAGGACTTCCGTCTCCTCGTGGTGAACCCGTCACCGCCCGCAGTTGCATCCCCCGTTCTCGTGCCGCTCGCAGGGCTGCTCCGCCTTGCGGCGCAGTGCCTCCAGTTCATCCCACGGCTGAATCTCGTGCTTCAGGAACTCGTACCGCCCCTCGCCGGGGATATCCACAATCACCGCCTGCTTGAGCGGCAGCACGTCCACCACCTTGCCCTCACCCAGCGGCGTGATCACCTTCTTCTTGCGCTTGGGCAGATGCTTGCGCGCCTCCACGTACTGCTCATATTCGTAGAGCAGACAGCAGCGCAGCCGCCCGCACATGCCGGTAATGCCCGTGGGGTCGAGGGAAATCCCCTGTTCTTTTGCCATCTTGATGGAAATCGGGCTGAATTCGGTCAGGAAGCGGGAACAGCAGCGGCTCTCCATGCCACAGGCGCCCATGCCGCCCAGGATCTTCGCCACGTCGCGCGGGCCGATGCGCCGCATCTCCACGGACGCCTGTGGGTACATGCGCCGCAGCGCCTGTGAAAGCGGGCGCAAGTTGACGCGCTCATCGCCCACCAGGTTGTACAGAATCGCCAGACGCGAACCGTCAAAACTGAACTCTGCCGCGACGAACTTCACTCCTTCAAAGCCGCCGATCTCCGCCGCTTTGGCGCGGCAGTTGATCAACGCCTCCAGTTCGCGGTCTTTCCAGACCTGGCGGAGCGCCAGATCGCGGGCCGAGGCTTTGCGCAGGATGGGTTTCCAGTCGCCATCGGGTGGTGGGGTGGGGTCTTCTACCACCTGCACCACCTGTCCCAATTGTTGCCCGCGCGAGGTGTCCACCAGCACGAAGTCGCCGGGTTGCAGGTCAGGGAACGCGGTGGCGTCAAAGTGATACACCTTCCCCACCTTGTAAAAGCGTACCCCAACGATGTGACGTTCCTGCACTGCGACGGCCATCTCACCCAATCATGTTGATCGAGATCACGTTGTCCGGGCGGAGCGCGGCCACACTGGCGCGTGCGGCGATGTCTTCCGCCACCGCGCGCAACGCCTGGGCGACCGCAGAGTCCGGGCGACTGACCACGACCGGCTTGCCCGCATCGCCGCCTTCGCGCACCGCCGGATCCATCGGAATCTGGCCGATGAAGGGCACGCCCGTCTCTTCCGCCAGTTTGCGCCCGCCGCCAGAGCCGAACACGTCCATCCGCGTGCCGTCCGGCAGCTCCAGGTAACTCATGTTCTCCACCACACCGAAGATCGGCACGTTCAACTGGCGGAACATCTCCAGACCGCGCCGGGCGTCGTCCAGCGAGACCTGCTGCGGCAGAGTGACGATCACACCGCCGCTGAGCGGCATGGACTGCGACAGACTGAGCTGGGCGTCCCCGGTGCCGGGTGGCAGGTCGATGATCAGGTAATCCAGTTCACCCCAGTCCACATCGCTGAGGAACTGGCGAATGGCAGAATGCAACATCGGGCCACGCCAGATCAGCGGCTGATCGGGCTTGACCAGGAAGCCTATGGACATCAGCTTCACGCCGTAGGCTTCCGCCGGGATCAATTTACCTTCGCCCGGCGGGGGCAACTTCTTCACGCCCATCATGGTGGGGACATTCGGGCCGTAGATGTCTGCATCCAGCAACCCGACGCGCGCGCCGCTCTGCGCCAGCGCCACGGCCACGTTCACCGCCACCGTGCTCTTGCCCACGCCTCCCTTACCCGAAGCGATGGCAATCGCGTTCCGTACGGGCAACGAGAGCAGCCCGCGCATGCGGCCATCGGCGGGCACGCTGGAATCCAGTTTGACCTCTACCGTCTCCACGTCGGGCAGCGCCGCCACGGCCTCGCGCGCCTCGCGTTCGATTTGCGACTTCAACGGGCAGGCCGGCGTGGTCAGCATCACGGTGAAGGACACCTTGCCGCCCTCCACCTTCAGGTCGCGGATCATGTTCAGACTGACCAGGTCTTTGTGCAGTTCGGGTTCCTGCACCTTGCTCAACGCAGCCAATACGGCTTCGCGGGTGACTTCACTCATCTCGAAAACCTCTCTGAATACAGGGGGGTGAGGCGACCTCATCAACCTCACCGTTTAATTTAAGGATACCACAAGAGTCAACGAACCCTCTTCCCTGCTCTAGTGGAAAGCAAGGAAAGGACAACGCGGGTTATCGCACCTCAACAGCGCGGCCCTGCGTCTGGCTGCCATCGTTCTGCGCCAGATACGCCATCACCTGCGCCCTGGCGTCCTCGAACATGCGACGCAGGTCGTCCGCATCGCCACGGAAGCGACGCACGGTCTGGCGCGAGCACTGGGTGCAGCCGCGAATGGCACGGAAGGAATCCATGTGGCAGGTCAGGCAATTGTTCAACCGCACCATCAACAGCACAAACGCCAGGTGATCCACCGAGTCGTCCGGTTGCTGCATCACATGATCCACCAGGTCGCGCCAGGCTTCCGAGCCCGCGTCGCGCAGCTCCGGGATGACACGAGAGGGGAAAAGCAGTTCGGTATCTTTGTTATACATGGCCATTAGCGAAAGCGGGCGCAGTGCGCCCGCTTGTTCCTTACGCTCCGCGTCGTTTCGCTGCGCGGGCGGCCTTGGCAGCTTCCTTCGCCCGCCGGGCTTCTTCTTCCCGCTGGTAGTTTCGCGGACGGATTTCAGCGTAGTACTCAACCGGCCTGGACAACCGCTCCTTATCAAAGATATTGGTCTCGAACCGGTTGTAGGTCGCCAGTTCGTAGTCGTGGTCCATCTTGATGGCGTCGAAGGGACAGAACTCGGCGCACAGACCGCAGTTCATGCAAATGTCCACGTCAATGTAAAACTCCGCCGGTTCGGGCACCGGACGCCCGGTCTTGGGGTCGGTGGTGCGCACGATCCAGATGCACTGCGGCGGACACACTTTAGCGCAGATACCGCACGAAGTGCAGCGGTGCACGCGGTTGCCCTCTTCGTCCGTCTCATAAATCAGGAAGGGGATAAAACGGAACTCTTCGGGCACCGGCAGTTTCTCTTCGGGGTACTGCACGGTGAACACGCCGCGCGTATCCTTGCTGGAACGATGCGCGATGCCCTCCGGATTGTAGTAGCGCCGCCCCAGCCACTTGATGTCGTCCAGATAGGTGTCCACGAAGTGCTTCAGGGTGACACCCAAACCCTTCAGAATGCCTTTTCCGTTCATGATCGCACTCCCGTCGCCTTAGCGGTCGGTTTCGCCGAGCACGATGTCAATCGAGCCCAGGATGACCACTACATCGGCCACCTTGTGGCCCTTGCACATCTCGCTCAATGCGGTCAGGTTGATGAAGGATGGGGCGCGCACGTGATAGCGCCATGGATTGGGCTTGCCGTTGCTCACCACGTAAAAACCGAGTTCGCCCTTCGGGCCTTCCACGCGACCGTAGGCTTCGCCGGCGGGCACGCGCGCCTGGTACTGCGGTTTGCCGGTCTGCACCGGGCCTTCGGGCAGATCGCGCAGCGCCTGCTGGATAATGCGCACGCTTTGGCGCATCTCCTCCACGCGCACCAGGTAGCGGTCGTACACATCGCCGTGGTAGCGCACCACCACGTCGAAATCGAAGCGATCGTAGATGCTGTAGGGGTCGGCGCGGCGCACGTCGTAGGGCACACCAGAGGCGCGCAACACCGGCCCGGCAGCGGAGTAAGCAATCGCCTGCTCCGGCGTGAGCACGCCCACACCCTCACAGCGGGTGCGCACGATCTCATTCTCGGTCAGGTACGCGTCCAGTTCATCGATCTTGCGAGGCAGGCGGTCGAAGGCCAGGCCTTTGATCTTCTCCACCACGCCAGGCGGGAAGTCGCGTGCCACCCCACCAAAGCGCATGTAGTTGCACATCATGCGCGAACCGGTGGTGGCCTCGAAGATGTCCAGGATCAGTTCACGTTCCTCGATGGCGTAAAGCGAGGGTGTGAAGAACGCACCCAGATCGTTCAGGAACATGCCGATCGAGAACATGTGGTTGGCAATCCGGGTCAGTTCCGCCATGATCACACGGATGTACTCCGCGCGCTCCGGCGGCTGTACACCCATCAGTTTCTCTACCGCCAGCACGTAGCCGAAGTTGTTGCTCAGCGAGGCCAGGTAGTCCAGGCGGTCGGTGAAGGGGATGTTCATCAAAAAGGTGTTGCGCTCACCGATCTTCTCGTGGTTGCGGTGCAGATACCCCATCACCGGTTCCAGGTTGACGATGGTCTCACCGTCCAGTTCGACCACCATGCGGAACACACCGTGGGTCGAGGGGTGCTGCGGCCCCATGTTGACCACAATGGTCTCGGTGTCCAACCCTTCTGTGGAACGTTCCACCTTGCCCAGGCCAGCGTAGAGCGCCTTCTCGGCGGTATCCGGCACCCAGGATTCGGGGTCGAAGCCGGCAGGGTACTGCACGTTCTTGTGGAATGGGTTGTCATCCTCCGCGCGGCGCACCTGCCCGCCCGGCCAGCGGCTCTTGAAAGGCTTGCCGTCTTCCTCGTAGAACGGCTCACGCCAGTCCTTGCGCAGCGGGTGACCGTGGAAACCTTCCCAGAGCAAAATGCGCTTCAGGTTGGGATGCCCCTCGAAGCGAATGCCGAGCAGATCCCAGGCCTCGCGCTCCTGGAAGTCCGCGCCGGGATAGACAGGCACCAGCGAGGGCACCACCGGCTCCTCGCGCGGCACCTGTACCTTGAAGACCAGTGCACCACCGCCGGTAGAGCGATAGACATGGTACACCACTTCCATCTTGCCCTCCGGCAGGTAGTCCACGCCGGTGACCGAGGACAGGTAATCGTAACCCAGTTCATCGCGCAGGGCGGTGGCGAACTCGATCAGGCGGTCCACCGGCACAATGTACCCTTCGTAGCCCTTGCGGTCGTCCCGCGCCAGATAATCGAAGCGGGTTTCGAGATCGGTGTCCAACACCAGGGTTTGTTCGCTCATGACAGGCTCCCTCATCAGGCGGTCTCGTCCGCCGGGGCGGATTCGGCCTGCAGTTGTTGCAGGGTGAACTCTTTGATCTTGGGGAAGTCGCGCGGATCCATCAGATCGGGGCCAAGCACCGGCACCGGGATGGCCTCCACAGGCTCTTTGCGATACCAACGCACGGTGCGGATGGACTCGCGGTCGATCTTCTCCTGCAGTTTGATCAAGCCGTGCAGCAGCGCCTGTGGGGTGGGCGGGCAGCCGGGGATGTATACGTCCACCGGCAGGAATTTGTCAATGCCAGCCACCACGTTGTAGCCCTCCTTGAAGGGGCCGCCGCCCGAAGCGCACGCGCCCATCGCGATCACGTACTTCGGCTCCGGCATCTGGTTGTACAGGCGCACGATCTGCGGCACCATCTTCTTGGTCACCGTGCCGGAGACCAGCATCAGGTCACTCTGGCGTGGACTGGGGCGCATCACCTCCATCCCGAAGCGGGCCAGGTCGTAGCGGCTGGCCGCGGTGCAGATCATCTCGATCGCGCAGCAGGCCAGGCCGAACATCATCGGCCACACGGAGTAACGCCGCCCCCAGTTGTAGATTTTGTCCAGCGTGGTGATGGCTACGTTCCCCTGCAGTTCCGGCGGGATCTCGTAGCCCGGCGAGTTGAGGTCATTCGGTGTCATGGAGACTCTCCTCAAGCCATGCAGTGTAGATTTCGGTCAAAATGGCGTCGTTCGCCAGCGCCGGGTCGTCGTCGAACATCGGTAGCGCCAGCGTCCAGCGGTACACCATGCCCAACGATACTTCTTCGAGATTCACATCGGGATGCCGCTCGCGCAACGCCAGCGCGATGGCGTAGGTGGCTTCCCAGGTGAGTGAATCGCCGTTCGACATGGTTCAAAGGACCGGGCGGAATTGTATCCAAAGAGATGAGGGCTGTCAACGGCACGAAAAAAGCAAACGATTTTTAGCAAAATTACGGTACAATGCACCTATGAACTCCACCGCTCGCCGCATCCTGGACTACCTGGAACAGCACGGGCCGGCAACCACGGTAGAACTGGCGCGCCACCTGGGGCGTACCCGCCAGAACATCCAGCACCACCTGGGCAACCTGCAGACCGAAGGCTGGGTGGTCGCCACGGGGCAACGCCCTCCCGCCGGACGCGGACGCCCGGCCACCGTGTACCGCCTGCATCCGGCACGGTTGCGGCACAACCTGGACGGCCTGTGCCGCGCGTTGCTCGATCTGCTGCTGGCGGGCCAGGACGAGGCGCAGGCCGAGGCCCTGCTGGACGCATTGGCCCAGCGCCTCAGTCAGCAAAGCGAACCGCCAGGCGGCAACCTCACCCAGCGGCTGTACCACGCCATACGCCGGCTGAACGACCTCGGCTATCAGGCCCGCTGGGAAGCCCACGCCGACGCGCCGCGCGTGGTGCTCGCACGTTGCCCGTACCTCACGCTGGCCGAGGAAGAACCCATCCTCTGTCGCATGGACGCGCTGCTGATTCAGCGACTGACCGCCATGCCGGTAATGCAAACCGCCCGTCGTGAAACGGACGGGCGGGTGTGCATCTTTCGGATCGGCTAGCCCGGCTCAGCGCTGGTCCTCGATGACCTGCTGGAACGCCTCGAACGGCTGCGCGCCGAGCACCGGCACGCCGTTGATCACGAAGGTCGGCGTGCTTTGCACCCCGATCTGCCGCGCCATCTGCGTGAGCGATTGCACATAATCTGTGTACTTTCCTGAATCCAGACACTCGTTGAAGGCTTCAGTGTCCAGTCCCAGATCCGCAGCGAACTGCTTCAGGTTCTCTTTGTCAAACGCGCCCTGGTTCTCCCCGTTCTGGTGCTCGAACAGGTAATCGTGGTACTCCCAGAACGCGTCCTGGTCGCCGGCGCACTCGCTGGCCTCCGCCGCCCACTGGGATTCCGGCCCCAGGAACGCAAAGTGCCAGTACCCGAAACGGACAATTCCCTGATCGATGTACTCTTTCCGGATCCGTGGCTCCACCTGAGAGAAGAAGCGTCCACAGAAGGGACACTGGAAATCGGAGAACTCAATCATGATGATCGGCGCATCGCTTTCGCCACGGAAGTGCTTGGTCTGCGCGATCAGAGCGTCCATCAACGCCTGGCGGTTGGCCTGCACCTGCGGGTCGGGGGTCGCCGTCGTCGAGGGATCCGTCGCAGCCGCCGTTGTCGGCGCTTTCCCACCAAGGCGTTGCGCGGACAGGCGGCTCTCCAGCCAGGGACGGCCAAAGTAACCACCTACCAGCCCCACCACCAGCGCCACCAGCGCGATGATGGGCAACGTCCAGGAATAAAGTTCGATCACCAGCGCTGGCGGGCGCGGCGCGGTGTCCTCCAGCGGCTCAATCCTGAGTTCCGGCGCTTCTACCGGCGCGTTCACATCCTCAAACAGGGGTTCTTCAGACAAGGTTGCCTCCTTACAAAGTAGCGCGAGGTGTTCTGATTTGAAAAAAGGCCGGCACGTTGCCGGCCTGATGGCTGGGGGCGAAGGATTCGAACCTCCACATACGGATCCAGAGTCCGCTGTCCTGCCGTTAGACGAGCCCCCACCGTCGCGGCGTGATTTTACCACAGAGGCAAACAGAGTTCAAGGGTGACGGCAAAAAAAATTTTCCGCGGTCTGCCTCTTGACAGACAGAACGTTTGTGCTACACTTGAGGCACACCCGAAGAAAGGAAACTCATGGCTACCAGGAAATCGAAAAACTCCTCGGAGGCACCCATGGACGCGCGGACATCCGTCCTGGAGAAAACCCTGAGCGAGATCACGAAGCGCTACGGAGACGGCGCGGTGATGCGCCTGGGCGAAGCCCAACACATGCAGGTGGAAGCCATCCCCACCG
>CAYSXA010000029.1:0-20754 GCA_964435005.1 uncultured Anaerolineaceae bacterium | reverse complement strand
CTTACGCCCGGCTCCCCCAGTGCCGGCGCTGCCGGAGCGGTCGTATGTGGTACAAGACGCAACACGTGCAGTTAACCTGATCCGTGAGCGGTTTGGCTACTACCACGCCTCGATTTTCCTGCTGGATGAACAAGGGGCGTTTGTGCGGGTGCGAGCTTCCACGGGTGAGGCCGGTGCGGAGATGGTCCGCCGTAAGCACCGCCTGGCAGTCGGGTCACAATCCGTCATCGGTCAGACGACTGCGACCGGTCAGCCGGTCGTGGTGAACGATGTCACCGATTCGACCATTCACCGCCCCAATCCGTTGTTGCCTGAGACGCGTGCCGAGGTAGGTATCCCGATGAAGATCGGCGATCAGGTGATCGGCGCGATTGATGTGCAATCCACGCACCCTTACGCCTTCTCCGAAGACGACATTCAGGTGTTGCAAATTCTGGCCGACCAGCTGGCTGTGGCGGTGGAGAATGCCCGCGCGTATGAGCTGGCACAGCAAGCAGTGGCAGAAATGCAGGAGGCGGATCGCCTGAAGAGCCAGTTCCTGGCGAACATGAGCCACGAGCTGCGCACGCCGCTGAACTCGATCATCGGTTTTTCGCGCGTGATCCTGAAAGGGATTGACGGCCCGATCAACGAGATGCAGGAGCAGGACCTGACCGCGATCTACAACGCCGGTCAGCACCTGCTCACGCTGATCAATGACATCCTCGACCTGTCCAAGATCGAAGCGGGCAAGATGGAACTCTCTTTTGAGGATGTCAACCTGAACGACCTGATCAACAGCGTGATGTCCACGGCCAAAGGATTGGTGAAGGACAAGCCGGTAGAACTGCGGCTGGAGGTGGACCCCAATCTGCCGATCGTACACGCCGACCCGGTGCGTGTGCGTCAGGTGTTGCTCAACCTGCTCTCGAATGCGGCGAAGTTCACTGAACAGGGTTCGATCACGATCAAAGCCTACCCGCGCAAGGGGCCACGCGGACCTGAGGTGTATATCGCGGTGGCGGATACCGGTCCGGGCATTGCGCTCGAAGACCGTGCCAAGCTGTTCAAGCCTTTTTCTCAGGTGGATGATTCGCCGACACGCAAGACGGGTGGCACGGGCCTGGGGCTGTCCATTTGCCGTTCGCTGGTGGAGATGCACCACGGTGTGATCGACGTGGAGTCGGAGGTCGGCAAGGGGAGCACCTTCTGGTTTACCCTGCCGCTGCAACCGGAACTCCGCCGCGAGGACTTCCCGCCGGACGCGCGCGTGGTACTGGCGATCGAGGATAACCCGGATATCGTTAACCTGTACGCCCGCTATCTCAACCCAGAGGGCTATCAGGTGGTGCCGCTGACGGACCCGAATCGGGCCGTGGAGCGTGCCCGTGAGCTGCGGCCGGTCGCCATCACCCTGGACGTGCTGATGCCAGAAAAAGATGGCTGGACGGTGCTTCAGGAGTTGAAATCGGATCCAGAGACGCGACACATCCCGGTGATCATGTGCACTATTCTGGCCGAGGAAGAGAAGGGTTTCAGCCTGGGCGCGGCAGATTACCTGATCAAACCCATTCTTGCGGATGATCTGGTGCGCGCGATCAAACGCCTGAACCAGGATGGGAGCATTCATAAGGTGTTGGTGGTGGACGACGATCCAAACGATCGCCGCCTGTTACAGAAGGTGATTGAAGAGAGCGGGGACTTTGTCGTGATCACGGCAGACGGTGGTCAGCAGGCGCTTGAGCGGTTGAAGAGCGAAGCGCCCGATGTGATGGTCATCGACTTGTTCATGCCGGAGATGGATGGCTTCACCCTGTTGGAGACCATGCGGGCCGACCCGCAATGGTGTGAGTTGCCGGTAATTGTACTTACTGGCGGCGATTTGACTACCGAGCAACGAGCCCGGTTGACGGAATTCAACCACCAGATGATGCAGAAAGGCCTGTTCGACCAGGACCGCTTGATCGGCATGTTGCGTCGAGCGTTACAGCGGCTTC
Organism: uncultured Anaerolineaceae bacterium; assembly: GCA_964435005.1. Lineage (GTDB taxonomy): Bacteria > Chloroflexota > Anaerolineae > Anaerolineales > DRMV01 > CAYSXA01. The sequence goes on along the minus strand of CAYSXA010000029.1, from coordinate 18,778 downwards.
AGCCCACCACGGGTGCAGGCTGATCCCGGTTCTGTGTCGGTTGTCGGTTGCCAATGAAGCGCGCGACACGCGCGCTTTGACTCTGTGCGTTTGAGTACTGGTATGGGAACTTCTATCGTTTATTGTCTGGATTGTGGCCATCAAAAGCCTTTTGATCTGCGAGAAGTCGGTTGCCCGGCCTGCGGCAGTCCCTGGCGCGAGGCACGATACGACCTGGAGCAGGTGGCAGAAATCTGGCGTTGTGAACTCCCGCATCGCCGCTTTGATATGTGGCGCTATCTGGAATTGTTGCCGGTGGATCAGCTCGATCCGCGTCTGGACATCGGGGTGGGGGGCACGCCGCTCTTTCCTGGTACGAATCTGGCAGCTATGCTCAACATGGCGCATCTGTTTTTCAAGGACGAACGCCAGGGGCCGACCTCGTCGTTCAAGGATCGCCAGGCGGCACTGACGGTGAACGCCTTGCTGGAAGCCGAGATCGCAGAAGCGGTTGTGGCTTCTACCGGCAACGTGGCGATTGCTTACTCCGCCTATACAGCGCGAGTGGGTATTCGCTTGTGGGCCTTCCTCACCAGCCTGGTGCCGTCGGAGAAGATGCGCGAAGTGGCGCTGTATGGCACGCAGGTGGTCAAGGTGACGGGTTCGTACGATCAGACCAAGCAACTTGCGGCGCAGTTTGCCGAGCGACGTGGTTTGTATCTGGACCGCGGGCCGAAGTCGATCACGCCGGTTGAGGCGATGAAAACCATCGCCTATGAGATCTGTGAGCAACTGACGGAACGGCTGGGTCCCCCGGAAGACGGGACCGCGCCGTGGCGTGCGCCGGACTGGTATGTCCAGGCTGTGAGCGGTGGCATGGGGCCGCTGGGCGTGCTCAAGGGGTTCCAGGAGCTCAAGGCGATGGGGTTGATCGACCGCGTGCCGGCGATCGCGAACATTCAATCCGAAGGCTGTGCCCCGATGGCGCGCGCCTGGAAGATGGATCACGATGAGCCGCTGGTGGTACAAAACCCGCGCACGCGCATTTCTACGCTGGCGACGGGGGACCCGGGTCGGTTGTACACGTTGCTGAGGCAGGCCATGCTCGCCGAAGGCGGCGGGGTGTTCGAGAGCGTGAGCGACCACGAAGCTTTCCGCGCACTGCACGTGCTGGCAAAAATGGAAGGGCTTTCGGTGGAGCCGGCCACGGCGGTGGCCTTTGCCGGTCTGTTCAAACTGGTGCGCAACGGCATTGTCCTGTCAGATGATGTAGTAGTGGTCAATGTGAGCGGGCATACCCTGCCCGTGGAATCGCACATCCTGGGTGAAAACTGGGGGCAGGAAGTGTCCGTTGAGGCGGTGGAAGCGATGGAGACGCCCGAAGAGGGGTTGCTTGCAGCGCTCAGTCAAATCCAGGTCAACCGATATCCGCGCGTGGCGATCGTGGACGACCATCCGCACGTGCGCCGCCTGATCCGCCGCATTCTGGAATCGCAAGGAGAGTATGAACTGTTCGAGGCCGAAGATGGCCAGCAGGGGTTTGAACTTGCCCGACGCGAACACCCCGATTTGATCGTCCTCGACCTGATGATGCCGGAAATGGATGGCTTTGCTGTACTGGATCACCTGAAGGCCGATCCGCAAACGGCGGACATTCCGGTGATCGTGGTGACGGCCAAGGCGTTGTCTGCTTCGGAAAAGGAGCGATTGCTTCAATATGCCCATTCGCTGCTGGCGAAAGGGGATTTTCAGACAGAAGAGTTTCTCGAAGAAGTGAAATCGCTGGTTCGATAAGGGTGGAAGATGAGTGCCCCGAGACGCAACAAAGGCATCCACGCCGCATTGATTTCGGCATTCTTCCTGGGCCTGGCACCGGTGTTTGGCAAGCAGGCTATCCTGATGGGGCTACCGCCGATTGCGGTTGTTGCTCTGCGCACTTTGTTCGCCACGCTGTTGTTGTTCCTGGTGATGCTGATCTTCCGTCGGCGGTTTCTGTACATCTACCCTGCGGGGTTGCTGGGCTGCTTGCTGGCGGGGTGGATCAATGGATTTGGGTCGCTGTTGTATTACAGCGCTTTGGGGCGGATCGATGCCGGCCTGGGGCAGTTGTTGTATTCGCTGTACCCGCTGTTTGTGGCGTTCTGGCTGCTGCTCGACCGCCAGCCGCAGAGCCGGTTGACGGCCATCCGTCTGGCGCTTTCATTGCCGGCGGTGTACCTGCTCACCGCGACCGGGCTACATAAGGTGGATTGGCTGGGCGTGCTGATGATGCTCGGTGCGGCGGCGTTCTACGCGCTGCACTTACCGATCAACCAGCGTGTGCTGTACGACGTACCTGCTCCCACGGTGACGTTGTATACGCTGGCGGCGATGAGCATGGCCGTGGTGCCGGTGTACCTGTTTTCGGACGCGCTTGCCTGGCCACAGAGTGAGGCCATGTGGATGCCGCTGATTGGTCTGACGCTGGTCACGTTTGCTTCACGGCTGTTGTTGTTTGTGGGCGTGAAACACGTGGGTGGGATGCAGACAGCCTTGCTGGGGCTGAGCGAGTTGTTGGTCACGCTCTCCTTTGCTCATTTCTGGCTGGGAGAGCGGTTGAGCGTGGGGCAGTGGATCGGCGTAGCGTTGCTCTCCGTCAGTCTGGTGCTGGTAGGTTTCGAGAAATTTTCCACGGTGCGGCGTGGCCCGGCAGGGGGCTTTCTGGGCTGGTTGCGCCCGCCGCAGTTGCCGACCGATTTCACTTTCCCCCCACGAGAGTAAGGATGATTTGCCACTTGCCAAAAGACCGGATGGCGCTTCACGGAGCGCCATCCGGTCTTTTTATGCGGCGAGAAACGTCTGTAGCGCGTGGAGGAATTCCCCTGGCCGCTCGGCGTGGACGTTGTGCCCGGCATCGGGAACGGGGGCGATCTGGGCGGTTGGGATGCAACTCGCCATGTGTTGCATGATCGCCGGATACCTCGGGTCGAGGTCACCCCAGATCAACAGGGTGGGCAGGCGCAATTCGGGCAGTCGATTCCACAGCGCGGGCTGCCGACCGGGGCTGAGTTCGGCGATCACGCGCGCAGCCCATTCAGCGGGGATGGCCGTGCGTTCACGCTTCAGTTGCGCCAGCAAGGTGGGGTAGCGGCGCAGCGAGGTGAACAGTGGCATGGCGTACCAGTCATCGAGGAAGGCGGCCAGGCCGCGCTGGCGGATGTCGGCGGCGCGCCGGTCGTCCAGCGCGGCACGGGCAGCGCGTTGAGTCGGGTCGGCGATGCCAGCGCTGGCGCTTTCGAGCACCAGTGCGGCAATGTTCTGCGGGTGGTGGAGGGCGGTGTAGAGCGCCAGCCGTCCGCCCATCGAGTAGCCGACCAGCGTGAATCGGCGGATGCCCAGGCGCTCCAGCCAGCCGAGCAGGTGGGATGCCAGGGTTTTGAAGTTAATGGGTTTCGCGTAGTCGGTGAGCGAGTGAGCGCCGTGACCGGGCAGGTCGGGCGCCAGGCAGTGAAAGCGATTTGCCAACCCGGCGATGATCAGTTGCCAGTCCGTGCCACGACCCAGGAAGCCGTGCAGAAAGACGATCGCTGGCGCGTTGGGCGGGCCAGCGGCGAAGTGGGGGAAATCTCCCCTCCCAGTCCTTTCTTTATCAGAAAGGTTTTCTCCTCCCCCTGGGCCTTCTCCTGAGGGGGAGGAGAGGATGCTTCCCCCTCTCTTCTGGCCCTCTTCCCACCAGGGGGAGGGTTGGGAGGGGAGCAGTGTGCTATCAATCCCCAAACTTGATTCCCTGCGCCAGCGGCAGTTCGCTCGACCAGTTGATGGTCACCGTCTGGCGGCGCATATAGGCCTTCCATGCGTCGGAGCCGGCCTCGCGCCCGCCGCCGGTGTCCTTCTCGCCGCCGAACGCCCCGCCGATCTCCGCGCCGGACGTGCCGATGTTCACGTTCGCGATGCCGCAGTCCGAGCCTGCCGGGCCGAGGAAGGTCTCCATCTCGCGCACGCTATCGGTGAAGATAGCGCTGGAGAGGCCCTGCGGCACGCCGTTTTGGAGGGCGATGGCCTCTTCTAGGTCTTCGTACTCCATCACGTACAGGATGGGTGCGAAGGTTTCCTCGCACACCAGCGGCAGTTGCTCCGGCATCTTGATAATCGTTGGTTCGACGAAGTTTGGCCCGATGTCTGGGCGTGCCTTGCCGCCGACCAGTACCTCGCCGCCGATGGACTTGGCCAGCTCGATGGCTTTCATCATGTTCTCCACGGCTTGCTGGTGGATCAATGGCCCCATCAGCACACCGTCCTGCAGTGGATCGCCGATGGGCACCTGCTTGTAGGCGTTCACCAGGCGCGGGACGAGTTTGTCCACCACGGATTTGTGTACAATCAGACGGCGGTTGGTGGTGCAGCGCTGACCGGCGGTGCCCACCGCTGCGAACAGGATGGCGCGCACGGCCAGGTCGAGGTCGGCGCTGGGGGTGATGATGATCGCGTTGTTGCCGCCCAGTTCCAGGATGGTCTTGCCCAGGCGTTTGCCGACTGTCTCGGCCACCTTGCGACCGGTGCGGATGGAGCCAGTGAATGAGATCAGTGGCAGGCGGTAATCTTCTGCCATGCGTTGACCGATCTCCGCGCCGCCGATCACCAGGCTGAACACGCCGTGCAGGCCGTGGTCGGCCATCACTTGGTTGCAGATGTGCTGCACCGCAATTGCGGACAGCGGCGCAATCGGCGAGGGTTTCCAGACCATAGTGTCACCGGCAACCGCAGCGATGGCCGCGTTCCAGGCCCAGACCGCGACCGGGAAGTTGAACGAGGTGATGATGCCGATTGCACCCAGCGGCAGCCATTGCTCGTACATGCGGTGGCGTGGGCGCTCCGAGGCCATGGTCAGGCCGTAGAGCTGGCGCGATAGCCCGACGGCGAAGTCTGCAATGTCGATCATCTCCTGCACTTCGCCGTGGCCCTCAGGGCGGATTTTGCCCACTTCGAGCGTGACCAGGTCGCCCAGCGGTTCTTTGTATTCGCGCAGCGCGCTCGCCAAGTCGCGCACGATCAGGCCGCGTTTGGGGGCAGGCACGAAGCGCCAGTCCAGAAACGCCTGCTGCGCCGCTTCCACCACTTTGTCGTAGGTGGCCGGCGTGGCCTGGATCACTTTGGCAATCGGTTCGTTTGTGGTTGGGTTGTAAGAGATCAGTTCTTCCCCCTGCGGGTCGTCCAGCCAGGCGTCCGGGCCGGTGCAGGCGCCGGGGTTGACGTCCTGGATGTGCAGCTTGTCTAGCAATGCTTTGGTGTCCATGGTTCCTCCTGAAAGGTGCTCGTTCATGCATCGCCAAGCGAGATAATTGTAGCACAGGATGCCTTGTTCTTTCGGCGTTGGTAGCTATTCGTTATTGTGGGAATAGGACGCGGATTTCGCGGGTCGAGCGGATCCCCGCGGATAAAACCAAAAGAATGCTGTGGAAATCCGTGTTTCATTCGCGTCATCCGCGTGTTGAAACGGCGCGTCCTGGGGTTGTTGAGGCAGTTGCTTTGATGCGCATTCTGCCCTACAATAAAAGTGGGGCAGAAGGAGGGCTGTATGGGAGTCAACCGGGATATCTGCGTGACGCGCATGGACGCTCTGGTGGGGGAGGTGTTGCAGGCGGTCGAAGGGCGGGCGTTCCTGGTGGTTTGCATGGACAACGGACGGTTCGCCGAGCTCAAACCCGCCGATCTGCGGCTGAAGGTCAAAATGTGGGATATGTTCGGTGGGGATTTAAAGGGCTCCCGCCTGCGCGACCTGCCGTCCATGTTCTGGCATGGGGTGATCGCGCCGGCATTGCGCCTGCCGCTGGATTCGCCGACCTCACGCGAAACGATCGCCGGCATGGAGGTCGGCGACCGGGCGGTGGTGCTCGATCAGGCGGGTGAGGTAGTCGGCGTGTACGAGCACGCGGGCGTGGATCGCGGCTGGCGCGTGGAGGGCGAGTACGAGGCGTTGGTGGGCGGCGATGAAGAGGTGATGCTTGATGAAGGGATGCCGGCGATGGGGGGCGTGCTTTCAGCGGACGATGACGTACACGAGGCTGCTAAGCCGGAAGCGACCGAAGCAGCGGAGACCCGCTATGTGAACGTGGAGGTGCTCGACCGTCGCCGTCAGCCGATGGTGGAACGCCCGTTGCAGGTGGGGCAGTCTTACTCCCTCGTGCTTGATGTGGATGTCGTCGCGCGCGAGACCTCGGTGGTCGGGCCGACGATGTTCGATTATGCCTTTGCGGAGGGGGAAGAAGAGGTCGAAATCACTGTCCGCTTGCAGAGCGCGGATTTCGATATCCGCCCGGAAGAGCAGATGTTGATCGTGCCACGCACCGGCCTGTCCATCAATCAGGCAACCTTTATCATCAAGCCGCGTCGCGAGGGCGAAGGGGTGATCAACGCGGTGCTGCTGAAGGGCAACATCTTCATCCAGGCGATCACCATCCGCCTGCCGGTAGGGCAGACGGCGGGGGGGACGTTGTGCGCCGAGACGCTGGGGCGGTCGCTGAGCGCGGCGTTTGCTTCGTTGCCCAGCCGTGAGTTGACCATCACCGTGATGAAAGCGGTGGATGGCTACACCATGTGGCTGGCGGGCGCGACGGCGGCGGCGGCGACGTTGCCGATCACCCGCGCACATCTGAAGCAGATGATCACCCGCGTGCGTCAGGCGCTGCTGGACATTGTCTATACCCGGGTCGGGCCGAACCGCGAGCGTGTTTACCAAACCCGGCTGGACATCCCGCTGGAGGTGCATCAGCAGTCGCTGGTCAAACTGGCGAAGGCGGGCTACCGTCTGTATCAGCAACTGTTCTACGGCCCGGCAGCGGACGCGCAGACGCAACTGATGGGCGACCGGCTGCGCCAGATGACGGAAGGCGACCCGATGCGCATCCAGGTTGTGGCGCAGGATTTTGTGATTCCCTGGAGCATCCTCTATCTGGCGGAGGATTTCGACCCCGCTCGGGTGCGCCTCGACCGCTTCCTGGGGCTGAAGCACGTGATCGAGCACATCCCGCTGCAAAACGGCATGCAGGTGCTCGAGCCGGTCATTTCTACGGAGCACGGGGTGCGCCTGGGGTTGCAAGTGAACAAGGACATTGACCAGCAGATGGGCGTGCCGATTATCGCCGGGCAGGTGCGCTTCTTCGAGCAACTGGCGCAGCAGGTGCCGTTGCAGGTGACCATCCGCGATACGGAGGATGAGGTGGTGGAAGCGCTGAACGAGCCGACGGACGATCAGATCATGTACTTTTACGTGCACGCCGTGTCCAAAGATCTGGAGGAGAGCGGTGGGCCGGACGCCTCGAAACTGGTGTTCACCGGACATCAGGCGCTCACGCTGGAAGACCTGTACCTGGAGGCGCCGCCCAAACGCACGTTGCCGGGTACGCCGTTGGTGTTCATCAACGCCTGCGAGTCGGCGGAGCTTTCGCCGTTGTTCTACGATGGTTTTGTGCGCTACTTCATGGCGAAGGGCGCGCGCGGCGTGATCGGCACGGAGTGCGAAGTGCCGGCCCTGTTCGCGGCGGAGTTCGCGCGGCGTTTTTTCCGCCGCTTTTTGCAGGGCGAACTGCTGGGGCAGGCGTGCCTGGCGCTGCGGCGGGAGTTCCTGGAGCAGCACAACAATCTGCTGGGCTTGCTCTACGCTCTTTACGTGGATGGCGATACCCGTCTGCATCCGCCTGTGCTGGCTGTTGAATCTGCACCGTAAAGGAACCCGGAGGAAAACCGTCATGGACAGGATCCCGGACTGGTTCTGGCGAGTTTTGTTTGCGTTGCCTTTTGCAGGATTTGGCTTGTTCACATTGCTGGTTTTCCCGGAAGGGCTGCCGAAAGGGTCGGTGGACTGGTGGGTGCGGTATGCCAGCGGTTGGGTCTTCCTGGGGGGTGGGCTCTGGATTGTGTTGAGTGGACAGGCTCAAACGCCACTGCGCCGCTGGCTGCAGGAACTCAGTTTTGTTCTGTTGTTTGTGTTGTTTCTGGTGCCAATCAATCTGATGGTGGTGGCTCCCCTTTCCGACGAATCGGGGATTCAGATTCTTTTCCTGACCCTTTCCAGCAGCGGTGTTCGGTGGATTAACCGTTTGCCTGTGGTCTTCGGGGCGGCGGTTTTTGACCTGTTTGGTGTGGCGTTGGTACATCGCTTCCTTCGCCGCACCAAGGAACTCTGGCAGGATAAGGACAGGGGGCGATTGCCGTAGGGAGCATATTAATGTTTCGTTAAAGGCAGGCAAACCGGTTGACTTGCCCCCCTGTTTTGTTGTATAGTGGTATCCGGCTTGTTCATCGCTTCCCAGAGACACTGCCGCCGGAAGGCTGCTGTGTCTTTTCTTTGCCCCTGAGCCACCTTGAGGAGATGGCATGATCCGAGTGGAAGGATTGACCAAAGATTACGGTGCCCGGCGCGCGATTGACCATTTGAGCTTCCACGCCGAACCGGGCGAGATTGTGGGCTTTCTGGGGCCGAACGGCGCGGGGAAGACCACGACCATGCGCATCCTGGCGGGGTACATGCCGCCTACGGCAGGCCGGGCGGAGGTCGCCGGCTTTGATGTGGTCGAGCAATCCCTGGAGGTGCGCCGTCGCGTGGGGTATCTCCCGGAGACCGTGCCGCTGTACCCGGATATGACGGTCTTCGAGTATCTGCGCTTCATGGCCGACCTGCGCCATTTGTCTGAGCCCGACGATCGCGTGGACGAAGTGCTGGAGCGCGTGCACCTCGCTGACCGCGCAGATAGTTACATCGCCAAATTGTCCAAGGGGATGCGGCAGCGCGTTGGCCTGGCGCAGGCGTTGATCCACCGCCCGGAAGTGCTCATCCTGGACGAGCCGACCATCGGCCTGGACCCGGCGCAGACGATCGAGGTGCGCGACCTGATCCGCGAGATTGGTCGCGAGAAGACGGTCTTGCTCTCCACGCACATCCTCTCCGAAGCGCAGCAGGTCTGTAACCGGGTGTTGATTATCAATCGCGGACAGATCGTGGCGGAGGATACGCCGGAGCGATTGCGCTGGCGGTTGCAGGGCGGGGAGCGTGTGGTGCTCCGCGTGCGCGGCGATGATGCAGTCAGCCTGGCTTCGCTGGTTGAAGCCGTGGATGGCGTGGACGGCGTTTTTCCCCAGGATGGCGGCGTGGTGGAGTTCACGGCGCAGGACGAAGCCGTGCGTGCGGCGGTGGCGCGCGCCGTGGTGCAGGCTGGCCTGGACCTGCTGGAGATGCGCCCGCTGGGCATGAGCCTGGAGGAGATTTTCCTTCATCTGGTGCGTGAGGAGCCGACGGCGACGGCGGAGGTGGCCGATGCGTAATATCTGGACGATTGCGCGGCGGGAGTACCGACACTACTTCGCCACGCCGGTGGCTTACGCGGTGGCCTTTTTCTTGCTGGTCATCCTGAGCGTGATTTTCTACCTGAACCTGGAGTTTGCGCTGGTGCAGATGACCCCGCCGGACCTCGGTGTGGTGCTCAGCCCGATGGCCTTCCTGCTGGTGTTTGCCGCGCCAGCGATCACCATGCGCCTGCTCGCCGACGAGCAACGGATGGGCACGCTGGAGCTGTTGCTCACGGCGCCGGTGCGCGACTGGGAGGTGGTGGTTGGCAAGTGGTTGGGCGCGTTGCTCTTTGTGCTCACCGTGGTGCTGGTCACTGTGGTCTATCCGCTCATCCTGAACCAAATCGTGGATCCAGGCATCGATCAGGGCGTGTTTCTGAGCGGATATCTGGGCGTGGTGCTGCTCAGCGCGGCGCTGGTCGCGCTGGGTGTGGCCGTATCTTCCTTCTTTGAGAGCGCGGTCGCGGCCTATTTCGTCACCCTGGGCTTGCTGCTTGTCCTCTGGCTGGTAATGCCCGCGCCCGCTGGCGGTGGCAACGAGTGGATTACGTACCTGAACTTCCGCGATCACTTTTACACCAACTTCATGGCGGGCGTGATTGACCTGCGTGATGTGATCTACTATTTGAGCGTGACTGCGCTGGGGCTGGCAGTCGGTTCGCTCTCGCTGGAAACGCGGAGGTGGCGATGAAGCCCTCCTGGAAACGCTTTGCCCCCTGGGGACTGTATCTTGCGCTCGCAGCGGCGCTGGTCGCCTTCGGCCTGTACTTCGTCCAGCGGGAGTGGAACACTGCGGTGCAGGTTGCCCTGGCGTTGACTGTGCTGGGACTGGCGGCTTTCGCGCTGCTCGATCCCGACCGCGTGCGCCGCGTGCTCGGTAGTCGTCAGGCGCGCCATGGCACAAACACACTGGTCATGGGGCTGGCTTTCGTGGGCATCCTGGTTGTGATCAACCTGATCGGATATCAGCGCGCGAAGCGCTGGGATCTGACCGAAGACCGGACGCACACGCTGGCCCCGGAGACGCTGGACACGCTGGCCGCGATGCCGCAGCCAGTGGAAGCGCTGGCCTTCTTCACCGCGCGGATGCCGTCGGCGCAGGCGCGCACGCTGCTGGAGGATTACAAGGCCGCCTCGGATGGCCGCTTCGATTACCATTTTATCGATCCGGAGAGCGAGCCGCTGCTTGCGCAGCAGGAAGGCGTGGAGCGCGACGGCACGATCGTGCTCAAGATGGGCGATCAGCGGACGCAGGTGGCGTTCGCCAGCGAGCAAGAGATCACCGGCGCGCTGGTGCGTCTGCTCAACCCGGCGGCGCGCAAGGTGTACTTCCTGACCGGTCATGGCGAGCGGAACCCGGACGACTTCGGCGATGCGGCGCTTTCGCAGGCGAAAAGCGCCTTGCAGCGGAAGAATTACGGTGTGGAAACGCTCAACCTGCTGGCCGTGCACAGCATCCCTGAGGATGCGGCGGTGATTGTGATTGCTGGCCCCACCCAGCCGCTCAGCGAAGAGGAAATGTCCCTGTTGCGGGATTACGTGGCCGGTGGTGGGGCGCTGATTGTGATGGAGGAACCGCTTCCGCTCACCGACTATGGCGACGCGGTCGATCCGCTGGCGGAGTATCTGGCTACGGATTGGGGCATCACGCTGGGGCGTGACATGGTGGTTGATCTGACCTCGAACCAGCCGCTGGTGGCTATTGCGAACGAGTACGGCAGCCACCCGATCACGGATCCGTTGAGCGGGCTGGTGAGTTTCTTCCCTACGGCGCGCAGCGTGCAGGTCGGTGAAGCTCCTGCGGGGATCTCGCCGGTGGAGATCGTTCGCACCGCGCCGCAATCCTGGGCAGAGACCGACCTGGAGACGCTGGCGGCAGGCGGCAATGTGGCAGCAGACAGCCCGGACGACCTGACCGGCCCGGTACCGGTCGCCGCGGCGGCGGAGGACTTCGGTAGCGGCGCGCGGGTTGCCGTATTCGGGGACGCGGATTTCCCCGCGAACGCTACCTTCGATGCCTACGGCAACGGCGATTTGTTCGTCAACGCAGTCGATTGGGCGGCGGGCGAGGAGCAGCTGATCAACCTGACGCCCAAATCGCGCACCCAGCGTATCCTGATCCCGCCCAGCCGCATGGCGTTGGGCCTGATCGCGCTCACGGTGTTGATCGTGATCCCCGGTCTGACGCTGGCGGCGGGGGTGGCTGTCTGGGTGCGGCGTCGTCGGAGGCTGTAGCGTGATCCGTCGTTCGACCTGGGTGGTGGTAGGCGTCTTCCTGGCGCTGGTTGCGGTGTATACCCTGTTGGGGCAGCGTGAAGAGGTTGCCACGCCCACGCCAGCGGTCACGCCTGTCCCGAGCCTGCTCGACCTGGATCCGACCACGGTGATCGGCCTGAGCATCGAGCGCCCGGCGGACGGGACGGTGGTCTCCGTGGTGAAACGGGAGAGCGGCTGGCAGGTTGAGCCGGAAGGCCAGGCAGACGAGGGGCAGGTGCTCTCGGCGCTCTTTGCGCTGTCCGACGCGTCGGAGCTGAAGGCGCTGGATCCGACCACAGCGCTCGCGCCGCTGGGCCTGGACTCGCCGCAGGCCGTGGTCACGATCCGCTTGCAGGGCGGGGAGGCCTGGCGGCTGGAGGTTGGCGCGGCCACGCCGATCGGCAGTGGCTACTACGTGCGCCTGGATGAGGACGCACCGCGCGTGGTGGACTCGTATGTCATCGATGCGTTGCTGGCCTGGCTGGAAACGCCGCCGCTGGCGCCGCCGACTCCCACGCCCACACCTGCGCCATAAGCTGAGTGTGGCCAGCGGTGCGTATTCTGGCCTCAAAAGGGTGTTGATTTTGAACCCAAAAAAGAGTATGCTGGTATAGAACCGGGTGCAGTGCCCGAAAATTGCACAAGAATGGTGTGAAAGAGGATGATGATCGATAAAGAGTTGTTGCGCAGCATTCACGAGGTGGACGAGAATCCAGCGGTGGCCCGGCTGATTGAGCTGGGGCGCCAGAAGAAGTACGTCACTCTGGATGACATTCTAGCGCTTTTTCCGGATGCCGAGCAGGATGTGGAGCAGTTGGAAGAGGCGTTTGCGGCCTTGCTGAGCGTCGGTATTCCTTATGTGGAAGACGAATCGGCGTTGGGCTTCCGTAGCGAGGAAGAGCCGCCGCTGGAAAGCGAGGAAGAGGAAGATACCAGTTCGGAGAAAGACCTCGACCTGGAGGATTACCTGGCGAATATCGACACGGACGACACGATCGGTCTGTACCTGAAGGAAGTCGGGCGCGTGCCGTTGCTCACGGCGGAAGAAGAGGTCGAACTGGCGCAGCGCATCGAAGCCGGGCGCAAGGCGCGCGAAGAACTGGCGCGCGGCGGCGTCACGCCGGAGCGTCGGGAAGAATTGCTTCGCTTGATCGAAGATGGCTGGGAGGCGCGCCAGCATCTGATCAAGGCGAACTCCCGCCTGGTGATCAGCGTGGCGAAGAAGTACATGGGGCGCGGGGTTCCCTTCCTAGATCTGATCCAGGAAGGGAACATTGGCCTGATCCGTGCGGCGAAGAAGTTCGACTACCGGCGCGGCCACAAGTTCAGCACCTACGCCACCTGGTGGATCCGCCAGGCGGTCACGCGCGCGATCGCCGATCAGGGACGCACGATCCGCGTGCCGGTGCACATGGGTGATCAGATCAACAAGCTGCTGCGCGTGCAGCATCAGTTGACCCAGAAGTATGGCCGCGAACCCACGGTGGAAGAACTCGCCGAGGCGCTGGACGTGCCGCCGAAGAAGGTGGAGCACATGATCCAGGTGGCGCGGCGCCCGCTCTCGCTGGAGACGCCTACGGACGACGAGGAAGATTCTGTGCTGGCGGATTTCATTCAGGACGAAGATGCGCCCGCCCCCGATGAGACGGCCACCTACAACCTGCTGCGTCAGCATCTGGAAGAAGTGCTGGCAGAACTCCCGCCGCGCGAAGTACGCATCCTGCAACTGCGCTACGGCCTGCTCGATGGCCAGGCCTACACGCTGGAGGAAGTTGGGCGCAAGATGGGCGTCACGCGCGAGCGCGTGCGGCAGATCGAAGCCCAGGCGCTCAGCCGCCTGCGCCACCCGTCGGTGCGGCGGAAGTTGCAAGACTATATCGGTTGAGAACCATGCGCCGAACAAGACAGGAGCGGGTACCGTCCCGCTCCTGTCTTGTTATCGGCGTGCGAAGATCATCATTCCCTTGCTTCCGTAGATGTTCGTTGGAATCGTCTGGATCAGACGATAGCTTTCTTGGAAGCGCGAATCCTGCAACAACGTATTTCGGATGTAGGCTTCCAGGAATACGAGGTAGTCCGGCGTGTTGTCCAGGATCAGTTCCGTGGGGACGGCGTAGACCATGTCCGGCGCCAATTGGTCAGGGCTGAGGGGGTAGTAAGGCATCGCCTGTGGGGAGACCAGCCCGAGCGTGTCCAGGATGCGGGCGTTCGTGTAATAGCCCAGCGTGCCAATGTCTGCTGCGGCCAGCGTGTCGCCTGGTTGCAGGTAGGAGGTCAGGGTTTCTGCAGCCTGCTGGTACAGGATCTCTAGTTGGAACCAGGCCATGCGAGGCGCGGGACGGTCGGGGCCGTGATCGGGGTGCAGCTCCCAGCCGCGGACGAGGAGGAGCAGAGGGATCACCATGATCAGGGCCGTGTACGTGCGTTGCAGGCGAGGGCTGGCGTTGAGCAACGTGTCCAGGCCGATCCAGATGAAAAAGAGGTAGGGTGTCAGCGGCGGCGCCAGGTACCAGCGGAAGATCAACGGGTTGGCCAGGGCAAACGCTGCGAAGTACAACCAGGGATACAGCACCCACGCCCATAACTGCCGGGAACGCTGTAGTGCGCTGCGCGCCCCAATCACAAACAGGAAGGGGTACAGGATCAGCCCCACGCCGATCCATGGGATGCCGAAGGTCTCATGCCCAAGGAACGGCGTGGCGTAGTGTTGTATCAGCCGGATCAGAGCTGCTTTGGGGGGCATCAGGTAGGCCACTTCCTTGGCGGCTACGGAGTGTGGAATGGGGGTGCCGTAGTATCCCCAGGCGAACAGCGTCCAGGCGATTAGCGGCAGCGAAAAGGCCACAGGGACACGCCACCAGGGAGAGGAGCGCCGACCGGGTGCGCGCACGATGCGGATCAACCAATCGAGTGCCAGTGCGCCGACGAGCAGAACGGCGTCCGGGCGGGTGAGGAGGCTCAACGAGGCCAGCAGGGCTGCCATGCCCTCGTGTTCTTCCAGATACGCCCAAACCGTGGCGGTCAGCAGGCAGATGAACAGGCTGGTTTCCATGCCACCGATGGCGAATGTCACACTGAAGGGCTGGATGGCCCAGGTGAGGGCCGCAGCCACCCCCGCGCGAGGGAATCCTAATCGATTCCCCAGCCGGAGCAGCAGTGCCACGGTGATCGCGTCGAAGACGCTGTTGAGCGCCACCGCGATCACAGGGAAAGGTGCCTGTGACCCGCCGAAGAACAGCCCCGCCAGGGCAAGCAGGGCGGTGTACAGCGGCGTGGTGGTGCCCAGCACCCGCTCTCCCGGGTTGTACACTGGCCCGAAACCGGCTAAAATATGGCGAGCGTAACGGAAGGTAATGTAAGCGTCGTCAATGATACGTTGCCCTGGGAGCCAGCGGGCTGCCAGGGCAAGCGCAATCAATAACCAGGGTATCCACCTTGTCTTCGAACGCATACGGCAATTATACGGAGAATTTCTCCTTTGCGAAAGCGTGGCAGCAGGAGTCTTGGCAGATTGGGGGGCTGTTCAGCTTGCTCAGCGCCGTGTTTTTGGGCTGGCGCCTTGGTGGCTGGGATCGGTTTTTGATCCGTCCCGGCGAGCAGGTGTCCGATTTCCTGGTCACGTTCTGGCCGAACATCCATTACCTGCGACAGACCTGGCTGGAGACGGGGCACGTCTCGCTCTGGCGCACGCTGATCTTCAGCGGTTCGCCGCTGGTGGGCGATCCTCAGTCGGGGCTGGGGTATTGGTTTAACCTGATTTTCTTCCTCTTCCCCGAAGTGCAGGGGCTCAACTTCTTGTTATGGTTGCATCTGGTGCTCGGTGCGCTGGGGATGTGGTTTTGGGCGCGTGGCAATCGGCTGGGGCGAGCGGGCAGTTTGCTGACCGGGATGGCGTGGTTGTTCTTCCCCCGGTTGTACGCCCACTGGGGGTTGGGGCATGTGGGGCTGGTTTATGCGTCCACGTGGATCCCCTGGGCGCTGATGGCGGGGCAGTGGATCGGCCAGGGCCGGTGGCGCTGGGGCGCTGTGCTGGGAGTGATCCTTGGCTGGCAGATGAGCAACCACCCGCAGATCGCCCTGTACACTGTAGCGACAGCCGCTAT
The DNA here is from genome assembly GCA_964435005.1 of uncultured Anaerolineaceae bacterium. Lineage (GTDB taxonomy): Bacteria > Chloroflexota > Anaerolineae > Anaerolineales > DRMV01 > CAYSXA01. The sequence continues at coordinate 3,119 of CAYSXA010000029.1, read as the reverse complement.
CCTTGGTAGCATGGAAGTCTGGCAGCGAAGGGGGAAGTTTCTCCGTTTCCTGAGTGTCCTGGGGGGCGCAGGTGTCCTGGCGGTATTGGTCTCAGCGCCCACTTTGCTCCCCGTGCTGCAACTGGCTCCTTTAACCGGACGTGCTGGTATGGGAGAGGGCGACGCGGCGGTCTCCTCGCTACCCTGGGGGTACCTGCTGGGGATTGTGTTCCCGGATTATCGGGGGTATGCGGATTATCAAATGTACCTGGGTGCACCGTTGTTTGCTCTCTTTAGTGTTGGCGTGTTGGTGGACCAGGAAAAGCGGAAATGGGTGGGATTGCTTGCCCTGATGCTGACGTATGCGTTGGGGAGCAATCTGTTTGTGTACCGTGGTCTGCTTGCGCTGTTCCCGATGTTGACCTGGCTTCGAGCGCCTTCGCGCATCTGGGTGGTCATGGCGCCACTTGCCTATCTTCTGGCCGGTAGAGGGCTGGAATACCTGATGGCTGAAGGGCTGCGCAAGGGCGGTTTGCTTCTCCTGCGGATATGGGGAGGACTGGCTGCTACGGCTTTGTTTCTGGCTGTAGGATACGCCGTGCTGTATGGTTCCCCGCCAAAGTTTCTGACAGCAGGGGCTTGCGCGTTCATCGTCGCCTGGGGGATGTTGGTCATGGCGCAGCGGGACACTTTGCGACGCTGGCTACCGTGGGTTGCTGTGGTCCTTGTTGGGTTGGATTTGCTGGTTATGGACGCCAGTCTGGTAGATGGCTATCGCCTGGAAGATGCCTTTACCCAGCGACGGGCTTTAGCGGAGACGCTCGTTCGAATGGGCGGCGACGAACCGTTTCGTGTGTACAGCCCGAGTTACAGCCTGCCGCGGCATGTCGCCGCTAGATATGGACTGGAAACTGCGGATGGCGTTGATCCGTTGTATCTGGCAAGCTATGATCGACTGATGGCATTGGCCAGTGGTGTGATGCGACGTGGATATACGGTGACCGTCCCTGCCATGGAGGGCGATGCGCCAGTGGAGCAGGTCAACCGGGATGCCGTGCCTGATTCACGATTGCTGGGCTTGCTCAACGTGCGTTTTGTGGTAGCAGAGTTTCCGATTAATGCCCCTGGGCTGCGGCTACGGGAGCAAGTGGGGGGGACTTATCTTTATGAAAACGAAAAATATCTACCGCGCGCGTTTCTGGTGAAGCGTGTGGTGCCTGTATCGTCGGTGGATCAGACGTTGGATGGGTTGAGCACGCAGGACCCAAAAGAAGTGGCGTTTGTTGAAGACGGACGAATGCTGAGCACCAATGCAGGGGGATCTGATGTGATGTGGTTGGAACGAACCCCAGATCGGCTCCGGTTGCGCATATCTGCGGCGGATGAGGCGTTTCTGGTGCTCAGTCAGACATGGTATCCAGGTTGGGTAGCCTGGATTGGCGATCGCCCAGTCCCGCTGTATCGCGTTGATGGCGCGTTGAGTGGGGTGTATGTCCCTGCAGGGAATCATGTTGTGACGTTGGTTTTCCAGCCAACGTGGTATGTGCTTGGCTTCTGGCTCTCGCTGGCGAGCCACATTCTGGTTGGCTGGATGATGTTGAGGTATCATGCGAGGTACTGAGTTTCAGATTGCCAGGCGTCTGGGCGTCCTCTTTTTGCTGGTCTATCTGTTGACGGCATCTTTGCGCATCGATAGCGCGGGTGGGGAAGCGCGGTACTGGGTCGCCTGTAACCTGATCAGCCGGGGCGATGTGAGTATTCCCTATGTCGCGGTCTCTGGCGAGGTTTACGGGCCACGCGGTGAGCGCGAGCCGGAAGGGGGATATGGAGAAGGAGCCTGGGGACGCGATGGACGTTACTATGCCAAATATGGATTGGGCTGGTCGCTTGTCGCGGCACCTTTTTGTGGAGTTGGTCGTCTTATTGGTGCCTTGCTTCCAGGTCAACGGGTAGAGCTTACCTCACGAGTGTTTGTGATGATGGTGAATCCGTTGGTCACAGCGGCAAGTATGGCGATGTATTATCTCTTGTTGCGAACGTTCTTTTCCCGTCAGGTGAGTTTGTATCTGACGACCGGGTATGGCGTGGGGACTATTGCCTGGTATTATGCAAAGAGTGCGTTTAGCGAACCATTGGTCGTGCTGTTGATGCTGGCCGCCTTGCTGCTTGCACGTCGTGAGCGATGGGACCAGCTGGGATTGTTTCTGGGGGGGATGGTGCTCACGCGGCAGACTGCGTTGTTGTTGGCTTTGCCATTGCTTGGCTGGGGGATGTGGCGTCTGGTGCGATACCGACCGCGAGGGTGGCTTCAATCGGTGGCGTTTTTAGCGGGTGGGCTGGCTTTGGGACAGTTGATGGTGTGGGGATACAATACGATGCGCTTTGGGTCTCCTCTGGATGCCGGGTATCGCGGGATCACGTGGGACACACCGCTCTGGCTTGGGTTGCATGGTCAGTGGTGGAGCTCTGGCAAGGGGTTGTTGGTGTTTATGCCAATGTTATGGCTGGGCGTCTTGGGTTGGCACACCTTCATCCGTGAGCACGGGCACTGGGGTTGGGTGTTGAGTAGCATGGTTGTATTGTTTTCCCTGCCCCAGGCAATTTTCAATCACTGGAATGGCGGTGGTGGCTGGGGGTTACGTCTCTTGCTCCCTGTTGTTCCTTTGGTACTGCTTCCCGGCGGGGAAACAGTTTCCAGATGGCGTCGTACTTCAGCAGGGCAAATTGCCCTGGCCGGAGTGCTGGCGGTCTCGATTTTGTTTCAAGTGTTTGGGGTTTCCGTGAACTGGGGGCGGCACTTGCAGCGTGTGTGGGATCGCTCTGCCACACCGGCGGAATATAACTGGCGCATTAACTTTTCCTGGGTTGATTCGCCCCTGGCAGGTCAGGTTGTTTCACTACGAGAAGCCGTGCAGGTGTTGCGCGATCCGGTGTTGCGTAGCGAGGTAAGTGGCTTCTTTCGTCAGACGAAGGATACACCCTGGCGGGACCGATGGAGTGAGGCCATTGGCTTGGCCTCGTTCAATGTGCCGGATTTCTGGTGGGTGTATGGATGGTTGTTGGGGGGGGCCCTTTGGATATTGGGCGGACTGGTTGGGGTGTTAGCGTCTTGCCTGATCAAGACGCTGCGAATGTTGAGA
>CAYSXA010000028.1:0-21034 GCA_964435005.1 uncultured Anaerolineaceae bacterium | reverse complement strand
TTGGAGCCGTGTGTTATTCATTTTGAAAGGTTCGATTTGGACAAAGTCCAGCTAAGTCTAAATAGATAATCGCGGTTTTTCCTGTAAATTGTAAAGAAAATCTGAGGCGCGCGCAGGTATTTACCGCCCCATTTATCGCCCAGGTATTTGCCGGGGCCCATCGGCGCAGGCTCGGACCCTTCCTCCAACAGTTCCTTTACGGTGATGGGGAAGACGCGGAAATCCGGGGTTTTGCGCACCTTTCGAGCCTGCCCGATGGCGAGGAGGTTTTCGGCGTTCACCGCTTCCTCGAAGGGCTTTTTGAAAGCCACGAAGCGCACCACATGGTCGGCCGGCACCTCGCCCCGTTGCCGCGGCGCGCCAGCTACGGTGATGACGGTGTTGATATCTGCCCGGGCGAAGGAGCGGCGGGCGTGGTTGTCGATGACCAGATAAAGGGGGGCTTTCCGCAGGAAGAACTCCTGGAGCCACGCCCCGTAGCCTACATCCAGCCAGGCGTTGGAGCAAATGAAGACATGTATACCCTGGGGGTTCAGCAGGCGTAGGGAGCGGATGTAGAAATAGGTGTAAAGATCCGAGCGGCCGCTGGGCTTGCGGTTCTTCTTGAATTCGTCGGTTTGAGCGAGGGATTTGGCGAAGTATTCGGAAAAGTCCAGGCGCACCATTTCCATGAGGGCCGCCTTGTAAGCCTTTGGTGGGAGTTTGCCGTAGGGGTCAGTGATTTCCTCCTGGCGCACATAGGGCGGGTTGCCGATGATGATGTCAAAACCGCCCTGGTCGAAGAAGATTTCCGCGAACTCGATGCTCCAGATGAAGGGGCGTTCCTCTTTCAGATTGCGCTTCTGGGCCTCAAGGCTGGCGATTTCGGCCTCCAATCGCTGCCGTTGTTCCGCTGTTGCCCTTTCCAGGTCAGGTTCTGGCTGTTTCGGGCCGGTGGAAAAGAAATCCATTTGTTTCGGTTGGGAAGCATGAAGTTGGCGAATGGCCTTTCGCCGGGCCGCGATTTCTGTGTCCAGAATGGATTGGAAAAGGTCCAGTTCCTCTTTTTCGATGAGACCGTAGTCGCGCAGGCGGTTGTAGAAGAAATCCCGCTTTTTCTGTTTGAGGCGGGTGATGCGGCGCTTGATTTCCGGCGGCAGGTCGGCGTGGCCGTGAACAGGGAAGGTTTTGTCACCGATGCGCTGCACCAGGGAATCGCCCACCCGCACTTTGAAGGTAAGGTTGGGCAACAGGGGCTCAAAGGAATGCTGGAACTCATCGGGCATATCTACGAACAAAGTGAGCCAGAGACGCAGATGGTTGATCCAAACAGCCCAGCGTTTGACTTCCACACCATACAGGGAGCGGGCGATGATGGCCTTCTTACGCTCAAAGGGTGTGGGGGCGTTATTTCTAAGTTCGGCTGGAGTTTCCTTACGACTGTAGAGATCTTCCAAGGCGCGATCCAGCACCTGGAGCATCCCCACCTCGAAGGCCCCCGAACCCGCGGCCGGGTCACACACGGTGACGCTCTCCAGGCGGGCAATCAAGGTGCGTATCTGCTCCGAGGTGAGCGGGGTTTCCCGTGGGCTTTCGGCGGGGAAGAAGAACCGGTAGAGGGTCTCGCCGGGGATGTCTGTGGTGCGCTCCAGCCATCGGACCAGGGCCAGGCGACTCATCATATCCACTTCTACCCTGGGGTATAGACTGCGCCCTGCTCCATATTGGTCAGCCGCTCGAAGATGATGCCCAGGAACTCAGGGTTGAGTTCAAGTTCCTCGTCGTAGAGTTCATTTTCCTCCACGGTGAAGTTGTACTGGAAGAGGAAGTCGAAAAACTCGCCGATGAGCGCGTCGGGGATCCAGAGGCCCCGGTCGTCGATGCCGCGCTTGCGGCTGAAGAGTTCGCCGTTGAGGTAGGGCGACATTTGCAGTGCTTTTTGGGTTTCCGCCGAAAATGGCGCACGGCCATACGCCACCTTCCGCCCCGGCGGGGAACTGAGGGCTTCGAAAAAAAGGGGCTCCAGCCAGTCGCGGTAGAAGTGGTCTTCGTCGGAATCGTTGCGGGCTTTCCAGGTCCGATACTCGTGCCAGAAATCCTGGAGAAAGCGCAGGTTCCGGCCCAGCCAGCCCCGCTTCTGCACAAAGCCCAGGAAAATGGTACGGATGACGAAGAGCAGGGCGAAATCCTGTTTGAGCGCGGGGTCTTCGGTACCCTGGACGCTCGCGGCCAGGCGCTCGAACTTGGGCTTAAATTCCCGATAGAACTCGTCCGAAACGGCTTCGAGGGAAAAGGTTTCCAGAATGCCCGACAGGGTGGAGAAGTCCGCCTTGCGGAACTGTTGGAAGAAAGTCTTGTTAGGCAGGTCGGGATCGACGAAGAAGGTGTAGCGCCGGAAGGTGCTGAACTGCCGGCGGGTGCCGTGGTAGGTGACGGTGACCAGGGATAGGCGGAAGCAGCCCGCGTCGTCGTGGAAGGCGAAGATGCCTGCGTTGTGATGATCTGCTTTGAGCACCCGCTTGGCCAAGTCGTACTGCCTGCGCTTGCTGGAGCGGGCGGTCAGTTCGCCCTTGACCCTCACCTCAGCCACTAACACAGATGAGGCGTCGTCCAGTTCGATAACACCGAGTTGGTGGGCTTCGAAGAAGGGCTCATCGTTCCGGAGCGCGAAATCCAGGGGTACCCGTGCCGGCCGGAAGGTGGGCGCGATGCGGCGCAATAAACGCACAAAAGCGTTTACGGTATAGCCTTCTTCAGAAAGCGGTCTTACAAAATCATCGTAGTGCATGTTACAACCCCTTGTTCGGAATTGGAAAGCACAGTAGCCGTCAGGGCCTCTGAATCGGAGAAAGGCTTCACCTCAGACGCTCGTAGCGTTTCTCGAAAGTTTTGAAAAAACAGCACCGATAACATATTGCTTTATTCAGAGATATCCATAGAGCCGCGCAGACAGTTAGTGACCTCCCAAAGTTACGCCTTATCGCCAACAATCCCTCGCAATCTGTTGGCTTGAGAATGGCCGGTCTTTTGCCCTGGCATAACGAAATCCCATAAGTGACAGGGAATGGCGAGGTTTGCCTGCCTCAATATGTCCCCTGTATTCGCTTACATCCAGGTAATTGCATTGAGAGTATAGCATAAAACGCGTCGCACAAGGTGGCCCTTGGCTTTGCGAAGAAAAGCGAAAATGACCCCTGTCTCTTTCCCGACAGGGCTCATCTCACTCCACTAATCCTCCCCTTGAAGCAACGCCAGAGGCGTCTTTCCTTGCGCCATCTTCCATGCCTCTTTGGCCAATATGAGTAGCGTTTCACCATCTTCAAATCTGGTCAGCGGCCAAAATCACCCCTTCTCATAGCAAGCCCTAAAACAAGATTGTGCGACACAATTTCTCACTCAGAACCCTAAACGTGGTACCCTTATCTCCATGCTTCCTGCAAGCCCAACTGGAGGTAGGGTGCTATGGTCTTCCGCACGGCTTACAAAAATCAAGGGCAGGGCGGAACGGGGTATTATCTTGTCCCACAAGAAAACCGCAGCAGCAGGAGGAAGCCATGGACATAGATGCTTTGTTGGAGGACTTCTTTGCTACGCGGGACTACAGCCCCTATTCCGTCCGCAACTACCGTCGGTGGATCAAGATGGTCTACCAGGAGTGTCCAAAAGTCTTTGAGCCTGCGGAAGCCAAGGTGTGGGAAATCCCTGCCACAAAGCAAAACTTCAAAGACTGGCTCAACTCGCTGCCGTATGCTTCAAGTCAGAAGAAACACATTTTCTACGCCCTGCGGGCTTTTCTCCGCTGGCTCTATGATGACTGGCACCCGCTCCTCACCATGCATTTGCGGTTTCCTACTCCACTGCCGCCTGTTAGGGCGTTTGACGAAGCCGCTGCGGTGCGTCTTCTTGAAACCTTCAACCGGAACACTCCCAAGGGAGTGCGTGATTGGGCGCTTGCTTTGTTGTGGATGGATACCGGCCTACGGGTAGCCGAAATGGCTCGTGTAACTCTTTCAACGCTGTTTTTAGAACAACGTGAACTTCGCGTATTGGCCAAAGGGCGGCGCTGGCGGCGAGCGGTGTTTTCTCTCGAAACTGCACAGGCGTTGCGCGAATGGCTTGCGATTCGCCCCTCAATTGCCAAACCGGGTGTGGATGCCGTGTTTGTGTCTGTAGGCACCTATAAAGGAGAGGCGCTTACTCGTGATGGGCTGCGCGTCATTGTAAGACGATGGGGGGAAAGTATTGGCGTGCCCATTAGTCCTCACGACTTTCGCCGCTTGTTCGCCACCGTTGCCACTCGTGCCGGTGCACCTGAGCGTATTGTCGCCGAGGCCGGGGGATGGCAAAGCACGGAGATGATACGTCGGTACACCAGTGCCTTGCGTCCCGAAGATATAGAACCTTATTCTCCAGCCCGTCGCGTGTTAGGTCGCGTCTCCAAGAAGGAGTGGTGAGAGTGCCCTTGGTTGTGGGTTCAAGTCCCACCCTCGCCACAGTTCCAGGTGCGATGCACAGCGTCGCACCTGTTTTTCTTATTGTTGCCGCCCCTCGATCGCCGCAAGCAGGATGGCTGCCGCCAGCCCCAGCCGGCGGTCGAGCAGGCCGGCGGTATCCATGCTGAAGTCGATGTCCAGTTCGTAGCGGAAGGGGTTGAACCGCTGGCGGAAGTCCGCCACACGGGTGTTCCCGATAAAGCCGTCGTAGTTCTGGGGCACCAGATTGGTCAGGAAGCGGCGGAAGAGCGCCAGGAAGGTGCTGTCCTCCTCGATGTAACCGATGGGGCGGTCTGCGGCGTCCAGAATCTCCCATTTGTCGCGGATGACGGAGCGCAGCCCTTTGCGCCGCAACACGCCGACCTTCTGGCCGCTGGCGCTGTCAATGACGTCGTAGGCGGCGGAGAAGTCGATAACCTGGCGCGCCAGGATGGCGAGCACTTCCTGCGAGCGGCTCTCGTCCGCGAAGACGCGGATGTCCTCCTTGAGTTTGAACATCTTTTGCTGGGAAAACAGCACCAGCTGCCCGTTGGGGTCGTAGATGCGGAACTTGCCGGTCAGCGCGATGGCCTGCTTCTTCAGGTGGTATCGGGGGTGGGAAAAGATGCTCATGGGAATGTCCTCCTTTTGAAAAGCCCTGAACGAATCGATTGGTTTGACTGAACTCCGCGTCGAGCGGAGGCGAAGCTCCGAGGGCGAGACGCGGTTTGTGCCTTGACTACGCGTCCCTCGCTGCGCTTCGGGATGCTCCGCTCGGCGGCAGATTACTCCGCCACATCCCAGGGCGCGATGCCATTGTCACCCTCGCGGGTGAGCGCCGCGTGGATGGCATCGGCCAGGTGCGGCAGGTGGTTGGCCACGGCAGCCAGCAGGCCAAAGCAACCGGCGATCATCATGTCGCCGAAGGGCACGGCGAAGTGCGGTCGCAGGCGGGAGCCGTGCAGCATCCCCCGGCGCGGGCCAGTGACCACCACCCCGAAGTTATCGGCGGACAGCGGCAACGGTTCGGGGTGCAGCACCAGCGCGCCATGGCCGTGGTCGGCGAACACTTCCTCGTGGGTGAGCGTGCCCTCCGCCAGGCGGGTGAGCAGGGTCTCCAGTCGCGCGCGATCCAGCAGGCCGGTGTGGTGCTCAAACAGCCCCTCGATGCCGTCCGTGCCCAGACGGAAGGCCAGCGTGTGGAAGTTGCCCACGTTGGCAATCAGCACCCGGTCGCGCCGACGTGCCAGCGGGTCGAAGCGCGCGCCCAGTACGGCGGCGGGTGCGGTGTCCATCACGAGCAGCGGCGCGTCCACCTCGCGCGCCGAGCGCACCACGGCTTTCATGCGCGTCATGATGGCAGGAACCTGGTCGGCGGGGAAGGCCAGGGCGCTCAGGCGGTTCTCCTGCTGGATGCGCTCGATCAGGTAATCAAAGCGGAACTGGCGGTCGGAGACACCCGGCGGGGCGGCGCCGTGGTCGAACACCGCCACAGCCACCGCGTCCAGATCACCCAGAGAGATGCCAAAGCGTGCGAAGGCGCGCGCGATGGTGGGAAAGTCGAAGTCGCGTAGTTCGATGCGTTCCACGCTATCGGGCAGCGACACGGCTTCCTCTTCGCTGACCAGCGTGACCCCCATCTCGGCTACAGCGTCCAGGTCGTCGTTGAAGGATCGCGCGGCGTCCGGCGTGGCGTACAGCGGCAGGTCGGCGCGCAGGTGGGCTTCCGCCGCCCACTGGCTGGGGCCGCCGCCCATCGTCACGCCGTGGAGCAGTACGGGCACGCTGCGTCGGGTGGCGTCCTTCAATCGCCGATGCACCATCATGGTCGGCGATGGGACGACCATCTTGAAGGCGTTTTCCAGGTCGAGGCGCGAGTTGAACAGCAGGATGTCCTGTGTGCCGGTGCCGATGTCCACACAGAGGACGCGCATCATTCCTCCTGTCGGAACCAGTCTGCCAGCGCGTACAGCCCCAGCGCGTAAGACCACCAGCCGAACCCGCTGATCACCCCAATGCACACCGGGCTGACCCACGACTGGTGGCGGAAAGGCTCGCGGGCGAAGATGTTGGACAGGTGCACTTCCACCACGGGGAGTTCGATGGCGGCGATGGCGTCCCGCAGGGCGATCGAGGTGTGGGTGTACGCGCCGGGGTTGAACACCACGCCGTCCGCCCAGGAGCGCGCCTCGTGCAGTGCGTCAATTAACTCTCCTTCGTGGTTGGATTGCAGCGCCTGGACTTCCATGTCCAGGTCACGTCCCAGGGCGGCCAGACGGCGGTTGATCTCGCTTAGCGTGAGCGCGCCGTACACGTCCGGCTCGCGCTCGCCGAGCAGGTTTAGATTTGGGCCGTGCAGGATCAAAATCGGGCGCATGGGGTCTCCGTCGTTCACAGGGTCATCATCCGTTGCGGCCAGTCCGGGACGGTCACGCCGGTCTGCACTTTGCCAACGCGCATCGGCAGGGCGAAGCGCAACTGACCGGCGCGGCGTTTCTTGTCCTGGCGCATGGCCTGGATGACGGCTTTGCGATCCAGATCGGCGGGGAAGGCCGTGGGCAGACGCAGCGCGGAGAGCGTCTCGGCGATTTCCTGGTGCAGCCCGTTTGCGGCCAGGCCGATGTCTTCCGCCAGCCGCGCCTCGGCCACCATGCCGATGGCGACCGCTTCGCCGTGCCGCAGCGTGTAGTTCGAGGCGGCTTCTACGCCGTGGCCGATGGTGTGCCCCAGGTTGAGCGCAGCGCGCACGCCCTGCTCGTAGGGGTCTTGCTGGATGACCTTTACCTTGACGGCAGCTGCGCGGCGGATCAGGTCGGTCAGCGTGGCGCGGTCGTGGTGGTCGAAGGGTTGACCGCAGCGGGCGAACAGTTGCGGGTCGCCGATCACCCCGTGCTTGACCACCTCAGCCATGCCCGATCGGAACTCGGCAAAAGGCAACGTGTGCAGCACGTCGGGATCGGCGAGCACCATGCGCGGCGGGTGGAACGCGCCGATCAGGTTCTTGCCCTGGGGCAGGTCGAAGCCGGTCTTGCCGCCCAGGCTGGCGTCCACCATGCCAAGCAACGAGGTCGGTACGGCGATCCAGGGCAGGCCGCGCATGAAGGTCGCGGCAGCAAAGCCAGCCAGGTCGGTGGTCACGCCCCCGCCAAGGGCGACCACCGTGCTGCGGCGGTCCAGACCGTTTTGCAGCATGGCCGTCCACAGGTAGGTGAGCGTGGTCAGCGTCTTGTGCGCCTCGCCAGGCGGGAAAGCGATCGTGAAGGCGCGCAGGCCGGCCTGTTGCAGCGAGGCCTCGACGCGCGCCGCGTAGAACTCAGCCACGCGTTCGTCGGCGACCACGGCCACCGGGCCGCCCAACCCCAGCCGGTGGAGCGCGGTGCCGATCGTGCCCAGCCCGCCGGCCTGGATGCGTACGTCGTAGCCGCGTCCCATGCCCTGGATGTAAAAGCGCCCCAGCCGCACCTGAATCTCCCAGGCGACCTCGTCCGGCGTGCGGCCTTCGGTGTCCACCTGGAGTGGAAACGAACGGTAATGTGCGTCTCGCCGGGCGATCAACGCCTTCAGCCGGCCTCGCAGACCGCCCGCGAGCAGGGGACGCGGGTTCTCCTGGTCGCTCAACAGTCGTTCGGCGAGCACCTCCACACTGGCGTGGAGCAGCACCACCTCCCCCGCGCCTTCCACACGCACGCGCACGTCCTTTTGCAGCAACGCTCCACCGCCGAGCGCCACCACGCCGTCCTGGTGGCCGGCCAGCCACTCGAACAACAGGTCGCGTTCCATCTGGCGGAAGGCGGCTTCGCCTTGCAGGGCGAAGATCTCCTCGACGCGTTGTCCGTGGTGCACCTCAATCGCGTTGTCCAGGTCGAGGAAGGGCACCTGAAGCGCCTCGGCCAGGACGCGCCCGACGGTGCTTTTGCCGCTACCAGAGGGACCGTACAGAAAGATCACGACGCTTCCTCCGGCCAGAAAATGTGCTCCTCTCCGTTCAGGGTCAGGTCGTCCAGGTGTGTTCGGCGGAGCGCACGGAAGCGGGGTCGCATTTCATCCAGCGAGTCGCCGCCCAGTTTTTCGAGCAGCGCGTCGGCGAGCACGAAGGCCACCATTGCCTCGATCACCGGCACGGCGCGCGGCACGGGACAGAAGTCTGAGCGCTCGTAGCGTGTGGGCGTTTCCTCGCCGGTGGCGAGGTCAACCGTGGGCTGTGGGGTGAGCGTGGTAGCGATCGGTTTCATCGCCGCGCGGACGAGGATCGGTTGGCCGGTGCTGATGCCGCCTTCGATCCCGCCGGAGCGCACCGTGGGGCGGATGAGCGCCTTCCCGTCCAGGCGGATGGGGTCTTGCGCCTGCGTTCCGGGCAGACGGGCGTTCTCGAAGGCCGGGCCAATCTCCACGCCTTTAATCGCCTGTACGCTGAGCACGGCAGCGCCCAGGCGGGCGTCCAGCCGGCGATCCCACTGCACGTGCGAGCCCAGGCCGGGCGGCACGCCGGTGGCGACCACCTCAATCACCCCGCCGAGCGTGTCCCGCTGTCGGATGGCGGCTTCAACAGCCTGGTGCAGCGCGGGCAGGGTGTCCTCGTCCGGGCAGCGCAGGTCGTTTGCCTCGGCGCGCGCCGCGCGCTCCGCCAGCGGGATGTGCTCCAAATCGGCCTGCACCGTGCCGAGGGAGACCACGTAGCCGCCCACCTGCACGTCGAACGCGGCCAGCAGTTGCTTGCAGATTGCGCCCACCGCGACTCGCGCGGCGGTCTCTCGGGCGGATGCGCGCTCCAGTCCGGGGCGCAGGTCGCGGTAGTGGTACTTCACCGCCGCGCTCAAGTCCACGTGGCCGGGGCGCGGTGTGGTGAAGGGCGGAATCGTCTTCCCGCGCCAGCGGGCGTGGTCTTTGTTCGCAATGCGCAGGGCGATCGGCGCTCCGGTGGTGCGCCCTTCGAGTACGCCACTCAGAATCTCAACGCGGTCGTGTTCGATCTTCATGCGCGCGCCGCTACCCAACCCGCGCTGGCGGCGCGCCAGTTCGTGGTTGATGTGCGCGATGTCCAGCGCCAGGCCGGCGGGCATTCCTTCCAGGATGGCCGTCAGCGTTGGGCCGTGGGATTCGCCTGCGGTGAGAAATCGTAGGCTCATGGTTGTGATGAGGATTGGCGTGTCCTAGTGTGTTTGCTCAGCGCCAGGTGCATGGCGGCGCGCGGCGCGGCGAAACCTGTCCAGCGTTCAAAGGCCAGCGCGGCCTGCTCGATGAGCATCCCCAGGCCGCTGAAGGCCGCGTGCCCCGCCTGGCGCGCCTGGCGCAGCAGCGTGGTTTCTTCTGGATTGTACACCAGGTCGTACACGATGGCTTGAGCGGGAAACGGCGCGCCCGCTGGCCAGGGCGAGCCTTCTGTGTGGGGCGGCATGCCCAGCGGCGTGCAGTTCACCACCAGGTCGAAAGTGTCCTTCGCCAGGTTTGTGCGTGTTTCCCAGGGGATCACGCCGTCCAGGCGGTCGCGCCAAGCCGTCTCCACGACCTCCGGGCGCCGGGCGGCTACGATCACCTGCCAGCCGCGCCGGGCCAGGATGTAGGTCACCGCGCGGGCGCTACCGCCGCTGCCGAGCACCAGCGCGCGGCGGGGGCGATCAGCGGGGATGTCGCGCTGAATGCGTCGCCAGCAGGCCATCAGGTCTTGATAGAAGCCCAGCGCGTCTGTGTTGTCGCCGACCACCTGCCCATTCTGGCGGAAGATTGTGTTCACCGCGCCGATGGCCTGTGCGGCGGGGGTGAGCGCGTCGAGCAGTGGGATCACTGTCTGTTTGTGCGGGATGGTGACGTTCAGGCCGTGCAGGGTGCCATCACGCATCGCCGCCAGCAGTTCGCGGATGGCCGCCTCCTCGCCGCCCGCTGGCGGGACGGGGAACAGGCGGTACTCGCCGCTCAGCCCCAGCATGTTCAGCGCGGCGTGGTGGATCACTGGCGAGAGGCTGTGTCCCAGCGGGTAGCCGATCAGTCCAAAGTGGAAAGGGGTTCGGGGTCTCATGTGTCCTCTTCCCTGATTTGAGCGCCGAGGTCGCGTAGGATGCGCGGGAACGTGGGGAACGATTCGGCGATCATGTGCGCCTCGTGGACACGTACCGGTTCGCGCGCGACCAGCCCGGCGATGGCCAGCGCCATCGCCAGGCGATGATCGCCGTGGGCGGTCGCCTCGCCGCCGTGGATCGCACCCCCGCGAATGGTGAAGCCGTCCGGGTGTTCGGTCACGTCCACGCCCAGGCGGTGCAGTTCGCCCACCAGCACGGCGATGCGGTCGCTCTCCTTGTGGCGCAATTCAGTCGCCTCGCGGACGGTGGTCGCACCATGTGCGCAGGCGGCGGCCACGGCGAAGATCGGGAATTCGTCGATCATGCGTACCACCAGGTCGCCGCGCACTTCGATCCCTTGCAGGTGGGGAGAATGGCTCACGTGCAGGTCGCCGACGGGCTCGCCCATCCGTTCGCCGATGGGGTGGACGGCGATCTGCGCGCCCATGCGACCCAGCGCCTCGAGCAGGCCGGTGCGGGTGGGGTTCAGGCCCACGCCGCGCAGCCAGATGTCCGAGCCGGGGGTGACCAGCGCGGCCACGATCAGGAAGGCTGCCGAGGAGAAATCCCCTGGCAACCGCCCGCGCAGCGGCTGCAAAGGCCGGTCGGGCGGCGTCAGGCGCACGCTATGATCCCCGACTTTTTCCACGCACACGCCCATGTGTCCCAGCAGGCGTTCGCTGTGGTCGCGGGAAGGGCCGGGTTCGTGTACCGTCACCGGCCCGTCGGCGGACAGGCCGGCCAGCAACAGACAGGTCTTCACCTGCGCCGACGCTACCGCAAGGCGGTGTTCGCCGCCGCGCAGCGGCAACTGCGCTCCCTGTGGCCAGAGGTGCAGAGGTGCGTAGTGGTCTTCCCGCGCCTGGATGGTCACGCCCATACGGCGCAATGGCTCCACAATGCGGCCCATCGGGCGGCGGCGCAGCCCCGGTGAGCCGTCCAGCGTGGCGGACACCCCGGCGCCCGCCAGCGCGCCTGCCAGCAGGCGCATGGTGGTGGCAGAGTGCCCGCAGTACAGCGGCGCGGACGGGGCGCGAAAGCCCTGGCGTCCCACGCCGTGCACGGTCAGATGGTCGCCGTCCAGCCTCCAGGAGACGCCCAGCGCGGTGAGCGCATCCAGCAGTGGCTTTGTGACGCCGGCCACCAGGAAGTTACTCACTTCGCTCGCGCCTTCCGCCAGCGCGCCGAACAGCGCTGCGCGGTGGGATAATGACTTGTCGCCAGGCGGCGCAGCCTCTCCGTGCAGCATATGCCCCGGTTCGATGGTGAGAATCGTTTCTTCCATATTGGTTGACAGTTTACCATGCCTGGACTAAACTTACCTATTGTAATTGAGGACGAATCCGAGCACCAGGAGAAGTATGATGGATCTGACCAGGGCCAACGACACGATAGCACGCCGTATCGCGGCGATGAACGAGCGCGTGGCAGCGCTTCAAGAGCAAGACCTGTACTATTACAACCAACCGATCAGTGAACTGCGTGGTGGCGCGCGCGTGGTGGTCAACGGGCGTGAGATGGGGATGTACGCTTCGTACAGTTATCTGGGACTGGTGGGGCATCCCCGCATCAACAAGGCCGCGCAGGAAGCGATTGATCGCTACGGTACGGGCACGCACGGCGTGCGTTCGCTGGCCGGCACGCTCAAGTTGCACCAGGAACTTGAAGAGACGATCGCCGAGTTCAAGGGTGCGGAAGCAGCGATCACTTACACCTCTGGTTATGTGACCAACCTCACCGTGGTGTCCACGCTGGTGGGGCGGGGCGATTACGTGTTCTCCGATAAGTTGAACCACGCCAGCATTGTGGACGGCTGCTTGATGTCCGGCGCGCACTTCCGCCGCTTTCGCCACAACGATATGGACGACCTGGAGAGGCGCATCGCGCGTGTGCCGGAGGATGCGGCCAAACTGGTGATCGCCGATGCGGTGTTCAGTATGGACGGTGACATCATCGACCTGCCGCGCCTGGCGGAAATCTGCCAGAAGTACAACGCCTGGCTGATGATCGACGAGGCGCATTCGGTGGGGGTGCTCGGTGAGACGGGACGCGGCATTGAAGAACACTTCGGCATGGACGTGATCGACATCAAGATGGGCACGCTGAGTAAGACCATTCCCTCGGTGGGTGGGTACGTGGCCGGGAAGGCGGAACTGATCAACTACCTGCGCCACGCCAGCCGGGGCTACATTTTCTCCGCTGCGCTGCCTCCCGCGCAGGCCGCCGCGGCGCTGGAGGCCTTCCGCGTGATCATGGACGAGCCCTGGCGGGTGGAGAAATTGCGCCAGAACGCCGATCTGTTCATCAACGGCTTGAAGGAGCGCGGTTTCGACACCATGATGACCGAGACGGCCATCGTGCCGGTGCTGTGCGGCTCGGACGAGCGCGCTTTCGAGATGACCCGCTACGCCCAACAGAGCGATGTGTTTGTGCTGCCCGTGGTCTCGCCGGCGGTGCCGGAGGGCCTGGCGCGGCTGCGTGCCACGGTGACCGCGGCGCACGAGCCGGATGAGATTGTGTATGCGATGGACGTGATCGCCGAGGCGGGGCGCAAAGTGGGCGTGATTTCGTAACACATGGCCGATTTGATCCTGAAACCAGGGCGGGAGAAAGCCCTGTTGCGACGGCACCCATGGGTTTTTTCGGGTGCTGTTGCGCGTCTGGAGGGGGAGGCCGAACCCGGTGCGACCGTCCGCGTGCTCACTGCGGCAGGTGACTTCCTGGCGCGCGCGGCGTACAGCCCGCAGTCCAGTATCCGCGCCCGCGTGTGGACGTGGGACGACCGCCCGGTGGACGCGGACTTTCTGCGCGAACGCCTGCGTCAGGCGATTGACCTGCGCCGCACACTGAGACTGGATGACCTCACGGACGCCGTCCGGCTGGTGCACGCCGAATCGGACGGCCTGCCGGGGCTGGTGGTCGATCGCTATGGAGATACGCTGGTGATGCAGTGCCTCACCGTGGGCGCGGAGCGCTGGCGCGAGACGCTGGCCGACCTGCTGCTCGAACTCACCGGCGCGGCGCGCGTCTTCGAGCGTTCCGATGCGGATGTGCGCGCGCTGGAAGGGCTGCCCCCGCGCGTGGGGGCGTTGCGCGGTACGCCGCCACCTGACCGCATCCGCATCCAGGAACACGGGCTGACTTTCTGGGTGGACGTGGTGCGCGGCCACAAGACCGGCTTTTACCTGGATCAGCGCGCGAACCGGCGGTTGGTTTCGGCATTCTCCGCCGGACGCGAGGTGCTCAACGCCTTCGCGTACACCGGTGGCTTTGGCGTGTACGCGTTGCAGGCCGGCGCGGCGCGTGTGGTCTCGGTGGACACTTCTGCCGACGCGCTGGCGCTGGCGCGGGAGAACGTCGCCTTGAACGGCCTTCCCCTGGAGCGCGCCGAATTCGTGCAAGCGGATGTGTTTCAACTGCTGCGTCGCTACCGCGACCAGGGGCGTAAATTTGACCTGATTGTGCTCGACCCACCGAAGTTCGCGCCCACGGCGGCGCAGGCGCAGCGCGCTGCGCGCGGCTACAAGGACATCAATCTGTTGGCCTTCAAATTGCTGCGTCCCGGCGGTCTACTGGCGACCTTTTCCTGCTCTGGCGGCGTGAGCGCCGAGCTGTTCCAGAAGATTGTGGCCGCTGCGGCGGTAGACGCCGGTGTGGAGGCGCAAATTCTTCACCGGCTGAGCCAGGGACCAGATCATCCGATTTCGATTCACTTCCCGGAAGGATACTATCTGAAGGGGCTGTTGTTGTGGGTGTTGTGAGTTTGGTGCTTTGGGGCTGAAGCGCACTATTCGGTCGGCTTCAGCTAGAGTTCCAGCGCTTCTAACAAGAAACACATGATCCGCGCGCTTGCGCCCCAGAGCACTTCGCCATTGTAAGGGCGGAAGTAAATCACATCAAACGGCGGGTAAGGGCCGGGGAGCGACCGTTGCCGCACTTCGTGGTTCGCCGGATCGGCCAGCCATGCCAGGGGGATGGTGAACACACGTGCCACTTCCGAAGGCGCCGGGCGCAGCGGGTACGGCCAGGGGAGCGCGCCGACCACCGGCGTGACCAGGAAATTCGAGATCGTGATTGTCGGTTCCAGTTCCCCCAGAATGCGCACGTCTTGCGGGTGGATGCCGAGTTCTTCCTCGGCCTCGCGCAGGGCGTTGGCCGTGGCGTCGGCATCCGTTGGTTCGCGGCGCCCGCCGGGGAAGGCGACCTGACCCCCGTGGCGGTCTTCCGGCGGAGCCGTGCGGCGGATGAACAACAAATGCCACTCTCCCTCCCATTGCAGGAAGGGGATGAGCACCGCTGCCGGCGTGGGATCGCCATGCAATATGGCTTTTGGGTACGGATCGGGACGCGCTTTTGGCAGACGGGCGGCAGCAGCCAGACGACGGGCGATTTCCTCTTCCGTGAGACGCACCGTTTACTCCGCGTGGATCGGGCTACCACAAAAGGCGCATTCCGCCGTACGGGTGTCCAGCCAGTCCACCTCGTCCGGGCGCACCGGGCCGCCACAGGCCGGGCAGTGGGTGGGCAGGGACGGGCGTCCGATGGCGGCGGCAGCCTGGATGCCTGCGGGCAGGGTGGCGCGGAGCCAGTCTTCCACTCTGGCGGCCAGGGCAGCCTGGTTTTCGGCTTGCAGTTCCTGCACCACGCGTTCCCCCACGCGCGCCAGTTGCGCCCAGCGACTGGCGTTAGCCATGCTCTGCAGCCCGCGCCAGAGGTGGTCTTCGGCGCGGGCCATGTCGCCGGCCTTCAGCCAGGCCTGCGCGGCGCGCAGGTGCAACTGGGGCGCGCGCGGGATGCCGCGCTCCTCAGCGGCTTCGGCCAGGCGGGAGAACCTCTCGCCAGCTTCGGCGAATTCCCCTTGCTGCATCAGGGCTTCTGCCTGACGCAGCGCGCGTTCGGCCATGCGCTGTGGATTGCGCGGCGGCGGGAAAGGGGGACGACGGCGGAAAGGACGACGAGGACGACGACGGAACATCAGGCGTTCTCCTCGGTTGGGATGTCGGGCGGCGGTGCGGGAATCACCGGGCGGGCGAAGATCAGGTAGCCGGTGTGCGCTACCATGCGGTCGGTAGGGCGCAGACGCTCGGCGACCGGTTTGTAGTGCCGCAGCAGCACCTCGACCACCTCGATGAAGCCGAAGTCGTGCGCTTCCAGCGCGGCGACCAGCGCAGAGACCTGATTTGTGGTCGGTACCAGGCTCCCGAAGTGACCGCCAGGCTTCAGCGCTTCGCGTGCCTGACCGATGTAATCGTAAGGGTTGGGCACATCCAGAAAGAGGGCATCCACGTTCTGTTCTTCGAAGCCGCTGGCGATGTTCCCGATTTTGAAAGTCACGCGGTCTTCCAGGCCGAGCCGACGTAGATTGCGCCGCGCCAGTTTTTGCATTTCCGGGCGGACTTCGTAGGAAGTCACCTGCCCCTGCGGGCCGACGGCGTAGGCCAGCGCGGTAGTCAGCGATCCGGAGCCGGTGCCCGCTTCCAGCACGTGCTGGCCGGGGCCGATGCTCATCTGCACCAGCACGAAGGCGATGTCTTTGGGGAACATGATTTGCGTGCGGCGCCGGGTCTCGCGCAGGATGTCGGCCAGACCGGGTTGTAGCAGGATGAACGCGTGCCCCAGGTGGGAATAGACCTGGCTGCCCCACGGCTTGCCGATCAGATCGTCGTGCTTCACCACGCCACGGTGCGTTTGCAGTTCGCTACCGCTTTCCAGGCGCACCAGAAAAAAACGCCGCCCGTGGCTGACCAGTTGTGCCAGGTCGCCGGGGCGCGCGACGTGCTCTACCTGATTCCAGACCATGGCTGTCTTCAACCCTCGTCGAGTGTCTCGCCGGCCAACGGGCTCAGCGCTTCGTTCAGCGTCAATCCTTCACGCCGCACGCCTGGCGTGGGGGTGCCGCAGTACGGACACAGGTTCCACCCCAGTTCCATCAGCCGACCGCACTGATGACAGGGCTTCTTCAGTTTGGTGTGGCACTGCGGGCAGACTTGCCAGTCGGGTTGCACCCGACGGCTGCAACCGGGGCACAGTGCCACGTCCTCGATGGCCTGCAACAGGGCTTCTTCTTCCAGTGTGCGCTGGTATTCCTCTTCCAGCGTGTGCGGCGGACGCAGGATGAGGTACACTGCCAGGCCAGGCAGGAAGAGCGCCGCGATGACCAGCACCGCAAGCAGCCGCGCCAGCGGATCGCGTGTGCGTTGCCGGATGTCGCGGTACGTCCAGATGACCAGGCTGAGCCACAGCGCGGCCAGGAACGCTGCGCCCCAGGCCGCCAGAATAAGCACCAGGTTACTGAAAGCAGAGGGATCGGGCATCGGTTTACTCCATTGGCGAGATTATAGCACATCGCTGGTTTTGTGCTACACTGGGGAGGTAAGAGGCGATGAGGCCATGCGGTCACGTGTGATGTGGGGTGTATATGGCGGGGTATCGCATTCGGGATATGGCGGCAGGAGAGCGTCCGCGCGAGCGTTTGATGCGTCTGGGTGCGGGAAGCCTGACCACGGCGGAGTTGCTGGCGATCTTGCTGCGCACCGGTCTCCCTGGCGAAAACGTGGTGCGCCTGGCGGAGCGGCTGCTGGCACGTTTCGGCGGGTTGCCTGGCCTGCACCGCGCGGATTTCGCCCTCTTGCAGGCCGAGCGCGGCATGGGTGTGGCGAAAGCGGCGCAGGTCAAGGCCGCGCTTGAATTAGCTCATCGCCTGATGCAGACCGACCCGGATGCGCGTCCGGCCATTCAGAGGCCGGAGGATGCGGCTGCGTTGGTGCTGTATGAGATGAGCGCTCTGGAACAGGAGCAGGTGCGCGTGTTGTTGCTCGACACGCGCAATCGCCTGATCGCTGAGCGTCTGGTCTACCAGGGTTCGTTGAACAGCGCCAGCGTGCGTTTGGGTGAACTGTTCAAGGACGCCATCCGCCGCAATGCTGCCAGTCTGATTCTGGTGCATAACCATCCCAGCGGCGATCCGACCCCCAGCGCGGAGGACGTGGCACTCACCCGTCGGGCGGTGGAGGCCGGCAAGCTGCTGGATGTTGAAGTGCTCGATCATCTCGTCATCGGCCAGGGACGCTTTGTTTCGCTCAAAGAGCGTGGGCTGGGTTTTTCATGAGGAGGTGCGATGACTGCTGAACCGCATATCGTCTTGCTCCCGCGTCAACATTTCTGGGATTGGGTGCAGGGCGTTCGAGATTACGTGGTCAAGTTCCGTGTGAACATCACGCCCGATCCAGACAACGCCGGGCGATATATGGCGCCCGGTCAGACGGTGACCATCGTGTTGCCGCCGGAAGGCTATCCCGGATACGGTGATATCCAGACCTACATGCGGCAGAAGTATCCGCGCGCGCGGCTGGACGTGGTCGCCGCGCGTGACCCGCAGCACCTGAAAGAGTTGCTGGCAGCGCGCATCGCGGCGAGCGACCGCTACGGCGAACGGATAGGCCAACCGGACCAGGCCGCGCCCTTCCGCCTGCACTGGCCGACGGATTATCCTTACATCTCCCAGGCGTTCGGTGCGAATCCGGAAATCTACGCCCAGTTCAACCTGCCCGGTCACGAGGGGCTCGATATTCGAGCGCCGATGGGCTCGCCCATCTACGCTGCGGCGGATGGCGTGGTCTCCCAGGTGCATCCCGATCCTGGCGATGGGCATCCTTACGGAATTTTCCTGCGTATCGACCATCGGGACGGCTACCAGACCACCTACGCGCATTTGCAGGAAATCCTGGTCACTCAGGGGCAGCAGGTTCATGCGCGTGATGTGATCGCGCGGGCGGATTCCACCGGCAACTCGACTGGCTCGCATCTGCACCTCACGCTGAAGAAGAAAGGCGCAACGGCCAGCGGCTTGACGAACTATCCGCTGGATATCCTCGATCCCACACCCTTTATGATCTGGCCGCAGGATGAGGTTGGGGCGGACGCGGCCCGTTTTGGTTGGGAGCCAGGGGTGTGTTTGATCGGTGTGACCGCGAACCCTGGCGGCACGTTCTCCGAGGCCGATGCGCGGGCGATTCGTGAGGCGCGGCTGGAAGCCGTGCTTTTGCGCCGCGATACGCCCACGACCGCGGTGCTGCGCATGCGTCAGATTAACCCCTCGATTTTCCTCGTCGCCACGCTGAACGAGAATCTGAGTGGCGAGCCGGTCTCCCCGGCGACCTTCGCCGCTCGCGTGGGAAACGATCTTGGGCGCCTGTACGCGCAGGGGGTGCGTTACTTTGAGGTGCAGCCGGAGCCGAATCTGCAGATCAACGGCTGGCAGCGTTCCTGGGCGTCTGGGGTGTATTTCGGTGGCTGGTTCAGCGAGGTGGTGAAGCGGCTGCGGCTGATCGCGCCAGAAGCGCGCTTTGGCTTCCCTGGGCTTTCGCCGGGAGGGACGATCTCCGGCCAGCGCCAGGATGCGTTGACTTTCCTTGACGAAGCGGACATGGCGGTTCAGGGCGCAGACTGGATTGGCGTGCGCTGTTTCTGGCAGACGCGCATGGCGATGGAGAGCACGGATGGAGGAAGGTTCCATCAGGTCATCCGTGATCGTTATCCGAACCATCTGATTTTGATTACTGGCTTTGCCAATCTGAACCCAATGACGTCCATGTCGATAAAAGCCCAGGAGTACCTGGACTTCTACCGGGGGATTCGCCATCGGGCTGGGTATGCCGCTGCCTTCGCCGAGGTGCTCTCATCCGACGGCCCGTATCAGATGGTCGCCTGGTGCAGCCCGGACGGCACGTTGCAGCCAGTGGTGCAGACCGTCGGCGGGCGGGATTTTTAGCCGGCCCTCGCTTACATGCCGGTCAGGCGCACGTCATCGCGTCGTCGCAGGTCGCTCTGCGCTCGCAGCCGCGCAGCGACTTCCGCCAGCCGCGTGCCACTGGCCGGGTGACGCAGGTTGGGCAGGATTTCGGCCAGCGGCACGGCGATGTACGCCAGCCGCCAGAGGTCGGGGTCGATCAGACGCCCGTGATGGATCAGGATGTCCAGGTCGATGGGGCGCGGCGCGAATTTGTCCGCCGTGCGGATACGTCCCAGCGCGCGCTCCAGGGGCCGCAACAGGTGGGTTTTTAATTCCTCGGCGGAGAGCGGGCTGCGGCAGGCCAGCGCGGCGTTCAAGAATGGCGGCCCTTCCACGCCCACGGCTTCCGCTTCCCAGACGGACGAGACGGCCACCACCGGCACGCGTTCGGCGAGCAACGCCACGGCGCGCGGCAGGTTTTCTTCGGGCTGGATGTTCGACCCCAATCCCAGGTACACCAGGTCAGGCGCGGGAGCGCTCAATCTCCACCCCTACGGATTCGGCGAAGCGCACTGCGCCGGGTTTCTCCACTCGCACGCGCACCTTCTGCACGCCGGGCTCCGCCAGGCACAGCGCGGCGATGTCCGCCGCCAGCGCCTCGACGGTGAAGCGTGCGGCGCTCTCCGCGTGCGCCAGGGCTTTCTTGGCGACTGTGCGGTAGTTCACGCAATCCGCGATGTCGTCCGTCTCGCCAGCCCGCCGCAGGTCGGCGTACAGTTCGATGTTGATGCGGATTTCCTGCGGCTTCTCGCGTTCCCAATCGTTGATGCCGATGATCCCGCGTGCGACCAGGTTCTTGATGATGACTTTGTCCATAGCTGCCTCGTGGTTGGTGATGGGAGGGGACTGTACGCCGTTTAAGCCCAGTGGTCACTGCCGTACCCGCGCCTTTGTTCCCATGTGCGCATCAATTTGCGTATCTCCATCGCGGTTTCTGGGTCTGGCTCAGGGATGGCTGTCGGCTTCTTCAAGTTCTGCTTTTCGTACCGGGTTAGCACGAAGCCGGCTGCGCCGGCGTATCGGTCGTTCACTCCCCACACGACGGTTGCAATATCGGCTGTGATGATGGCTCCCATACACATCAGACAGGGTTCTACCGTGGTATAGAGCACGCTCTGATGCTTGTGTTCCCGCAGGTGTTTTCCTGCTTTGCGAATCACTTCGATTTCGGCATGGGCGGTTGGATCGTGATTGGGAATCACCCGGTTGTGCGCCTGGGCGATGATGTTGCCTTCAAAATCTGTAATGATAGCCCCGATAGGATAGGTGTTCAGTTCCTCCGCTGCTTTGGCCTGCGCTAGCGCGAGCCGAAGACCAGTGACGAGCTGTTCATCCGAGGGGCTGTTTGCTTTTGACGCTATCGTCTCGTCGCCTTTCTCCACGGTTTCTTCTCCTTGCCCCTGATTCCCAACCACCACGCGCCAGTGCTCAATCCACTATACCAGATGCCTGCCGCCGTCCAGATGGATGATCTCGCCCGTGATATAGGTCGGGCCGGTGAGCAGGAAGAGCAACGTCTCTTCGAGTTCATTCACCTCTGCCCAGCGTCCGGCGGGGACGGCGCGCAACACGCCCGTGGTGTCACCGCCATCGGCGGGCGGGAGCAGCGCGCCCAGCGCGATGCCGTTCACCGGGATGCGCGGCGCCAGCGCCACGGCGAGCGAGCGGGTGAGTGCGGCCAGCGCCGCCTTGCTGATGGTGTAGGGCAGATGGTCAGCGCTGGGGCGCAGCGCGCGCCA
>CAYSXA010000027.1:0-21340 GCA_964435005.1 uncultured Anaerolineaceae bacterium | reverse complement strand
AACTTTGAAAACGGAAACAACGTGTTGCAACGTACCCTGAGCGACGACCAGCTCGCCGCCCGCTTTGGGATGCCCGTTGAGGAGGTCGCCACGCGGTTGCAGGTGCTCAACGCCCGCTTGCTCGACGTTCGTTCAGCGCGGGTGCGCCCGGCGACGGACGACAAGGTACTTACCGCCTGGAACGCGCTGGCGTTGCGTGCTTTTGCAGAAGCAGCCCGGTATTTGGGCCGGGAAGACTATTGCGAAGTGGCTACGCGAAATGCCGCGTTCCTGCTCCAGCACCTCTTTCCGTCAGGCCAGTTGTTCCGCACCTGGCGCGACGGACGCCACACACAGCCCGCCTTCCTGGAAGACCATGCGGCGCTGGCCGTCGCCCTGCTCGAACTCTACCAGATGGACGCCAATCCCCGCTGGTACACCGCCGCCGAAGCCCTGATCCAGACCATGATTGAACGCTTCTCCGCGCCAGACGGCGGCTTCTTTGACACCGCACACGACCACGAGGCACTGATCACCCGCCCCCGCGAACTCCAGGACAACGCCACCCCTTCCGGTAACGCCCTGGCCGCCCATGCCCTGTTGATGCTCGTCGCCTACACCGGTCGCGGGGACCTGTACGACCGCGCCGAGGCCAGCCTGCGCCGGATGCAAACCACTGCCGCCCGTTATCCGACGGCTTTCAGTTACTGGTTGTGCGCAATGGATTTCGCTCTTGGTCCAGTACACGAAGTCGCCATCCTGGGCGACCCAACGGCTGAAGCCACTCAGGCCTTGCTCCGCGAGGTCTGGCGCACCTATCGTCCCCGCCTGGTGCTCGCCGTCTCTCCCGCGCCCGGCGACGCACCCCCGCTGCTCCAGGGGCGCGATCTGGTAAACGGGAAATCCACGGCCTACGTCTGTCAGCGCATGGTCTGTCGCCAGCCGGTCACCGAGCCGGAAGCCCTCCGCCGCACCCTAACCAACGAACCAACGAACCAATGAACCAACCTACAGCGCCCACCCCAACAGAAAACCCAGAATCGCCAGGATCACCCCCAGGTGCAGCAGCCAGTTGTGAACCGCCAGGCCGTTGAGTGCAGGGATGAACTGAACCACCAGGTTGAGCACAACAAGCAGCAGGCCGATCAGCGGCAACAGCCCTTTACGCGCCGCCAGGAACTCCGACATCGCATCGAGAAAGCGGTTGAAGCGTTGCAGCATGATCACTCCTCGGCATCGATCCGAAAAGGCGTGTAGCGCGCCAGCAGACGCACCGGCACACGCCCTTCGATCTCCACGCCGCCGCGCCGGTGTATCACCCGCTGAACGTGCCCCTGCTCGTGGAACAGGGCGATCAAGGCGCCTTCCTGATACGGCAATTGCACCGTGACCTGAACATACGTCTCAAACAGATGCGTGTTCACCACGCGCAACAAATCGTCCAGCCCTTCGCCGTGCAGCGCCGAAATCGGCACTGCCTCCGGGAAGCGCGCCTGCACCGCCTCGCGCTCCATCGCGTCCAACCGATCCATCTTGTTCAACACAAGCAGCACCGGCACATGGTCGGCGTGGATTTCAGCCAGCGTCTCCCGCACGGCGGCGGTATGGGCTGCCACCTGGGGATGGGAAGCGTCCATCACATGGAGCAGCAAATCCGCGTCGGCGATCTCCTCCAGCGTGGCGCGGAAGGCCGCCACCAGGGTGGTCGGCAACTTCTGGATAAAGCCCACCGTGTCCGTGAACAGCGCCAGGTGGCCGCCGGGGAGTTCCACGCGGCGGGTGGTCGGGTCGAGGGTGGCGAACAACTGGTCGGCCACGTACACGTCCGCCTGGGTCAGGTGATTGAGCAGGGTGGACTTACCCGCATTGGTGTACCCCACCAGCGCCACGACCGGGATGCGCGACCGCCGGCGTCGGGCGCGGTAGCGCTGACGATGGGCGCGCACCTTCTCCAGTTCGGCCTTGATTTGCACGATGCGTCGGCGAATCTCACGGCGATCCACTTCCAGTTGTTTCTCGCCGGGGCCGCGCAGCCCCACACCGCCAACCGAGCCAGCACGCCCGCCACCGCCGCCCGTCTGACGCGCCAGGTGCGTCCAGGCGCGGGTCAGCCGGGGCAGGCGATACTCGTATTGGGCCAGCTCAACCTGCAGCGCCCCTTCCTTCGTGTGCGCGTGTTGAGCAAAGATATCCAGAATTAAACCGGTGCGGTCGAGGATGCGCACCTGCTCACCGAAGATTTTCTCCAGTTCACGCAGGTGACGCGGGGAGAGTTCATCGTCGAACAGCACCACGCCCGCGCTGGTCTCCTCCACCAGCCATTTGATCTCCTCCGCCTTGCCGGAGCCGATGAAGGTGCGCGGGTGCGGGGCGTTCAGGCGCTGCACCGCCTCGCCAACCACGTCCAGGCCAGCGGTGTCCGCCAGCAAGGCCAGTTCGGCCAGCGATTCCTCCACGCTGAGCAAACCGGGCCGATGGCGAATGTCCACCCCCACCAGAAAAGCCCGTTCACGCGGGCGCTCAACCGGCAGTGGGACTTTTCTGGCCATCAAACGGGCACGCGCTCCCAGGCGCGCAACCGATCCAGCGCCTCCGCCAGCCGATCGCGCGGTGTACACAACGAAATGCGCAAATAGCCTTCCCCATGGGCGCCGAAGACCACACCGGGCGTGGTGCTCACGCCGGTCTCCTCCAGCATCGCGGAGCAGAATTCCATGCTGGGAACACCTTCCGGCAGCCGCGCCCAGATGTACAGCGCTGCCTTCGGGCTTGCCGCCTGCAGCCCCAGGTCGGGCAACGCGGCCAACACCATATCCCGCCGCGCCTGATACTCCGCGTTCCGCGTCTCGATCCAGGACTGATCACCGGTCAGCGCGGTGATGCCCGCCTCCAGCGCCGGCAGGAAGTGCGAGGTATCCACCTGACTCTTGTACACACCCACCATGCGCACCACGTCGGCGTTGCCCACGAGCATCCCCAGCCGCCAGCCGGCCATGTTGTAGGCTTTGGAGAGCGAGTTCACCTCCACGGCGACATCCTTCGCGCCCGGCACCTGCAGGATGCTCGGCGCGCGATAGCCATCGTAACACACCTCGACGTACGGCGCATCGTTCACCACGATCAGGTCGTGGCGGCGGGCGAAGTCCACCGCGCGGGCGAAGTCGTCCAGCGTGGCCGTCGCGCCGGTAGGATTGTTCGGGTAGTTCAGCCAGAGCAATTTGGCACGACGAGCCACATCCTCCGGGATCGCTTCCAGATCGGGGAAGAAGTCGCTTTCCGCGGTCAGCGGCAGATACACGATCTCCGCGCCAGCGATGAGCGCGCCAGCGGTGTAGGTCGGGTAACCGGGGTCGGGCACCAGCGAGACATCTCCCGGCTCAAGCAACACCTGGCTGAGATGGAACAACCCTTCCTTCGAGCCGATCAGAGCAAGCGTCTCTTTGACCGGTTCCAGTTTCACCCCAAAACGGCGATCGTAATAGGTTGCGATCGCCTCATGGAAGCGTTGGGTGCCGCCGTACGGCGTGTAGGCGTGCGTGTCCGGTCGGCGCGCCATCTCCACCAGGCGATCCACGATAAACTCCGCTGGCGGCATGTCGGGCGATCCGATATCCAGGCGGATGATGTCCATCCCCTGGGCTTTCAGCGCAGCGATCTTCTTGTTCAACTGAGCGAAAAAGTAGGGCTTGAATTGAGCTATTCGATCAGCGAAATGAACGGTCATGGAACCTCACAATTTTCGGGCCTCGATGAGTTTCTGCGTATTCGGCTCGGCGTACAGCACTTCCTGAATCCGTTGGTCGGTCTTCGGTGGCTCCGTGCGGATCGGGAGCAGCACGTGGAACGTCGAACCGGGGCATTTCTCCTCATCGCACCCCGACGACTCCACCCAGATCGTGCCCCCGTGCGCCTCGATAATCCCCTTGGTAATCGGCAAACCCAGACCGGGGCCGCCGCCCTTGAACTTGGTCTTGCCGCTGGAGTGCAGCGACACGTTTTCAATCTGACCGAATTTTTCAAAAATGCGCGTGTGGTTCTCCGGGTCAATCCCGATCCCGGTGTCGGTGACCATCACCTCGATGAAACCGGGCAACTTCCGACCATGGATGGTAATCCGCCCACCGTTCGGCGTGTATTTGATGGCGTTGCTCAACAGGTTGCGAAAGGCCTGATACAACCGCTCCGGATCGCCGTAGGTCATTTCGTCGTAGCCGGGGAACGGCTCGATGACCAGCGTCTGCTCGCGCTCCCGTAGCGCGTCCGACAACTCCTTAGCCAGCGGTTCGATCAGCCGGTTCAGCCAGATCGGCTGGAACGAGATCTGCAGCAAGTTATTATCGATCAGCGACACGTCGATCATGTCATCGATGATCTCGCGCAACCGCCGGGTGCCGTTTTCGATCCCCTTGAGCAGCAGCAACAGGTGGGATTCCCCGCCGCTTTGGGGGAACAGCTCCCGCAGCATACTGTTGTAGCCTTCGATCAACGTCAGGGGGGTTTTCAGCTCGTGGGCAGCTACGGCGATGAAATTTGACTTGCTGCGATCCAGCCGCTCCAGCTCGCGTTGTGCGATGAGCAACTTCTCCTGCAGGTGAACGATGCGCACCTCGACTTCCAGTTGCGCCAGCTTGGAGAACAGGTGAGCGAACACTGGCAGCAGCGCGCCGGTGACCTGCACGGTCTCTTCCGGTGAGAGCACCTCCCGCGCTACCTCGAACGTGTTGATCATCATCTTGGTCAGGAACGGCGACAGGCTGGCTTCCAGGCTCTCCAGTTCGGTTTGCGTGCGCGCCTGCACCCACGAGGTCAGCAACGGGTTCAACCAATCCGGGTCGCCGCTTTCCACAGCCTGTTGCAGCAACTGAAAGAAGCGATCCAGTTGCTCTTTAAACTTCCGCCGCATGGTATCCCCCGCCGCCAGCGAGGTGGTCAGACGGGTGATCCAGGCAGGGTACATTCGTCGCAACAAATCCGTGGCGCGCATATACCTATAGTTTACGCGAAGTGGTCGGTTTTGAAAAGTGCAGCAAAGTTTTCTACCGGGCGGGCGTCCTTATGCCCGCACTTCTTCGAACTGCACTTCGCGGCTTTCGGTGTCATACAGCGCCAGTGTCGTGCGCCCATACAGTCCCATCAGCTCGCCCGGATTGAGCAAATCCGTCTCGCCCACGCGCTCGTGGTGCGCGGTGTGGTCGTGACCATAACATACCAGAGGGTAATGCGTCACCGCCACCCGCAGACCGCCAAGTTCCAGTGCGGCGAAGTCCCCATGCAGGTGTACCGTGCCGGCCTTCAGCGCCAGTAGAGTAATCATCCGCCGGTCGCCGTCGTTGTTCCCCCACACGACATGCACCGGCTTCTCGCCCATGATCTCCACCAGACGCGAGATCATGAACGGCGAGCACAGGTCGCCGCAATGAATGAGCGCATCCGCTCCCGCCAAGTGAGACCGGGCGGCGGCCAGCGTCCAGATGTTATCGTGGGTGTCGCTGATGATGGCTACGCGCATAAGCCCTCCTGGGGTATAATCCGTGCACGCATTGTATCACGAGGTGTTCATGCCCATTGCCCGCGTCGCCTTCTTCCTGGATTACGAAAACCTGTTCACCACGCTCAAAAGGCGCACCGCGGATCGCCGCAACCCTTACGGTCGTCCGCCGAAACTGGACTTCGAGCAACTGGTCGCCTACATCGAAACGCACTACGGCTCCCTGCGCAAGGCCGACTTCATCGCCGTGGCGAACTTCAGCCACTACAACCGCCAGTTAGGCGGCCTGAACCGCATGGCGACCACCATCCACGTGGAAAGCTTCTTGCCGCGCGAGGAACGTCGGCGGCGACAATCCTCGCCTGGGAAGAAGTACGTGTACAAAGACTATGCCGACATGCGCCTGGCGCTGGAAGTGGGCAAACACCTCGCCAGCCGCCCCGCCGACGTGTACTTGATCGGCAGCGGCGACGGCGCCTTCGCCGCTGTGGCGCGCGCTCTGATCCAGACTGGCAAGCGCGCGATCTTCCTGATCCCCAGCGCTGAGGCCGCCGACAGCGCGTTACTCCACGACTTCGAATGGATCGAATACGAGAGCATCGCCGCCGAGTTCCCCAAAGAGGAGCCAGAACCCGAACCCACGCCGGAGCCCACGCCACCCGCACCTGACGAGGTGGATCGCTTCTGCGAGACGCTCGCCGCGCTGCGCCGCGAACTGACCACCGCCATCCCCGTGGACCTGATGATCGCGATCTACGGGCCACAACGCGGCGAGGAACTGATTCGCAAGGCGCAGGGGCGTGGCCTGATCGACCTGTGGGACAACCCCGAAGGCCTCCCCTGTCTGTCGTTGCAATCCGAACGCCTGCACGGGCTGGTGCAGAAGATGACCACCCGTCCAGAGGTGGCCGAAAACGCCCGCCTGCTGGCGACCGTGGCGCGTATCGCCGCCGACGCGCCACGCCACATGGATATCCCCGCCTGGCGCCGGTCGCTGCGCGGGCAGGGATACAGCACGAAACAGGCGAAAGCGATCCTCCAGCACCTGATCGACCTCGGCATCCTGGACTACGCCCACCTGAACCACCCCAACCTGTCCCTGGAAAGTGTGCTGCGCTTCCTGCGTTCGCACAATTAGGGGGGCCGTACCTCGATACAGACTTCGTCAGGCTCAGCCCTCCGCTCGGTACGGCTACCAACAACTTTTTAGCATGCTCAACCACCAGCGACCACCCACCGGTCGCTTTCTTTATGCTACAATCGAGGCATGAGCATCAAAGTCGTCGCAACCAACCGCAAAGCACGCCACGAATACTTCGTCCTGGAAACCTACGAGGCAGGCATTGCGTTGAAGGGCACGGAAATCAAATCGGTGCGCGCAGGCCAGGTCAGCCTGAAGGAAGCCTTCGTGCGCATCGACGAAAGCCTGGAAGCCTGGCTGATCAACGCGCATATTGCCACCTACGACCCGGCCAACCGCTTCAACCACGACCCGCGCCGTCCGCGCAAGCTTTTGCTGCACAAACACGAGATTCTGCGCCTGTGGAACGCGGTACGTCAAAAAGGTGTGACCATCATCCCGCTGCAAATGTACCTGAAGGACGGGCGCGCAAAAGTGGAGATTGCCCTGGCCAAAGGGAAGAAAGCCCACGATAAGCGCCAGGACATCGCCAGACGCGATGCCGAGCGCGAGATCCAGCGCGCACTGCGCAGACGATGACCCATGGTCCTCATTCAATCGCCAGCATCAACCTGCTCCCCCGCGCAGAAAAGCGGGCGGTGTATGGCCGCCTGATCCCCCCGGTCATCCTGGATCGCTTCGCGCTCAGCCCATACCTGGTGGATCGCCAGGGCCGCGACCTGCTGCGCCTGCGCTGCAAACCCGGCACACACACCGTGGAACTCAGCCTGTATCACCAGGCGGGCTTCCCCGACCCCGTGATCTACTGTCATCTGGCCGACACCCTCACCGGGCGCATCCACGTGCTGCTGTACATTCTCAACAATCCGGACTCGCCGCGTTTCGACGTAGATCGCATGCCGGACGGCCAGCCGACGAAGTTCGGCACGCGTTTTCGCAATCTGGACGCGGAGCGCGCAGCCATGGAACACGGGCTGGCGCCAGGCCAGGTGCGGCGCGGGATGCGGTTGCTCGGCAAGGCCATCGAGACCTTCGAGCGCTGGCTGCGCAGCCTGGGCCAGCGCATCTATTTTGTCGAACCCCTGTACTACCACAACGCCGTACTCTTCGAACGCTATGGCTTCACCTACCAGAGCGGACGCGACTTAATGGAACGCATCCAGCGCGGCTTCGCCCCTAGCGGCGACCTGCTCCCCCTGCTGGACGGCTCCACACCCTTCCGACGCCCACAGGCAGCACACAGCATCCGCCTGCGCTCCTGGGCCATCCACGACGGCATCCTCGGCGAACCGTTCACCGGCGTGACCATGTACAAGCACGTCGGTCGGCACGCGGGCGTTTCCACTTGCCCAGATATCCCATGGTGAGGACATCATGCTGCACAACAACCTGCTTGCCACCATCCTGACCTTCGCTGCAGCACTCCTCTGGCTGCAACTCAACCAGGCCGCGGCGCGGCGTGGCTGGGTCAGCGGGCCGATCAGCCGTAAGATCATCCACATCGGCACCGGCCCGATCTTTGTGCTCTGCTGGCTGCTGTTCGAAGACACCCCCAGCGCGCCATATCTGGCCGCGCTGGTGCCGTTCTCCGTCACGGTGCAATACGCGTTCGTCGGGCTGGGCTGGCTGGAGAATCCTGCCGCGGTACAGGCGATGACGCGCACCGGAGACCGACGGGAGCTGCTGCGCGGCCCGCTGTTCTATGGTCTGATCTTCACCGCGCTCACCATCCTGTATTGGAAGTCCACCCCGGCGGGCATTGCCGGGTTGATGATCCTATGCAGCGGGGACGGGCTGGCCGACCTGACCGGCAGACGCTGGGGACGGCGGCGGTTGCCCTGGTCGCCGCGCAAGTCCTGGATCGGCTCACTGACCGTGTTCCTCGCAGGTGGCGGGCTGGCGCTGGCCGTGATCGCGGTATATGTAGCCGCAGGCGTCTTTCCTGCTCCGCTCGCGGCGTATGGAGTGCCGTTGCTCGCTTCTGCGCTCGCCGCCACGCTGGTCGAATCGCTCCCCTTCCCCGATGTTGACAACCTGACCATCCCGCTGGCCGTGCTCCTGGTCTGGCAGGTGTTTTCGTGAAGCATGAACATCACTCTTTCATAGGAGACAAGCATGCTGATCATCGACGGAAGCCGTTTGCGCATCGAAGACGTGGTTGCCGTGGCGCGCCACGGGGAGCCCGTGGCGTTAAGCGACGAAGCACGGCAACGCATCGCCGAGGCACACCGTTGGGTGAAAGCAATCATCGCCGCCGGGAAGCCGGTCTATGGCATCAACACCGGCTTTGGCGTGTTCGCCGACCGGCGCATCTCAACAGCGGACAGCGTCCGCCTGAACCGCAATCTGATCCTGAGCCACGCCGTGGGCACAGGCCCCGCCTTACCCACTGAAGTGGTGCGTGCGGCCATGCTGATCCGGGCGAACACGCTGGCGATCGGACATTCCGGCGTGCGGCTGGAACTGGTCGAGACGCTAATCGAGATGCTGAACCGCGGCGTGACGCCGGTCATCCCGTCCCAGGGTTCCATGGGGTCGTCTGGAGATCTGGCTCCGCTGGCTCATCTGGCGCTGGTGCTCACCACAGATGAATCCCATTATCCTGAAGAATCCGGCAGGGCACTGTTCCGCGGGCAGGAAATGAACGGCGCTGAAGCCATGGCCGCTGCCGGCCTGAAACAACTGACTCTGGAAGCAAAAGAAGGTCTGGCGCTCACCAACGGCGCGACCGTCTCCGCAGCCATCCTGGCGCTAGCCGTCCACGACGCCGGCGTGCTGCTGGACACCGCCGATGTCACCCTGGCGATGAGCCTGGAAGCCCTGCTCGGCACCGCCACCGCGTTCGACGACCGCATCCACGCCGCGCGGCGCCATCCCGGACAGCGCGCGGTGGCCGCTCACGTGCGCGAGCTCACCGCGGGCAGCACGCTGCTGGGCGCCGCCAGACGGGTGCAGGACGCCTACTCGCTGCGTTGCGCGCCGCAGGTACACGGCACCGCCCGCGACACCTGGGATTACGTCGCCAACGTGGTCGAGCGGGAAATCAACGCTGTCACGGACAATCCGCTGCTCTTCGGCCCCGGCGAAGCGCTCTCCGGCGGCAACTTTCACGGCGAACCGGTCGGCATGGCCGCGGACTTCCTGAGCATCGCGATGAGCGAGGTGACGGCGATCACCGAGCGGCGCATCTTCCGCCTGACAGACGAGAAACTGAACGCCGGGCTTCCCCCCATGCTGGTTGATCGCCCGGAAGATGCCGGGTTGAACTCCGGGCTGATGATGCTGCAATACACGGCTGCATCCCTCGCGCTGGAGAACCAGACGCTATCCGCGCCAGACTCGGTGCACTCGCTACCCACTTCCGGCGAGCAGGAAGACCACAACGCCAACGCGATGACCGCTGCCCGCCACGCGCGGCAGGTGGTGCACAACACGGCACACGTGATAGCCATCGAGGCCTACGCCGCCGCGCGGGCGCTCGACTTGCGGCTGCGCCAGCGTCCAGAAGCGCGGCTGGGAGCGGGCACGGCACGGGCGCACGCCGCCATTCGCGACCTGCTCCCCTACCGCCCCGGCGATGCCTTCTGGCAACCAGAGGTAGAAACCCTGCGTGACCACATCCTGGCCGGTCTGTTGATCCATCTGTGGGATGAAGGAGGGAAAGCACCATGACCCACGCAAGCGCCATCCTGACCATCGACCTGGGCACCACCGCCTGCAAAGTGGCGCTGGTCGCCCCTGACGGCACCATCATCGCCAGCGTGGAGCAGGCCGACGCCACGCCGACGAACTTCCTGCCCGGTGGCGGTGCGGAGCAAGACCCCGCCATCTGGTGGGAGGTGATCACGCACACCGTGCGCCGCCTGTGGCAGGAAAGTCACTTCCCGCGCGAGCGGGTGGCGGCGGTCGCCTGCTCGGCACACTGGTCGGGTACCGTCGCAGTGGATGCCGACGGTCAGCCCCTGGGGCCGGCGATCCTGTGGATGGACACGCGCGGCGCGCCTCACGTGGATCAGATCACCGGCGGCTGGCCCAGCATCGAAGGGTACGGCCTGGGACGACTGCTCACCTGGTTGCGCCTGACGGGCGGCATCCCCACCTACTCCGGCAAGGATCCCATTGCGCACATCCTGTTCCTGAAACAGGAGCGCCCGGAAGTGTTTCACGAAGCAGACTGTTTCCTGGAGCCAACCGATTACCTCAACCTGCGGATGACCGGCAGGAAAGCCGCATCGTACGCCTCGATCACGCTGCACTGGCTGACGGACAACCGCGACATCGACCAGGTGGATTATCACCCCACCCTGCTGCGCTGGAGCGGCATCCCGCGCGAGAAGCTACCCGACCTCTTCCCCAACACGCACATCCTGGGACCGCTCACGCCGCAGGCCGCAGAAGCACTCGACTTACCCGCCACCGTGCCCGTGGTGATCGGCGCGCCCGATCTGCACGCCGCTATGCTCGGCTCCGGCGCGCTGACCGACTACGAACCGCACATCTATATCGGCACCTCTTCCTGGCTGACCTGCCACGTGCCGTTCAAGAAAACCGACCTGTTCCACAACATGGCCTCGTTGCCCTCGGCGGTGCCGGGGCGCTACTTCATTGCCAACGAACAGGAGAGCGCCGGAGTGTGCATGACCTTCCTGCGCGACAAACTGTTCTACGCTGACGACGGCCTGACCGAACTCCCGCCGCCGCACGCTTACTCCCGCTTCGACCTGCTGGCCGCGTCCACGCCCGCCGGCGCGCGGGGCGTGCGCTTCACCCCCTGGCTGGTCGGCGAGCGCACGCCGGTGGAAGACCCCGCCCTGCGCGGGGCGTTCCTAAACCTCTCACTGAGCCACACCCGCGCGGACCTGATTCGCGCGGTGTTAGAAGGCGTAGCGCTGAACATGCGCTGGCTGATGAGATACATCGAGCGCTTCATCCGTCGCCCTCTGGGCGCCATCCGCATGGTCGGCGGCGGCGCGCAATCCGACCTCTGGTGCCAGATCTTTGCCGACGTGCTTCAGAAACCCATCCTGCAGGTAGAAGCGCCGTTGGAGACCGGCGTGCGAGGGGTGGGATTGCTGGCCGCTGTCGCGCTCCAGATGACTACCTTTGAGAAAGCCGCGCAGCGCGTGCGCATCGCGCACAAGTTCGCCCCCAACCCAGACCACCGGGCGGTGTACGACCAGGCGTTCGAGGAGTTCCTCCAGGCGCACCGCCAATTGCAATCGCTGTACCACCGCTGGAATCGGGGATAACCTTCTTATCGACTCAACAGTACCGGAATGCGCGTTTCCTGCAACAGGGTGTTCAGAGTGGAACTGAGCACGATTTCCATCAGCGGGCGGAAGCCGTATCCCCCCAGCAGGAACAGATCGCAGGCGTGTTGCCCGGCAGCCTCCAGCAGCACGCGCCCGACCTCGCCGCTGCGCTTCAGATAACGGGCAGTGACGCCTTTGGCCTCCAGGTACTTCCGCGCGCGCTCCAGCGCCGTCTCAGACGACAGTTTCTTCTCCTCCGCCACGGTGACCACCACCAGGTCCAGCCCCCAGCGGCTGGACAGGCGTTCCGCCAGATACAGCGCCTCATCAGATTTCGGGCTTCCGTCGTAGGCCAGCAAAGCGCGCGTGGGGGGCAGAGACACACCGGGCGTGAGCAGCAACGGGCGTGGGCAATAGTGAATCAGGGTGCGCATTCCGCTGCTCAGCCGGGAAATCGGGTCTCGCCCCGGCGGATGCGCCAGGTTGACCACCACCAGATCGGCCAGCGAGGCGTGCTTGCAAATCTGACGAGCCACCCGCCCGTGCACGAAGGCCAGGTCGCCCGCCACGTTGTGGCTGCGACAGCGTCGGTCAAAAGCGCGTCCCAGCTCGCTCCGTACCTCTTCGGACTCGCGCTCCAGCACATGCAGCCCATGCACGCGCGCGCCCTCTCGCTCGGCGAGGTGCAGCGCCAGCTCCAGCGGCGCCCAGGCGTTCGGATCCGACCCCAACGCGACCAGAATATCGGCAAAAAGCGCCCGCCGCCCCGATTGAGCGCGCACTCCACGCCGCCACTGACCAATCGGCGGCCCATTTTCCCAACCCGGCAAAATGCGCCCCAGCAGCCGTGAAAGGCGGCCCCGCCAGGTGAGCATCGCCGGTCGGTCGTCGGCCAGCGCCAGCGCCACCGCTTCGGGCGCAACTTCCCACCCCAGCGTGCGATGGATCTCCTCGCGCCGCTCCATCACCCACAGGTACAGATCGGCCTCGGTACGGTTGGGGAAGGCGTCCATGATGTGCAGCGAGCGGATCACCTCGACCAGCGGACGATACACGTGATCGTACCAGGATGCCACCGCCTCTTCGAACGAGACCGGTCCGCCGCGCTCCTCGCCCAGATACCAGCAATGCGTGTCGATGTGCTGGATCAGCTTCTCGTACTTGCCAGGCAGGGTGAGCACCACCTGCGCCTGCGGGCGGATTTCGTGCAGGCGGGTGCGCTCCAGGAACGCGTTGCGCTCCAGGCCGCAGAGCACCGCATCCAGCCAGGGAGACGAACGCAACGCCTTGGTCGCCCTGCGCGGCAGGCGGTCTGCCATGGCTGCCGTCGCCTCGCGCAGGGCTTGTTCCACATCCTCGTGATCCTGGTACGCCTGACGCATCACCCACTGGTATTCGCTCAGCCAGAGATACAGGTCGGTCTCCGTGCGACCAGGGAACAGTTCCAGCAGATGATGGCGGCGGATGATCTCGCGCAGCGGGCGATACACGTTGTTCACCCAGGACTTGGCCGCTTCGGCGTACGGCACCTCTCCCCCGCGTTGCTCGCCGAGCAGCCAGCGATGGGTGTCGATGTGTTCGCGCAGGCGCACATACTCGCCCGGCAGGGTGAGCGAAAAGTCCAGGTCGGGGGCAATCTTATCCAGGCCGGTGGCCTGCAGGAACTCCAGGTGCTGTCGCTCGCGGGCGATGTCGTCCAGCGTATCGCGCGGAGAGATTGGCAGCGCGGCCTGCACCTCGGTCACGTAAGCGTCGATCACCTGCTGTCCCTGCTGGCGCGCCACGGAAACGCGGTGGTTGCCATCTTTGACGAAGTACACATCGCCGATCTTGTACAGCTCCACCGGCGGCAGGGCTTCCTGGCGGCGCATGGCGGCGTCGATGCGCACCCAGCGGGAACGCAGCGCAGGATTGCGTGGCAGAAAGGCGCGGTCGAAATCGCGATAGCGTCCCACGCTCCCCACAATGCGATCCAGCGGCACGACCTGCAGGCCGAGGTAGTGCTGTCCCTGCACCGGCAGTTGTCGGCGCACAGCGTCGAAAGGCAGCAACTCGTTCGGTTTGCCGCTCAGCCAGGCCAGCACCGACCGCCAGAACGCGCGCCGCTGGGCGTCTTCGAAATCCTGTTGGGCCTGCGAGTACTCCGACATCAGGGCACCTCGATCGTTCGCTCCTGGAAACCGTAGGCGTTGATGATATACGTCTCGCCAAAGCGGGTCTCGACCACCGCACCCGGGTGATACAGGTGGATGTGGCCGTGGAAATGATAGCGCGGACGGAAGACGCGGTCAAACCAGCGAAAAGCTTTGATACCACGATGCGGCCAGTCCTCGCGGTCGTGGATGTTCCACGGCGGCGCATGTGTGACGAACACATCCAGAAAGCGCCCGGTGCTCATACGGTAGAGCAACAAGGCCGGTACCAGTCGCAACACGTGACCCCACATCTCGCCCTGCGTGTACTGGAACGGGCCACGGCTGTAGCGCAGCGACCCTTCCACGCCTGCGAGAATCAGCCCGCGAAAGCGCACCACCCGACGGTGCAGGTCAACCCCGCCCAGCGGGCCGGTGCGGTTGCGGCGTGCACCGTATTCCATCGGAGAGGCGTGGTTCCCGCGGACGAAGAACAGGGAACTGTTCAGCATGGAGTGCACATACTCCAGGTAGTAATACGGCAGGTCACCGCAACCGAGGATTAAATCCACCCCCTGAAAGCGCTCGCGCACCGCCGGGGAATGCACCCAGGGCAACACCCGGTCGCTCAGCGCCAGCACACGCAGCACCTCGTTCATGCCCGCTCCCGCACCAGGTGTTCCCAGGCGCCCCCCCAGGGTCTCCCCAATCGGTGGCGTTGCGGCAGCTTGACCTTGCTCACATGTGGCAGCAACTCCGCAGCCAGGCGCGCCATCGCCGCCCAATCCTCGGAGAGCACCGCCTCTCGCATCGCCTCGCCAATGCGCTTCGCCCAGCGCCATTCCATACGAAAGCGATCCGCTTTCAGCCAGTAACCGCGCTTCTCCCACGCCGTCGTGGTCACGTCAATGGTCTGGTCGATCGCCTCCAGCGTGAGCACGATGAACGCCGCCAGGTCACGGGTCGCCTGGTCGGCATCCGCCTGGCGCATCAGTTCGCGCAAGGCAATCGCCAGCGCGCGCATCAGACGCTGGCGCTCTTTGCCCACGCTGTTCGGGTTGATCACTCGGCCCAAAAGATCCTCCTTATCCGGTGAAATTCAAGGCAATGATACCAGATACTCGCCGGGGATTTGACTTCCACCCCCGCTCTGCGTATAATTGAAGCAACCGCGGGGAAGTGCTGGAACTGGCAGACAGGCGTGACTTAGGATCACGTGCCGCAAGGCGTGAGGGTTCGAGCCCCTCCTTCCCTACCAGAGACGAGGTGAGCTCCTCGTCTCCTGTTTTGTTTAGCGCAACATCTCGCTGTGATATAATCCCAGCGCGAAATCTCACGATACGGAAGGTCAGCCTTGAAGATCGAGAAAGAATACCTGGAAGAACACCGCGTCCGCCTGACGGTGGACGTGGAAGCAGAACAGTTCGAGAAAGCCAAACGACGCGCCGCGAAGAACCTGGCCCGAAAGGTACGCATTCCGGGCTTCCGCCCCGGCAAAGCGCCGTACAACATCGTGGCGCGCACGGTTGGTGAAGAGGCGATCGTCGAAGAGGCCATCGACCTGTTGCTGGACGAGCTTTATCCCAAAGCGCTGGATGAAGCGGAAATCAACCCTTACGGGCCGGGGAAGCTGACGGACATCCCCTCCATGGAGCCACCGCGCTTCGTGTTCGAGATTCCCCTGGCACCTGAGGTCGAGCTGGGCGACTACCGCACCGTCCGCCTGGACTACGAGGCGCCCACGGTGACCGAGGAACAGGTGCAGGAGACACTGCAAAACCTGCGCGAAATGGCGGCCACGCTGGAACCGGTGGACCGCCCCGCCCAGGAAGGCGATCTGGTGTACATCGTGATCTCTGGTCGCCGCGCGGACGCCGCAGAGAACGATGAGGACGCGGTCATCATGAAAGAAAGCCGCTTCCCGCTGCTCATCGCCACAGAAGAGGAAGTGCAGAAAGCCATCGAGGAAGGCGAAACCATCCCCGGCGAACCGTATCCTGGCTTCAACCGCGAGCTGATCGGCATGAGTGCTGGCGATGAGAAGACCATCGAGTACACCTATCCCGAAGACGCAGAAGACGAAGACCTGCGCGGGGCGAAAGCCGTGTTCCAGGTGCGCCTGGAAGAGGTCAAAGAACGCCAGCTACCGGAGATCGACGACGAGTTTGCCAAGACCTGGAGCGAGGACTACGAAACCGCCGACGAACTCGTCGCGGGTATCCGCGAGATGCTCCAGGAACAAGCAGAAGAGGAATACAACGCCGAATACCGTGATCAAGTGGTGGAGCAGATCATCGAAGAAGCGGTGATCAAGTTCCCGCCAGAGATGCTGGACCAAGAGATCGAGAATATCCTGGACGACTTGAAGGGCGACCTTGAGGCGCGCGGCCTGACACTGGAGCAATACCTTCAGTTCCGAGAAATTGACGAAGACGCCCTGCGCGAAGAGGTGCGTGAGGTGGCCGAAAAGCGCCTGCGCCGGGGGCTGGTACTGGACAAAATCGCCAGCGAAGAAGGGATTGAACCCGACCCCCAGGACCCGGCCATGATGGAGCGTATCCAGGACGTGTTGCGTCAGCTGAGCATCACCATGGACCCCAAAGAGTTCCAGCGCCTGCTGCGCGACCAGCAATGGACCCAGGGTCTCCTGACGGAATTGCTGGTTGGCCGCACGATCGAACTCACGCTGGAGCGCCTGCAGGCCATCGCCAGCGGCCAGGCAGATGCTGAGGACGCCGACGCCCAGGCCGGGCAAGAGGAAGCTGCCGAAGAGGCTGGCGAACAGACCGAAACGGAAGCAGCCGAGGAGCCCCGAGGCGAAGCGGACGCCGAGGAAGCCCCCGACGAAGAACCTGAAGAACCTGCGAATGCATAAAACGGCAGAAAGGAGCCGGACCATGTTCAACCCTCAGGCTGTGATCCCGATGGTGATCGAGACCACCGGTCGTGGTGAACGGGCTTACGACATCTACTCGCTGCTGCTCAAGGAACGCATCGTCTTCCTGGGCACGCCGATCAATGACCAGGTAGCCAATCTGATCGTAGCGCAACTGCTCTACCTGAACAAGGAAGACCCCGAAGCGCCGATCCAGATGTACATCAACTCCCCCGGCGGGCAGGTGTACGCCGGCATGGCGATCTACGACACCATGCAGATGATCACCAACCCGATCAGCACCGTAGCCGTGGGGATGACCGCTTCCTTCGGCACTGTGTTGCTTACATCGGGCACCAAAGGCCAGCGCTACGCCCTGCCACACGCCACTATCCATATGCATCAGCCGCTGGGCGGCGCGCAGGGGCAGGCTTCTGACATCGAAATCCAGGCGCGCGAGATCCTACGCCTGAAAGCCCGCCTGAACGAAATCCTGGCCTTCCACACGGGCCAGACCATCGAGGCCATTGAGCGCGACACGGAACGCGACTTCTACCTGAGCGCGGAGAAAGCGGTCGAATACGGCCTGGTCGATCAGGTGTTGGAACCACCGGAAAAGGCGTAATCCGGCTCCCAGGAGCCAGATCACAGCGCACCCTGTCGGGTGCGCTGTTTTTTTTATCTACTTTTTAGGTTTCAGCCCCGGCTTTTACTCTTTCTTTGCGTTTCGGAGGTACGCTGAACACAGCGGCGACAGCCGCCCCCTTTGTATTCCCAATCTTTTCGAAAAGGAGGAACTCCATGAAACGCACCGTATCCTTTTTGATCGCCCTTCTGGTGATCGCCAGCCTGCTGCTCACCGCCTGCGGCGGCAAGCAGGCCGCGGAAACCGGCGGTGGCGGCGAAGCTCAGGCCAAGGAAGTCACCCTGACAATTGGTTTCACCGCCTCACAGACCGGTAAGTACAACGTCTCGTCCACGCGGCAGGTGAACGGCCTGAACCTGTGGATGAAGCAGATCAACGACGCCGGCGGCATCAAGCTGAGCGACGGTACGGTGGTCAAGTTCAAGGCCGTCTCCTACGACGACGAGAGCAACAAAGACCGCGTACAGGAACTCTACACCCGCCTGGCGACCGAAGACAACGCGGACCTGCTGATCAGCCCCTACTCCTCCGGCCTGACCGCAGCGGCGGCGGTGATCGCCGAACAGTACGGCAAGGTGATGCTCACCACCGGTGCGGCCTCCGATGCCACCTACAAGCAGGGCTACACCCGTGTCTTCCAGATCTACACCCCCGCCAGCCGCTACCTGACCGGCGCGGTGGATCTGCTGAAGAAGACCGATCCCGCCGTGACCAAGGTCGCCTTCGTGTACGAGAACTCCAAGTTCTCCACCAGCGTGGTGGAAGCCGCCAAGGCCTACGCCGAATCGCAGGGCTACGAAGTGGTGTTGTTCGAGGGCTACGACCCCGAAACCACGGATTTCGGCGCCTTCATCAACAAGATCGTGGACAGCGGTGCGGAAGCCGTGCTCGGCGGCGGCCACTTCCAGGATGGTTCCACCTTCGCCCGCCAGCTCTACGAAAAGAACGTCCCGATCAAGTTCCTCACCCTGCTGGTCGCTCCGCCGGAACCGGACTTCGCCGACCTGGGCGATGCGGCAGTGGGCGTGATCGGCCCCAGCCAGTGGGAACCGCTGGCCGCCTTCAAGCCGGACTTCGGCCCCACGGGTGATGAGTTCGTCAAGGCCTACAAGGCAGCCTATAACGAAGAGCCGTCCTATCACTCCGCCGGCGGGTACGCCGCGGGCTTGGTGCTCGAAAAGGCCATCCGCGACGCCGACTCGACCGACCCGGACAAGATCAAGACCGCGCTGGACAACATGGACCTGACGATCTTCTTCGGCAAGATCAAGTTCGACACCTCCGCCGAGGCGCACGGCCTGCAGATCGGCCACTCGATGGTGTACATCCAGTGGCAGAAGGACGCCAGCGGCAACCTGGTCAAGCAGGTGGTCTGGCCTGAGGCCGGCGCGACCGCGGAAGTGCTGTACCCGCTGCACTGATGCCTGACCGCTGAACCATTGTCTGGACTTCCCGCAGGTGGGGATCCCTGCGGGAAGTCCTGTACCTCGCAAGGAGCGTCTCCGTATGGATTTCATTCTGGCTTCGCTCACCGATGGCC
Source organism: uncultured Anaerolineaceae bacterium (assembly GCA_964435005.1). Taxonomy (GTDB): domain Bacteria; phylum Chloroflexota; class Anaerolineae; order Anaerolineales; family DRMV01; genus CAYSXA01. The sequence goes on along the minus strand of CAYSXA010000027.1, from coordinate 2,287 downwards.
TGCTGTTGGGCTTTGTGTACGGCGTGGCCGCGATGGGCATGACCCTGATCTGGGGCGTGATGGACGTGATCAATCTGTCCCACGGCCCGGTGATAGCGCTGGGGATGTTCGGCGTGTACCTGCTGTTCACCGGCCTGGGGTTGCACCCGTACCTAGCCGTGCTGCTGGTCGCCATGCTGGGACTGCTGCTGGGGATCGGCATCTACATCGTGGCGGTGCACCGGGTGATCGACGCGCCCCATCTGTCCACGCTACTGGCAACCTACTCGGTGAACATGATCATCATCGGCCTGGGCACGGCCTACTTCACCACCTCGCCGCGCAACGTGGAATTCTCCCTGGGGAACTTCATGCTTGGGCCGGTCACCCTGCTATGGACGCGGGTGATCGCGGCGCTGGCTGCCTTGCTCGCCACAGGGGGGTTGTACCTGTTCCTGCAACGCACGCGACCGGGAAGATACATCCGCGCTGTGGCGAACAACCGCGCGGCAGCGGAGCTTGTGGGGGTGCCGTCGGCGAAAATCCTGGCGCTCAGCTTCGGCATCGGTACGCTGCTGGCCGCCTTCTCTGGCGGACTGATCGCTACCTTCTTCCCCTTCACCATCCTCTCCGGCGGCGTCTATGAGCTGAAAAGCTTCGTGATCGTGGTACTCGGCGGCCTGGGCAACCCGGTGGGTTCGTTGTTCGGCGGCCTGATCCTGGGGCTGATCGAGGGGTTGATCCCGGTGGTCATGCCCACCACCTGGGTGCCCGTGGTCGAGTTCGTCCTGTTTGTGATCATCCTGCGGCTTCGGCCCAGCGGACTGTTCGGAGCGAAACAATGAAACGACGGCAATCCTCGCTCGGTCTCTTGATCCCGCTGCTGCTGGTGCTTCTGATTGCCGGCTGGCCGCTGCTCACCAGCCAGGCCGCCGACCGCGAGGTGGCCTTCACTATCCTGAAAGCGGTCGCCATGGCGTCCAGCCTGAACATCTTGCTGGGATACACCGGGTACGTCAGCTTTGGACACATTGTGTTTTTCGGGCTGGGCGGTTACGTGGGGTTCTATCTGATCGCTGTGCAGAACTGGCCGATCCTCCCTGCAATGCTGATGGGCGGTCTGGCCGCTGGCTTGCTGGCCTTCCTGCTCGGCAAAGCCATCCTGCAACTGCGCGGCGCGTACTTCGCCCTGGCAACCATCGGGGTAAATGAAGCTGTGCGCGCGTTCATCAATAACTTTCAGCCCTTTGGCGGCCCGATCGGGCTGACGATGAACTTCAAGGTGTATCAGCAGTACGGCGGGGCCATGCAGGCGCTGCAGATGTCGTTCTACCTGATGGTGCTGCTGACGCTGATCGTAGTCGGCGTCTCGTACCTGGTGCGCACCTCGAAGTTCGGCCTGGGGCTGCTCGCCATCCGCGAAGACGAGGATGCCGCTGAGGTGATGGGCGTGGTCGCGCCTTCGGCGAAGACCTGGGCTTACGTGCTCTCGGCGGTCTTCCCTGGCATCCTCGGCGTGATTTTCTTCTTCAAGAACGGCAGCATCGAGCCGCACGATGCCTTCCCGCTGGCCGCGTCCATTGAGGCCATCGTGATGATCATGCTCGGTGGCTACGGCACGGTAGTCGGCCCAGTGGTGGGCGGCGTGGGCTTCCAGTGGGTGCGCGGCTTCCTGCTCACCAACCGCTTCTTCAAAAACATCCAGTTGACCGTCACCGGTGCCCTGCTGCTGGTCATCGTGCTATTCATCCCGGCTGGACTGGTGGGCTGGCTGCGACATCGCTATCCCAAGTGGCGGAGTGTGCTGCAATGATCCTGCAAGTGGAAGGCGTCAGCAAACGCTTCGGCGGCCTGCTGGCGGTGAACAACGTGACGTTCGATCTCCCCGAAGGGCAAATCCTGGGGTTGATCGGCCCGAACGGCGCGGGGAAGACCACGCTGTTCAACGTGATCAACGGGGTGTACAAACCGAACAGCGGGCGGGTGATCTTCCGCGGCCAGGACGTGACCGGCAAGAAGACCTACGACCTGGCGCACATGGGCATGGCGCGGACGCACCAGATCGTCAAACCGCTCAACGACCTCACCGTGCGCGAGAACGTGATGGTCGGCGCGTGCTTCGGGCAACGCAACCATAGCCTGCGCAGCGCGCGTAAAGTGGTGGACGACGTGCTGGCGTTCCTCGGCCTGGCCGCCCGCCCAGCGCCACTCGCCGGCAGCCGGCACCTGGCGCCGAAGCATGCGCTGGCGATGGCCGGCCCCCGGGCGCCGCAGCCGTACCTCCCGCCGCCCCGCTCGGGTGGCCCCG
>CAYSXA010000026.1:0-21760 GCA_964435005.1 uncultured Anaerolineaceae bacterium | reverse complement strand
TTGTTTCGCTGGTTAGAAAGAAGGGAACATTGTCCCGTGATTTTCAGGGCAATTGTCCCGCGCGGGAACGGAATCGGTCGTGCTATAATTCCCTGGCTATGTGTTGAAATCTAAACAACTTGAGGAGAGAAAGCATGGGTTACACGATCATCCAAGTACCGGAAGGCGGTGCCAAGATCACCAAGCCGGGTGGGAAGCTCATCGTCCCCGACAATCCAATCATCCCCTTCATTGAAGGCGACGGTACCGGGCCGGACATCTGGCGCGCGTCGGTGCGTGTGTTCGACGCCGCGGTCGAAAAAGCCTACGGCGGCAAGCGCAAGATTTTCTGGATGGAAGTGTACGCTGGCGAGAAGGCGTACAACAAGTTCGGCTCCTGGCTGCCGGAGGAGACCATCCAGGCCTTCCAGGAGTTCCTGGTGGGCATCAAAGGCCCGCTGACCACGCCGATTGGCGGCGGCATCCGCTCGCTGAACGTCGCCATTCGCAAGGCGCTCGACCTGTACGTCTGCCAGCGCCCGGTGCGCTACTTCCCCGGCGTGCCTTCGCCTGTGAAGCATCCCGAATGGGTAGACATGGTGATCTTCCGTGAGAACACGGAGGACATTTACGCCGGCATCGAGTTCCAGCAGGGTACGGAAGAGTGGGAACGCTTCATGGGGCTGTTCAAGGAGAACTTCCCCGAAGAATATGCCAAGATGCGCTTCCCGGCGACTTCGGGTGTCGGCATCAAGCCCGTTTCGGAGGAAGGCACCAAGCGCCTGGTGCGCGCGGCCATTCAGTGGGCGTTGGACAACAACCGCCGCAGTGTGACCCTGGTGCATAAGGGCAACATCATGAAGTACACCGAGGGCGCGTTCCGCAACTGGGGTTACGAGGTGGCCGAGGCCGAGTTCGGTGACAAGGTGTACACTTGGGCACAGTGGGATCGCACGAAGGCGGAGAAGGGCGAGGAAGCCGCCAACGCCGAGCAGAAGGCCGCCCTGGAGAGCGGGAAGCTGCTGGTCAAGGATGTGATCGCCGACATCTGCTTCCAGCAGACGCTCACCCGCCCGAAGGAGTTCGATGTGATCGCCACGATGAACCTGAACGGCGATTACCTCTCCGACGCGCTGGCTGCGCACGTGGGCGGCATCGGCATCGCGCCGGGCGGTAACATCAACTATGACACCGGCCACGCGGTCTTCGAGGCCACGCACGGCACTGCGCCCAAGTACGCCAACCTGGATAAGGTGAACCCCTCGTCGGTGATCCTCTCCGGCGTGATGATGTTCCAGTACATGGGCTGGACGGAAGCCGCTGACCTGATTCTCAAGGGAATCGAAGGCGCGATTGCTGCCAAGACGGTGACCTACGATTTCCACCGTCTGATGGAAGGCGCCACATTGCTCAAATGCTCTGAGTTCGGCGACGCGATCATCCAGCACATGGATGATTGATCGACTTCCCCCCCTCTCTCCCTGCTTCCGACAAAGCGCAGGCCAGGAGGGGGGGAAGTTTTTACCAGCGCCTGTGATGGGAATCCATGCTCGCCTTGGGTGTATAATCGGTAAGAAAATTCCCTGATCACGCAATTGAATAAAGGAGGTCCCGGTGTCTGCCAACAATTTCAAAACTGCCCTGACCGGGTACGCGCGTTACCGGGGACGAGAAGGGCATATCGCCTTTCTACTGCACCGTCTGACCGGTCTGGGGACACTGTTGTTCCTGCTGCTCCACATTGTGGATACGGCCTTTGTCTATTTCTGGCCGGAGGGGTATGGGCATGCGATTGCTCTGTATCGTTCTACCCCCTTCATGCTCGGTGAGATCGCGCTGGTCTTTGCCGTGATCTACCATGGGACGAATGGGTTGCGTATCGCCTGGCTGGATCTGTTCAAGCCGGAAGGTTGGGAGATCAAGCGCGAGCGCCCGGCGGTGCGCTGGACGCTGACGGTGGCAGTCGTCCTCTGGCTGCCGGCGGCGATCATCATGTTCCGCAACCTGCTGATTCACAACTTTGGGGGGTAGGAGGGAACCATGTCTGTCCGCACTGTTCGTAAACCCAAGAACTTTGAAGCCACTGCCTGGGCGTTCATGCGCTACAGTGGCATTCTGCTCATCCCGCTGGCCTGGATTCACGTGCTGATCAAGGACGTGATCGTCGGTGTGCATGCCATCGACCTGAATTACGTGCAGAAGATCTGGGCGATCACCGCCTGGCGGGTGTACGATTTCTTGTTGCTGGCGTTTGCGTTCGCGCACGGCATGAACGGTCTGCGCAACGTGCTGAACGATTACGTCAGTGATCCGGCCAAGCAGCGCACGGTGGCCTGGGGACTGCTCATCCTGTGGGCGGTGGTCACGGCGATGGGCGCGGTCGCCATCATCGGCGGCGTCAAGATGCCGTAACCGCAAGAGAGGAGCGAGGTATGACCAAGCATCATCAATACGAAGTGGTTGTGGTCGGAGCCGGTGGGGCCGGTCTGATGGCCGGGTTGTACGCTTCGAAATCGGCCAAGACGGCGGTGATCAGCAAACTCTACCCCACCCGCTCGCACACCGGCGCAGCGCAAGGCGGCATCGGCGCGGCGCTCGGTAACCTGGAAGAGGACAATCCCGACTGGCACACGTTTGACACGGTCAAGGGTTCGGATTACCTGGGCGATCAGGACGCGATTGAGTTCATGTGCCATCAGGCGCCTGAGATTGTGTACGAACTGGAGCACATGGGGCTGCCGTTCAACCGCACACCGGAAGGGCGCATTGCGCAGCGTCCGTTCGGCGGGCACACGAACAACGTGACCAAGAAGCCCGTCCGGCGCGCCTGCTACGCTGCTGACCGCACCGGGCACATGATTTTGCAGACGCTGTATCAGCAGTGCGTGAAGAACAACGTGACCTTCTTCGACGAGTTCCAGGTGCTGGACGTGCTGATCGAGAACGGTGCAGCGGCAGGCGTGGTCGCCATCGAGCTGGCGACCGGCGAGTTGCACGTCTTCCACGCCAAGTCGGTCATCCTGGCGACCGGCGGTCATGGCCGGGTGTTCGAAATCACCTCGAACGCCTACGCCTACACCGGTGACGGCATCGCAATCACCCTGCGGCGCGGCCTGCCGGCGGAGGACATGGAGTTCTTCCAGTTCCACCCGACCGGCATCTACAAACTGGGCATCCTGATCACCGAGGGCGTGCGCGGTGAGGGCGGCGTGCTGATCAACGACAAGGGCGAGCGCTTTATGGAGAAGTACGCCCCCACGGTGAAGGATCTGGCCTCGCGCGACGTGGTCAGCCGCGCGATGTACATTGAAATGAAAGAAGGCCGGGGCATCGGCGGGAAACGGTATCTGTACCTGGATGTGACCCCCGAAACGGTGAACAAGTACGCTGCCATTGACGGGCGTACGCGCCCGGATGGCTCGCCCTACGTGGTCACCGCGGAGGAGATCCTGAGCAAACTGCCGGACATCATCGACTTCTGCCGCACCTACATCGGTGTGGACCCGGTGAAGGAGCCGATGCCCGTGCAGCCGACGGCGCACTACGCCATGGGCGGCATCCCGACGAACGTGAAGGGCGAGGTGGTGATCGACGAGAACAACACCGTGCTGCCTGGCCTGTACGCCGCTGGTGAGTGCGCCTGCGTCTCGGTGCATGGCGCGAACCGCCTGGGCACAAACTCGCTGCTGGACATCGTGGTCTTCGGCAAGCAGGCCGGCATTCACGCGGCGGAGTACGCCAAAGGCGCGGACTTCCAGCCCCTGCCCGGCGACGCCGAGGATTTCGCTCGCAGTCAGCTGGAAGCCCTGCGCAGCAGCCAGGGAAGCGAGCGCGTGGCCGACATCGCCCGCGAGATGAAAGAGATAATGTTCGACAAAGTCGGCGTGTTCCGCACCGAAGAAGGGATGGCCGAGGCGCTGGAGAAGATCCGCGAGTTGAAGGAGCGTTTCAAGCACATCCACCTGGACGATCGCGGCAAGGTGTTCAACACCGAGTTGCTGAGCGCCTGGGAGTTGAGCAATCTGCTCGACATCGCCGAAGTGACCGCGGCCTCGGCGCTGGCGCGCAAGGAGAGCCGCGGCGCCCACGCGCGCGATGATTACCCCAAACGGGACGACAAGAACTGGCTCAAGCACACGCTGGCCTGGCTGCGGGAGGGCGAGGTCGAGTTACGCTACAAGCCGGTCGTGCTGACCAAGTTTGAGCCGAAAGAACGCGTGTACTAGGAGGCCGGCCATGCAAGTCACCCTCAAAGTCTTTCGCTACAACCCGGAGACGGACTCCAAACCGCACTTTGATACTTTCACCCTGGAAGCCGAGCCGACCGACCGCGTGCTCGACTTGCTGGAGAAGGTGAAAGGCTATCAGGACGGCACGCTGTCCTTCCGCCGCTCCTGCGCGCACGGCGTGTGTGGCTCGGATGCCATGCGCATCAACGGCATGAACCGCCTGGCCTGCAAGGTGCTGGTCAAAGACCTGGGTACCGATCGCATCACCGTGGAACCCATCCTGGGTCTGCCCGTGGTCAAAGACCTGATCGTGGACATGGAGCCGTTCTTCGAGAACTACCGCGCGGTGATGCCGTACTTCGTGAACGACGAGCCGCTGCCCGAAGACGGCAAAGAACGGTTGCAAAGCCCGGAGGAGCGGGAACGCTTCGATGACACCACGAAGTGCATCCTGTGCGCGGCCTGTACTACCTCTTGTCCCACTTTCTGGGCGAACGGCAAGTACCTCGGCCCGGCGGCCATTGTGAACGCCCACCGCTTTATCTTCGACAGCCGCGACCGTGCCGCCGCCGAACGTCTGGAAATCCTGTCCGACCGCAGCGGCGTGTGGGCCTGTCGCACGGCCTTCAACTGCACCGAAGCCTGCCCGCGTGAGATCAAGATCACACAGGCGATTGCCGAGGTCAAGCAGGCCATCCTCTCGGGTCGGCTGGACTGAGCCTGTCACGCATTGGGGCGCTCGTGAGGGCGCCCCTTTTTTTCTCTGGGTGGGTTATGGCAAACTCGTTTGGTAAGCGTCCGGCCAAAATCCTGGTCGTGGATGACGATATGTTCAACCGCGACCTGCTGCGCGCCTACCTCGAAAATGCTGGGTATCAGGTGATCGAGGCGATCAATGGGGAGGCGGGCTGGGAGGCGGTTCAGCAAGAGCAGCCAGACTTGGCGCTTATCGACATCCAGATGCCTCTGCTGGACGGCATCGCTTTGTGTGCGCGAATCAAGAACGATCGCCGTTTTCAATTTCTGCCGGTGGTGATTGTCACCGCGATCGACGCCGAGGAGGAACGGTTGCGCGCCGTGCAGGCCGGTGCGGATGACTTCATTGGCAAACCGTTCAACTCCCTGATTTTGCTTACGCGAGTCCGCTCGCTGTTGCGACTGAAGTGGGTGCACGATGAGCTGGAACGCCGGAATCAGTTGCTGCGCCAGGTGCTCAACCGGTACGTGGACCGCGAAATCGCTTCAGCGATTCTCTCTGACCCGGAACAACACCTGAAGCTCGGCGGCGTCAGCCGACAGGTGGTGGTGCTGTTCGCCGACCTGCGGGGGTTTACCCGCTTCACCGAACAACACGACGCCGTCTTCGTGGTGGAGACGCTCAACCTGGTGTTCAACGAACTCACCGAAGTGGTCTTCCGTCATGGCGGCACGTTTGATAAATACCTGGGTGATGCGATTATGGCCTTTTACGGCGCGCCGCTGCCCGGCGAGGACGACGTGCAGCGGGCGTTGCGCACCTGCCTGGAAATGCGGGAGAGCTTCGACCGATTGCGCCGGGAGGTGTACCCGGAGCGGCTGCGTTCGTTGGGGTTGGGGATAGGCATCCACGCCGGTGAGGCGATTGTGGGTAACGTGGGCTCCGAGCGTTTGATGGATTACACCGTGATTGGTGATGTGGTCAATGTCGCCCGCCGGTTGCAGGAAATTGCCCGACCGGGGGAGATTCTGATCAGCGGCGAAGTGGTACGTCTGGTGCCCTCGGTGCGTGCCCGCTTCCTGGCCGAGCAGCCCCTGCCAGGCCGCGTGGAACCCATTGCCCTGTATGAGTTCGAAGGTATAGACTGAGCCGACCCGCAACGGGTTTGCGACCGCGCCTCGTGATGGGTACGAGGCGTTTTGTGTTTCAGAAAACTCATCCTGCCCTGTCGTGAGAGTCTGGATTACAATGGAAGTATTGAGGCACAGCCGGAGGTCGTGTGTTCGACCGCCGGCTGAAAAACAGTGATCCAAACGAATGAGGAGGACGGATGCAGGCACTCAAAGAACGCATTTTGCAGGAGGGCAAGCACCTGGGAAACGGCATCCTGAAGGTGGATGGCTTCATCAACCATCAGGTGGACCCGTCGCTGATGTTTGAATGCGGGCGCGAACTGGCGCGCCGCTTCGCTCACGTCGGCGCGTCCAAGGTGCTCACCGCGGAGATTTCTGGCATCGCGCCGGCGGTGATGACCGCTTATCACCTCGGCCTGCCGGTGGTCTATGCGCGGAAGCACAAACCGATCACCATGCCGGATCAGGTGTTCCTCACGCTGGCGCCTTCGCACACCAAAGGGCGCACGGTGGAGCTGATCATCTCGCCGGAGTACCTGGCGGGCGGGGAACGCGTGTTGATTATTGATGACTTCCTCGCCAGCGGCGCGACGATCGCCGGCCTGGTGCGCCTGGCTGAAGTGGCGGGCGCTACCGTGGTGGGCATCGGCACGTTGATCGAGAAGACCTTCGAAGGCGGTCGGGAGTTGCTGGCGCCGGTTGGCGTACCTGTCGAGGCGCTGGCGCGTATCAGCGCCATGGAAGGCGACCGCATCGTTTTTGCAGATTGATCCCTCATGTCGGATACCATTGTTGTCCTGGATTTTGGCTCGCAGTACGCGCAGTTGATCGCCCGCCGGGTGCGCGAAGCGCAGGTGTATTGTGAACTGTTCCCCTGGAACGCGCCGGCGGAGCGGGTGCTGGCCTTGCAACCCAAGGGGTTCATCCTCTCCGGCGGGCCGGCCTCGGTCTATGCGCCGGGCGCGCCGCAGGTTCCTACCTACGTGCTCGAATCGGGGCTGCCGGTGCTTGGCATTTGCTATGGGATGCAGGCGCTGACGCACGCGCTGGGCGGAAAAGTCGCCCCCGCGCCGCAGCGGGAGTACGGGCGTGCCACGCTGAAGACGCTCGTCCCCAACCCGCTGATCCCGCCAGGTGAGCAGACGGTGTGGATGTCCCACGGCGACCGGATCGAAGAACCGCCGCCCGGCTTCCAGCCGTTGGCGCGCACGGAGAACGCGCCAGTCGCCGCCATGGGCGACCTGGAGCGGCGCTACTTCGGCGTGCAGTTCCACCCGGAAGTGCACCACACGCCCGGCGGCGCGGAGATGTTGCGTCGCTTTGCGGTGGAGGTGTGCGGCGCGCGCCCGGACTGGACGCCGGAGAACATCATCCGCCAGACGGTGGCACGCGTGCGGGCACAGGTGGGCGCTGCACAGGTGGTCGCCGGAGTGAGCGGCGGCGTGGACTCCAGCGTGGCCGCGGCGCTTGTGCACCGCGCCGTAGGTGACCAGTTGACCGCCATCTTTGTGGACACCGGCCTGCTCCGCCTGGGCGAACGGGAGCAGGTGGAGCGCGCCTTTCGTCAGCACCTGGGTGCACGCCTGATCGTGGTGGACGCGACGGAGGAGTTCCTCGCCGCGTTGCGCGGCGTGACCGACCCGGAGGCCAAGCGCCGTATCATCGGGGAGAAGTTCATCCGTATCTTCGAGGCGCAGGCGCGCGCGCTGGGGGATGTTCCCTTCCTGGTGCAGGGCACGATCTACCCCGATGTGGTGGAATCCAGCGCCCCCGACCGTGCTCAGGCGGCGCGCATCAAGACGCATCACAACGTGGGCGGCCTGCCGGAGGAGATGCACTTCGATCTGGTCGAGCCGTTGCGCTATCTGTTCAAGGACGAGGTGCGCGCGGTGGGCGAAGCCCTGGGGCTTCCCGCGGAACTGGTCTGGCGGCAGCCGTTCCCTGGGCCGGGACTGGCGGTGCGCTGTCTGGGCGAGGTCACGCACGAGCGGCTGGAGCGCCTGCGCCGCGCGGACGCGATCTTCCAGGAGGAGTTGCAACGCGCCGGCATGTTGCGCCGCTCGGCGAGTGAGCCGGCTTCGGGTAAGGTGGCACAGGCGTTTGCCGTGCTGCTGCCCGTGCGTTCGGTGGGTGTGATGGGCGATCAGCGCACCTACCAGGAGGCGGTCGCCCTGCGTGCGGTGACCACCGAAGATTTCATGACCGCCGACTGGGCACGCCTGCCCGCCGACTTGCTTTCCCGCATCGCCAGCCGCATTGTGAACGAGGTTGACGGCCTCAATCGGGTGGTGTACGATATCACCAGTAAGCCCCCAGCCACGATTGAGTGGGAGTGAAGTCGCTGCTTAAGCGACAACCAGGTGAACGGGAATGGAACGCGGATGACGCAGAAGCCACGGATTGCCACAAGAGTAATAATCCGTGGGAATCCGCTCCGAAATCCGCGTTCTATTCCCGCACTGAATGAGTGGTTACAGAAGAAAAGGAGGAACGTGTCATGGACTACGGCAAGGTGCTGCAACGTGCCTGGGAGATCGTCTGGAAGCACAAAGTGCTCTGGCTGTTCGGCGTACTGGCGGGATGTGGTTCGGGCGGCGGTAACGTATCGAATAGCTTTCAGTGGAGCGGTGGTGGCGGAGGCTCCGGCGCTCCCATGCCGCCCTGGATGCGCGGTATGGAGCGTTGGTTCAACAACCTGACCGACGCCCAGATCATGATGCTGGTCGCCGCGGCGTTCCTGTTCATGGTGTTCCTCATGTTGTTCCTGACCGCGCTGCGCGTGGTCGGCGTGGCTGGGGTGATTCAGGGGGCTGCGCTGGCCGATGAAGGACAATCCTTCACGCTGGGCGAACTGTTTGCGATCATCCGACCGCGTTTGCTGCCGCTCTTTCTCCTCTCCCTGGTGATAAGCGCGGCGATTTTCCTGGTGATGCTGGTCTTCATTGCCTTCTGGTTCGGTATCACGCTGATTACCTTTGGCATTGGTTTCTTCTGCCTGCTGCCGCTGCTTTGTCTGATCATACCGATCGCTGTGGTGATTTCCATTTTCATCATCCAGGCGGAGATCGCGCTGGTGCTGGAAGGACACGGCGTGCGCAAATCGCTCCAGCGCGGCTGGCAAGTGGTGCGGGATCATGTGGGTGAGTACATAGTGATGGGGCTGATCCTGGTGATCGCGGGCTTCGTGCTCAACCTGGTCCTGGCGCTCCCGCTGACCGTGGCGCTCATCCCGGCGATGATCAGCGCTGTTCACGGGGATGCGACCGGCTTTTGGATCGCCGGGCTGTGTTTGCTGGTCTATCTCCCGGTCTTGATCGTGCTGAGCGGTTTGGTGCAGTCGTATCTGCTCTCGGCCTGGACACTGACCTACCGTGAGCTGACCCGCCCATCGGGCGCGGAGGGCGAGATCAAGGACTACGTGGAGCCGCTGGCTGCTTGATGAGACGCTTCTGGCCTCTGGTGTTTTTGCTCCTGGCGTTGCTGCCGTGGCGTGTTCGCGCGCAGAGCGAGGTCGTGCTGCACCTCACGCCGCCGCAAACCGGAGACTTCCCCCGGATGGTCACCTACGTCCAGGTGTGGGATGCGGCGGGGAACTTTGTGAGCGGACTGGAAGCGCGGCACTTCACGGTGATCGAAGATGGACGTTACCGCGGCGTGGATGCGCTGGAGGAAGCTGCCCCCGGCGTGCAGTTTGCTCTGGCGATCCAGCCGGGGGATACCATGCGCATCCGCGATGCGGAGGGCGTGACGCGCTGGGAGTACCTGCAGAGGTTCTGGCAATCCTGGGCAGCGGCGCGTCCGGTGGGAGTGGACGACTTCAGCCTGATTGCGGAAGGGCTGGAAGTCACTCACCGCGGCGATGCGCGCGCGCTGGCGCGGGCGTTGACGGATTACACCCCGGATTTCGCCGCGCCGACCTCGTTGACCGCCTTCAGCCGTGCATTGGAGGTGGTCGCCGACCCCACACCGCGCCCTGGCATGGGACGCGCGGTGCTGCTGGTCACCCCGCCACTGCCCGCCAGCGCTGAGGTCGCCAGCGGGTTGCAGGCATTGGCCGCGCTGGCGAGACAGAACAGGGTGCGCGTCTCGGTGTGGATGGTCGCCGCGCCTGCCCTGGCAGATTCGCCGGAGGCGGACTTGCTCCGCGGCCTGAGCGGCGCGACGGGCGGGCAGTTTGCGTTGATCTCTGCCGTGGAGGACATTCCCGATCCTGCGCTCTGGTTGGAGCCGTTGCGTCGCGCCTACCGACTGACCTATACCGCCCGCCCCGCGGTGGGCGAGGAGCACACGCTGCAACTCTGGCTACACGCGCCGCAGGGCGAGGCGACCTCGGAATCCGTGACCTTTGCGCTGAACGTGCAGCCACCGAACCCGGCCTTTGTCCAGCCGCCGTTGGAGATCGTGCGCCAGCCGGCCGACCGCAGCCGTCAGGCGCTGCTCGACCTGAGCGGCTACGCACCGCAACAGGTGACCGTGGAGATCCTGATTGATTTTCCCGACGGCCAGCCGCGTGAGCTGAAGTCCGTTTCCCTGCTGCTGGACGGTCGCGTGCTGGCGCGGCGCACCACGCCGCCGTTCGACCGTTTCGTCTGGGACGTGAGCGATATCGTCCGTAATGAGCAACACCGCCTGCAACTGGAGGCGGAGGACGTCACCGGCCTGATTGGGCGCAGCATCGAGATTCCGGTGAAGGTGAGCGTGGTGCAGCCGACGGAGAGTTTGCCTTCGTTGCTGTACATCAACGCGCCCCGCCTGGCGCTGGTGGCGTTTCTGTTTGTGCTGGTTGGGGTTTTCCTCTGGCTGGTGTTCAGCGGTCGGCTGACGCCGCGACGTCCCTTTACGGAGGGTGTGCGCATTTCCCGCCCGCAACGGCGGGCAGAGATGCCTCGTCCTGTCCAGCCAATCCGTCGCCTGGGAGCGCGGCTGCGCTGGCCGGGGCGCACGCCCAGGCCGGATGCCCCCGCGTGGCTGGAGCAGATGGAGGGCGCGTTCGTCCTGCCCGTTGCGCAGGGAGAGGTCACGCTGGGGAGCGATCCCGCGCGGGCGGTGCTTGTTTTGGATGATCCCTCGGTCTCGCCGCTGCACGCCCGCCTGAGGCGCGACGAGACGGGTTACTGGTTGCAGGATGCCGGTTCGGTGGCCGGGACATGGGTTAACTACCTTCCTGCGATCGAAGAGACCCGTTTGCACAACGGGGATCTGGTGTGTCTGGGTCGGACGGTGCTGCGCTTCCGTATCGCCGATGAGCCGTTGCCAGAACCGGTGATCCTGCCGCTGGTGGTGAACACAGCCCATGCGAATCGTTGATCAGGCGCACTTGCCGATCGCTGCCGCCAGCCATCCCGGCATGAGCGGCAAAAAGAATGAAGACCGCTACGGCGTGACGGCGTTCCGACTGGAGGATGGCACGCCAGCCGTGCTTGCTGTGCTCGCCGATGGGATCGGCGGGCATCTGGCAGGCGAAGTGGCCGCCGAGATCGCGGTCGAGCGAATCAGCCGGGTAGTCGCCCAGAGCGACGGAAGCACGCCGGTGGACACGCTGGCGGAGGCCGTCCGCCAGGCCAGCCGCGAGATCCGGCGACAGGCCAAGGCCACCGGACGAAGCGGCATGGGCGCGACCTGTGTCTGCGCCTGGATCATCGGACGGCGGCTGTACATCGCTTCCGTGGGCGACTCGCGTATCTACCTGATCCGTGATGGACGCACCCGCCAGTTGACCAAGGATCACACCTGGGTGCAGGAGGCGGTAGATCAGGGCGTGTTGCGCCCAGACCAGGCGCGCGTCCATCCGATGTCGCACGTCATTCGCCGCCACCTGGGCTCGGAGAACGCCGTGGTGCCCGATATGCGGCTGCACCTCGTACCGCAAGAGGAGGAAACGCGCGCGCTGGCGAACCAGGGCTTGCTGCTCCAACCCGGTGACCGGGTGGTTTTATGCAGCGATGGCCTCACCGACCTAGTGGAAGATGGAGAAATCCTGGCTGCTTTCGGCAAGCATGGGTTGCGCGACGCCATTACCTCACTGATCGAGCTGGCGAACCAGCGCGGAGGGCACGACAACATCACCCTTGTGGCGATCGGTGTGCCCGCATCCAGGGCCTGGCGCCGATTGATCCATTCCTGGCTGTGGGCGCTCGGCTGCGCTTTGCTCGCCCTGTTCGCCCTTTGTGGGGTGATCGGGGGCTGGTGGTTGTGGTGGTCTCTGGTTGGGGGAAAGTAGCCAGACCGCGCTGCAGTGGTCATGCTTACGGTCTGGCGGCGGCGTACACCTGCTGCGATGTGGCGATGAAAATCAACCCTTCCGGCCCAATGGTGAAGGCGGTAATCTCTCCATCCAGAGCCTCGGCAGGCTGAAACTGCTCCTGAAACGCCAGGCGCAGGCTGAAGTGCATGACAGCCGCGTTCTGTGCGTCGAGCAGGTACAGTGAAGGGTCGGGCGGTGGTGCGTAAAGGAGCTGGGTCAGGTGGGTGTCGTCCAGCAGTACGTCGCTGCTCACGCCCACGCGGGTGTCCTGGAAGTGTGCCGGTTCCTGGCACAGGGTGGGCTGCGAACCGGTCTTGCCGAAAGTGCAGGCCACCATGTGCCCGTCTGCGTACAACAGGAACAGGTCTTCTGGCGTGATGGTCAGGTCGATGGCCTGGCGCATGTCGGGCACCTGTTCATCGAACACCAGCACAGGCAACGAGTCGAACATGCCTTTGGTGCCGGGGTAGCGGTACACACCGTTGCCCACGGTGTCCAGTACATAGAGGTCGCCCTGCCGGAATTCGATCGCGGCGACCGTGCCCAGCGGCACCGGCGGCGGCGCCAGGGGGCGGGCCATGGCTCCGCGGCTGCCGCCACAATAGACCAGGTTGCCCTCGCTGTCCACCGCGATCAGCGCCGCGCCGGCCTCGTTGCCCATGGGGAGCGGGGCGATGTCCACCAGCGGGGAGACGATCAGACCGGCGTAATTTCCCGGCCCGCAGACGAAATTCGCGTCGCGCGTGTACTTCAGCGCGCCAGAGCGGGTGTAATGCCAGACCACGCCGCGCGAGCTGTCCAGCACGAACAGGTCTTCGCTGGTGACCACCAGCCGCGTGGGGTGCGCATCGGCGGGTAGCCCGCCTACGATCACAGGGGCGAAGTTCAGGCGGGTGGCGTGGTTCATCTCGTCGAGCGCTGCCTGCGCCTGCTGCCGCAGCGCCTGAGATTCGGGGGTGCGGCGGTAGGTTTCCGCCTGGTCGAGTTTTTGTAAGGTGGCCTTCCAGGCGGTGCGCTCCAGCGCCGGGTCGCCCAGCGCGGGTGCCTGCAGGGCTAACGCCTGAGCTTCATTGAAGTAAACCTGATACTGCTGGGCGCGTCCACGGTCGAAGTACACCACGGCGGCGATTGTCACCACCATGAGCGGCACGGCGATCGCCATTCCTGCCATAACGGCCGAGGGCAAACGGGCCACGTCGCCTGGGAGCGCGCGCAACAACAGCGCGCCGAACGCCCGTCCCAGTGCGGCGAGCGTTCTTTGAACCGCGTTGCCTGCGGCAAGCAGCGGCGGCCCAAGGCGCTCCTGCCAGCGCAGCCTTGGACTCGTTTCGATCATTTCTTCTGCTTCAGCCCTCTGCATTGATATTTCGGGCGCCTCAGCGGTTGCGCCCATCTCGATTCGCTCCACCCTCTCTCTTTCTGGCACTTCGGGTGTCTGAGGGGCATCTGTCACGCGGGGCGTTTCGGGTTCCCTGATCCTCTTTGCCGCTTGCTGATCTCTGAAGGGCTTTTCTTCTCTGGCGGTCTCCCAGATCACCCGGCCTTTCCCCGCCTGGAGCTGGAGCAGCAAGGCCTGCACCTCAGATGGCGCGGCCTCTCGCAGCTGATGGCGGATGGCAAGCAGGTTGCGACCGGGCTGGCGCATCACCCCGTGCCAGGTGGTCGGCGGGTAGGGTGCGAGCAGCATCACGTCATCGGGTTGTACCTCTGCCTGGAAGAAGCGCATGCGCATGGCGCGCGCTATCCCCAGGCCGCGTCCAGCCACGTCGGGGTCGTGGAAGTGTTCGCTGCGACGCCTGCTGCTGAGGAACAGATGACCGGATCCGCTGATACCAGCCACCAGCCGGTCACGGCGGATGGCGAGCAGGATCAGGTGCCCCACCACGTGCTGCCCCTGCCCGCTCTGCTGCAAGTTGCGCTGGAGCAGGTACTGGTTCAGCTTCTCCGCCGCGGTGCGCAAGGCTGAGGTCGCCGGGCCACCGGTCTGGTAGTACAGGGTGGCCAGGCGTTCGGTCAGTTGCTGTACCGCGTCCGCGGGGATGGGTGCCGTGCTTTCCAGGGTAAGAAACACCACCAGCCGCTCGTCTGAGCGGCAGCGGTCGGCGCGGCGCGGTGCCTCACCCGCCCATACGCCGGCTGGCTGGGGTTCCGCAATCGATAACAGGTGGATATCCACGTTCATCTGTCCTGGGAATGATTATACTGGTAAAATGCAGTCGTCGCGCATCAACTCGACACCACATACCTCGCACTGCATACCTCATAACTCGATCACTCAAACCCAGGTAACTCGCAACCCTCGCTTATGCACATTGAAGTCATCCAATCCACCGAAGCCTTTGCTTCTCTAGCTGAAGAATGGAACGCGTTGCTGGAACACAGTGCAAGCCTCGTGCCGTTTTTGCGGCATGAGTACCTGTTTACCTGGTGGCGCACGCTGGGAGGTGGGGAGTGGCCGCACGGTCAGTTGTACATCCTGCTGGGACGTGACGATCAGGGTGTGTTGCGCGGGATCGCTCCCTGTTTTGTGACGGAAAACGCCGCTCACCAGCCGGTGCTCATGCTGCTGGGTAGCAAGGAAGTGTCCGATTATCTGGATTTCATCGCCGCGCCGGAGGATTTACCCCGGTTTCTTCGCGCGGTATTTGCTCATTTAAGGGGGCCTGATGCACCTGATGTCGCCGCTGTGGAGTTGTGCAACATCCTGGAGGATTCCCCCACGCTTCCCCTGCTCCAGGAGCAGGCGGCTGCGGCGGACTGGGAGGTGCAGGTGGAGCGCCTGCAGCCGGCGCCGCAGATTGCCCTGCCGGGATCCTGGGAAGAATATCTGGCGACGCTGAAGAAGAAGCAGCGCCACGAAATCCGCCGCAAGATGCGCCGTATCCAGGATGGCAATCAGGTGCGCTGGTACATCGTGGAAGACGAAAGCGCGCTGGATGCAGAAATCGAGGCGTTCCTGCAATTGATGGCCTACGATCCCGTCAAAGAGGCTTTCCTCACTGAGGCGATGCGCGCCCAGATGCGCGCGGCGGTGCACGCGGCCTTCCGTGCTGGCTGGCTACAACTCGCTTTTCTGGAGGTGAACGGTGAGAAGGCAGCGGGTTATCTGAACTTCGACTTCGCCAATCGAATCTGGGTGTACAACTCCGGCCTGAACCAGCAGTTTCGTGCGCTCTCGCCGGGGTGGGTGTTGCTGGCCTACCTGATTCAGTGGGCGGTTGAGCACGGACGCAGCGCCTATGACTTCATGCGCGGCGATGAGGATTACAAGTACCGCTTCGGCGGCGTGGATCGCTGGGTGATGCGCGTTACCCTGACGCGCTGACCCTCAGCGGACGAGCAGCACCGGACAGTTGGCATGCGCGACCACCTTCTGGCTTTGGCTGCCAAGCAACAGGCCGGTCAACCGCCCGCGGCCCCGCGTGCCCATAACAATCAGATCGTTATGCCGGGTACGCTCCACTTCCAGAATGGCCTCTGCCGGTGGGCCTTCGAGCACCTCGGTCTTCAGTTCGCCGGGAATCTCGCCCACGGCTTCCCGGGCGGTTCCCAATACCTCTTCGGCTTTGGCGATGCGTTCGGCCATCGCCTGTTGCAGCATCGGTTCGCCGAGGTAGGCCGGTACCGGGTCGAAGGCGGTGATCACGCGCAGGCTGGCGCCCAACGTCCTCGCCAGTTCGCCAGCCACCCTGGCTGCACGCAACGCGTGCTCCGAGCCGTCCACCGCAAGTAAAATGTTCTTGAACATCGCACCACCTCTCCAATACACTTTCATTACCATCGTAGCGAAAAATGGAGATGGGCGCAAGAGCCCCGCAGGAGGAGACTATGGCCCTTGATGTACGACGCATCCGTGAGCAATTTCCCGCTTTGCGCCGGGAGGCTGTCTTTTTTGACAACCCCGGCGGCACGCAGGTCGCCCAGGCGGTGCTCGACCGGATGACGACTTACATGAAAGAATGCAACGCGAACCACGGCGGTGCGTTCGCCACCAGCCGCGAATCGGATGCGTTGCTGGACGAAGCGCGTCGCATGGCGGCGGCTTTTCTGAACGCGGCGCGCCCGGAAGAGATCGTCTTCGGCCCGAACATGACCACCATCACGCTGCACATCAGCCGCTCGCTGGCGAAATGGTTGCAGCCGGGCGATTCGCTGGTGGTCACACGCATGGATCACGATGCAAACATCGCCCCCTGGTTGCTGATCGCCGAGGAGCGTGGTTGTACGGTGCGCTGGGTGGACTTCGACCCGGAGAGCGGTCGGCTGGACATGGATTCTTATGCCCGTGCGCTGGAGGCGCGTCCGCGCCTGGTGGCGTTGGGGTATGCCTCGAACGCGCTGGGTACAATCAACCCGGTGCGTCAGATGACTGCGCAGGCGCACGAGGTCGGCGCGCTGGTGTACGTGGATGCCGTGCAATATGCCCCGCATGGCCCGATTGACGTGCAGCATTTGGGGTGTGATTTTCTGGTGTGTTCCGCGTATAAGTTCTTTGGCCCTCACCTGGGCGTGCTCTACGGACGTTATGACTTGCTCGATGAATTGCCTGCCTACAAAGTGCGCCCTGCCCCGAACGACCCGCCGGGGAAATTCGAGACCGGCACGCAGAACCATGAAGGCATTGTCGGGTTGTTGGGTGCGCTGGAGTACCTGGCCTGGGTGGGGACGACCTTCGGCGAGCACTACGCTGATCGCCTGGCGGAGCGGTACGCCGGCGACGCGCTGTCTCTGAAACAGGCGATGTGGGCCATCCGCGCGTATGAGTACGAACTCAGCCGGGCGTTACTGGATGCCTTCGACGATGTCCCCGGTCTGCGTTTGTATGGCATCCGCGATCCACGGGCGCTGGAGGAGCGCGTTCCGACTTTCTCTTTCACCCTGGAAGGCTGGCACCCGCGCGACCTGGCCGCCGCGCTCGACCAGCAGGGTATTTACACCTGGGATGGGAATTACTATGCGTTGGCGGTCACAGAGCGGTTAGGTTTGGAAGAACGAGGGGGGATGGTGCGGGTCGGTGCGGTGCACTACAACACGTTGGAAGAGGTCGAACGGCTGCGAGTGGCCCTGCACAAGCTATAAAAAACGCCAGACGCTTGAGTGAGGGGGGCACCCAAGCGTCCGGCGATTTGAATATACCATACGGCTGACGAAAACGCAAGACTTTTGCGAAAGGGATTTTCGCTTAAAAGGCCAGACGCCTGAGTGAGGGGGGCACCCAAGCGTCTGTGCTTGTATTATACACGAAGTAAGGAAAAATGCAAGGGGGAAACGTTAAAATCTCGTTAAAATTTTTGTGAAAAACCTACCAAAATTTACGAGATTTCTCCGCCAAGCCCCAGCCGGGACTCGAACCCGGATCTTGAACTTAGGAGGTTCCTGCTCTCTCCGCTTGAGCTACTGGGGCGTGGGTTGATTATAGCATTTTCCCCCCGACGGCGGCAAGGATTGTAGTGTGTTAGAATCAGCTGCACTGTGAAAGCTCCCCTGGTATGGATACTGGCTTCAGGTTCGCCGCGACGGCGCTGGTTGCTGTCGCTGATGGATCATCCTTTTCGGGTGCAAACCGCGGATGTGGATGAAACGTCGCGTCCTGGTGAGGCGCCGACGGAGTATGTGTTGCGTCTGGCGGAGAGCAAGGCACGAGCGGTGGCAGCGTCGCTTCAGGAAGCCGCGGTGGTCATCGCGGCGGACACCGCTGTGGTGGATGGAAATGACATTCTGGGCAAGCCGGCGGATGAGAAAGAGGCCTGGGCGATGCTGCAACGGTTGCGCGGTCGAACGCATCAGGTGCTGACTGGTGTCGCTGTGCTGCGCTGGCCTGAAGGCTTGCTGGCCCAGGAGCTGGGATGCACCCAGGTGCCCATGCGGCATTACAGTGATGACGAGATTGCCGCCTATATCGCCAGCGGGGATCCATTCGACAAGGCGGGTGGGTATGCTATCCAGCATGACGGCTTCCGCCCGGTGGCGCGGCTCGCTGGCTGCTACGCGAACGTGGTTGGGTTACCGTTATGCCATTTGATGCGTGCCCTGCGTCGTCTGGGACTTCTCGTCCCCGAAGCCCTTCCCCTGGCCTGCCAGCGTACGCTGGCGTTTGAATGTCAGGTGTACACCAGAGTGCTCTCAGCGTCGGAGATTCCATGTTCATGAAGTGGAACCTCGTTCGATTGGGGCTGGTCTGGCTGCTGGCGCTGTTGATCCTGAGCGCCTGCCGTCCGGGGACGCCGTCCCCTGAGACGGCTTCACTCTCGCCCACTGCGCCTGACCTCACAGCCACCTTGCCCAACCCTCAGGTGGAAGTCACCCGCGTGCCGGACGCTGAAGCCGCTGCACGGGCTTACCTGGACGCCTGGAAGGTGGACGACTACGCGGCCATGTATCGTATGCTGACCCCGATCAGTCAGGATGCGATTGACGGGGAAGCGTTCACTGATCGCTATCGTCAGGCGATGGCTGTGGCTGGTGTGCAATCGCTGGACTACACCATCCTCTCTGCGCTGGTCAAGTCGAAAACCGCCGAAGTGGCCTACCGTGTGACGTGGCACACCGCGTTGCTGGATGAAATTGTCCGTGAGGTGACCATGCACCTCACGCTGGAGGACGGCGCCTGGCGGGTGCAATGGGATGAGGCGCTGGTGCTGCCTGATCTGGTGGGTGGAAAGACGTTGTACATGGACTACAAAGTGCCCGCGCGGGGCAATATCTATGACCGCAATGGGCAACCGTTGGTCGCCGAGACGGATGCGCTTTCTATCGGTTTGATCCCTGGCCAGGTGGATCCGGAGCAGGAGGAAGACCTGCTCACCGAAATCTGGCGGCTGACCGGCATCCGGCCGGATACCATTCGATCTCAGATGGAGAAGTACCAGCCGGACTGGTATCTGCCGATCGGTGAGACGACCGCCGACGCGGTGCAGGCGCGCGGCAACCGGCTGTACAACTACAGCGGGGTAGTCATCCGCCCGTTCCATGCGCGCTACTACTATGGGGCGGGGGTGGCTGCTCATGCGGTGGGCTATGTGAGCGCCATCCAGGCCGAAGAGGCGGAGGAGTACCAGCGTCAGGGGTACCGCATTGATCAGTACGTCGGCCGCATGGGGTTAGAGCGCTGGGGCGAACCTTATCTGGCTGGGCGGAACGGTGGTGCGCTTTACCTGATCTCGCCGGACGGTCAGGTGCTGGAGAAGCTGGCCGAAACCGGCGCGCAGCCTGCCGCCGACATTGTATCCACCCTGGACTATGACCTGCAGGCGCAGGCTGAGGCCGCCATGCAAGAGTTCGCCGGCGCGATCGTGGTGCTGGAGCGCGACACCGGGCGCGTGCTGGCGCTGGTTTCCCGTCCTGGCTTCGATCCGAACGCCTTTCAACCGCTGAACTACAACAGTTCCTACCTGCTCAATCTGCTCTTTGGGTCGGGCAATCTGCCGTTGCTCGACCGCGCCACGCAGGGGCAGTATCCACCCGGCTCGACGTTCAAGATCATTACCATGGCGGCGGCGCTGGAGAGTGGTCTGTATACCCCACAGACCACCTATGATTGTGGTTATTTCTTCCGTGAATTGCAGGGCCTGACGCTGAACGACTGGACTTACGATCATTACTTACAAGATGGCGAAACGCCGCCCAGCGGCCACCTCACACTCCAGGAAGGATTGATGCGCTCGTGCAACCCCTTCTTCTGGCACATCGGGCTGGATCTTTACAACCAGGGACTGGTCTCCGCCGTGACGGATATGGCGCACGCCTTTGGTCTGGGACAGGCCACAGGGATTGAGATTGGCGAGGCGGAGGGTCAGGTGCCGGAGCCGACGAACGCCGTTGATGCGGTGAATCAGGCCATTGGACAGGGCGCTCTGCTGGTCACGCCGCTGCAGATGGCGGATTGGATCGCCGCCATTGGCAATGGTGGCACGCTGTACCGGCCATCGCTCGTGGAGCGTGTGGTGGACATCGACGGCAACCCGATCCTGGAGTTTCAGCCGGAAGTGCGCGGCACGCTGCCGGTCAGCCCAGAGAACCTGGCTGCCATCCGCGAAGCGATGCGCTGGGTGGTGACCAACCGGCGGGGGACGGCGTACTATCGCTTCCTGGGAATGCAGATCCCTGTGTACGGCAAGACGGGTACGGCCTCGGTGGACGGTTTCCGCGAGCCCCATGCCTGGTTTGTAGGCTTCACGGACGCCGGGCGCGAGGATAAGCCAGACATCGCTGTAGTTGTGGTGCTGGAGAACGCTGGCGAGGGTGCGGACTATGCCGCGCCGGTTTTCCGCCGCGTGGTGGAGGCCTATTTCTATGGGCGACCGCGGGTGCGCTATCCGTGGGAATCGGAAATTGGTGTGACCAAGACGCCTACGCCTGAAGTCACAGAAACACCGGTGCCGTAGGGGCTTGCTGGTCACAGTATCCAATGAAACGTGATCCGTTTGTACGTTGCTGATCCGTAAACGGGGTTGGCGAAGGGAAACTATGAGTAAAGATGTTCTCCGGGGACGTGTGATTCGATATCAATCGGGTTTTTTCACTGTGGAAACTGATCAGGGCACACTGACCTGTCGCATGCGCGGACGACTGAAGCGTGGCCCGCGTCGCAGCGACGTGGTTGCGGTCGGTGACTGGGTGCGGGTCTCGCCGGTACAAGGCGATCCTTCCATTCAGGGGATGATTGAGGAGGTAGAGCCGCGCGTGCGCAAGATCTCCCGCCTGGCGCCCACGCCGCGTGGGGAGTATGAGCAGGTGATCATCGCCAATCCTGATCAGGCGGTGATGGTGTTTGCCTGTGCGCAGCCCGAACCGCACCTGCGAATGTTAGATCGTTTTCTGATCATCACAGAAAGGCAAGAAGTGCCGGCCTTGATTGTGGCGAACAAGGTTGATCTGATCGGTGAGGAGGCGGCACGGGAGATCTTCGGTCTGTATGAAGATATTGGCTATCTGGTGCTGTACGCCTCGGCGAAAACCGGTCAGGGAGTGGTTGCGCTGCGGGAGCACCTGCGTGGCAAGGTGTCTGTGCTCATGGGCCCGTCCGGGGTGGGCAAGTCCAGCCTGCTCAATGCGGTGCAGCCGGGGTTGGGGCTGGCGGTGCGCGAGGTCAGCCGCGCCACGCGCAAAGGGCGACATACCACCGTGGTGCGCCAGATGTTCCCGCTGGAAGGTGGCGGCTATGTGGCCGACACACCTGGCCTGAAGGCGCTTGCGCTATGGGACATCGAACCGGAGGAACTGGACGGTTACTTCCCGGAGATGCGCGACCTGGTGGCGCAGTGTCAGTTCTCCGATTGCACCCACGACCACGAGCCGGGGTGCGCCGTGCGCGCGGCGGTGGAGGCGGGCAACATTCATCCCGCCCGGTATGAGTCCTACCGCCGCATGCGCTGGCCGGACGCTGAGGAGGTTGACTTTTAGCTTGTTTGCCGTAGAACTGAAACATATCTTGTTGCCATCTCTAAGTTTTGAACCTTTTTTTGCCTTTGCTGGTATA